>JAIPCJ010000046.1 GCA_021738245.1 Methylotenera sp. | reverse complement strand
CTCTTCCAGCGGGTTCAGGTCTTCGCGCTGGATGTTCTCGATCAGGGCCATGGCGGCGGCCGACTCGTCGGGCACCGCCTTGACCAGCACCGGCACCTCGCGCAGCCCGGCGAGCTTGGCCGCCCGGAAGCGCCGCTCGCCCGCGATGATCTCGTAGCCCACCGCGCCGTTGGGCGTGATCGGGCGAACCAGGATCGGTTGCATGATGCCCTGGCCCTTGATGCTCTCGGCCAGCTCGTAGAGCGAGCCCTCATCCATGCGGGTGCGCGGCTGGTACTTGCCGGCCTGCAGCTGCTCCAGCTTGAGCGTGCTGGGCGTGCCCTCGCGTTCGGGCGCGGGGGTGTCGCTGACTTTGGGGCCGAGCAGGGCTTCGAGGCCGAGGCCGAGGCCTTTGGGTTTCTTGGTCGCCATGGGGGCGGATTGTCGTTCAGGCCTTGAGCAGGCCCGCGAGCAGCGCGCGGCCCTCGGGCCAGTCGCCCAGGCCCGAGTCGGCATTCAGGTGGCCACGTGGCCCGGCGATGACGACGCTGCTGCCCCAGTCGGCCGCCATCTGGGTGCTCCGCTCGGCCGCGCCGTAGGGGTCGTCGCTGCTGATGACGGCAATGCTGGGGAAGGGCAGGCGCGTGCGGCGGATGGGCCGCCAGTTGTGCAGCTGGGGCGGCGTGTCTTCGCGCTCGGTGTCAGGCGGCGCGACGAGCAGTGCGCCTTTCACGCGGGCGGTGTGCTGCGAATGCTCGGCCCAGCTCGCGACGAGCTGACAGCCGAGCGAATGCGCGACCAGCACCGCGGGCGCATCGTCCTGTAGCAGCACCTCGTCCAGCCGCGCCATCCAGTCGCCGCGCCGGGGCCAGTGCCAGTCGTGCTGCTCTACGCGCTGGTCGCCGTGCAGGCGCTCCCAGCGGCTTTGCCAATGTTCGGGGCCGGAGTTCTGCCACCCGGGCAGCAGGAGGATGCGGGGCGTCTTCATGGCCGGCAGACTGTAGACGGCGCGCGGGCTGCCTGCTGCGGCGGCGCGCCGTCGGCTCGCTTACTTCTTGACCAGCGGCGTGAAGCTCAGCTTCTGGATCTCGGCCATGGCCTTGGTGGGGTCTTCCAACTCGAGCTGGATGCGGCCAACCAGCAGGCCCATGCTCGGCGAGGTGCGCACGTACTTGGTTTCGCCAGCGTCCAGGGTGAAGGACAGCGTCTTCTCGGTCTCGGTGGAGGCGGCTGCGGAGAAGCTGCCCGCAGGGCGGTCGACGTAGAAGAAGCCACCCGGCTTGGACTCCCCGACGACGACGTTGTTCAGCCGCACCTCGGGCTGGATGGCCGCGCCGAGCATCGAGTCAGAGCGGAAGAAGTACACGCGACCTTCACCGGCCTTCATGGCGGGGATGGTGCTGGACATCTCCGAGTACTTCGGACCGGTGGCGCAACCCGTGAGGGCGGCAGTGCTGACGAGGGCGGCGGCAAGGATGAGGCGACGAATCACTGGAGATCTCCGAAGGACAGGGGGACGGGGGTTTCAAGTGCGGCGTACTGGGCTTCACCCGGCAGGTAGAAGCCCAGCAACTTGCCGCTGGACACCACGAGGTAGGCCTCGTGGACATGGCGGCCTTCGATGGTGAAGACCGTGTTGACGGGCCGGTAGACCTGACCCTGCGCCACGCTGCCGGCCAGGCGCCATTGGCTGCCCGCCTTGAGGGTGCGCGGGTACCCGGTGGCGAGCGTGGCCGTGGCCTCCTGTCGCAGCTGCACCACTTGGGCAGGCTGCGTAGCCAGCGGCGTGAAGCTCACGGGCTCGGTGCGAACCGGGCTGGCGCAGCCGCTCAACAGCGCGACGAAAGCGGCGGTGGCGATCAAAACGCGGGCAGAGGCCGACATGCAGGACTCGTGAGGGTTGATGTGGACGAGGGCGCGCAGCATACCGGCGGGCTGTGGGCGCGCGACGGCCATCACCGTGGGTAATCGTCACCGTCTATGCTTCGGGCTTTCCCGAAGAGGGATGAGATTTCAGCGAGGAAGTGGCGATGACTTACCGTGTGTTTGTGGATGGACAAGAGGGCACGACGGGTCTGCGGATCCATGAATACCTCGCGGCGCGCAGCGACATCGAGGTCCTGAAGATCGACCCCGACAAGCGCAAGGACCCGGCCGAGCGCTCGCGCCTGCTCAACGCGGCGGATGTGGCCTTCCTGTGCCTGCCGGACGCGGCCTCGCGCGAGGCGGCCTTCATGGTCAACAACCCCAACACCTGCCTGATCGACGCCAGCACCGCCCACCGCACCGCGCCGGGCTGGGCCTTCGGTCTGCCGGAGTTGGCCCGCGGCCAGCGCGGCGCCATCCAGGCCAGCAAGCGCATTGCCAACCCGGGCTGCCACGCCAGCGCCTTCATCCTGGCGGTGCGGCCCCTGGTGGATGCCGGCCTGCTGCCGCGCGACGCGGCCGTGACGGCCACGTCCATCACCGGCTACTCCGGCGGCGGCAAGAGCATGATTGCCGAGTACCAGCAGCAGCCGCTGCCGGCCCACCTGCAGGCGCCGCGCCCCTATGGCCTGGGCCTCAAGCACAAGCATCTGCCGGAGATGATGGCCCACACCGGCCTGGCCACGCCGCCGGTGTTCATGCCCATCGTCAGCAGCTTCTACAAGGGCTTGACGGTCAGCGTGCCGCTGCAGCTGAGCCAGCTTGCGCCCGGTACGACGCCGGAGGCCGTGCACGCCGCCCTGGCTGCGCACTACGCCGGCGAACGCTTCATCAACGTCATGCCGCTGCGCGACGCCGCCACGCTGGAAGCCGGCTTCTTCGATGTGCAGGCCTGCAACGACACCAACCGCGTGGATCTCTTCGTGTTCGCGTCCGACACGCAAGTGCTGGTGATGAGCCGACTGGACAACCTCGGCAAGGGCGCCAGCGGTGCCGCCGTGCAGGCGATGAATGTGCATCTGGGCGTGGAGGAGACGTTGGGGCTGGTCTGACCCGAGGCGGGCGCCTGCGCGGATGGCGATACTGCGGCCATCCATAACCACACAGACGCAGGGAAGGCGACGGATGGGGACAGCGAGGTCATCGGCGCAGGCGCAGCCGCCGCTGCTGGGCAGCGTGCATCTGGCCAGCGCGGCCGAGCGCCACGGCCGCCCGGTCTCCGAGGCGTCTGATGACGGGCGGCAGCTGCTGGCCCAGCAGGCGCTGCGCTGGACTTATGTCGTTCGCTCGCGCCAGCGCTGGGTGCACGACCCCGCCCTGCGGGAGCAGCTCGAAGCCTCGGCCCGCGACAGCCTCGCCACGCTGGGCGTGGGCGAGGCGGCCTTGCAGGCCCTGGCTCGCGAGCCCCTGGTGGTGGTGCGCATGCCCTATCGGCACGAGGCGCTGGGCTGGGAAGGGCGGGTGCTGCCCTGGGAATACCTGCTCGCTGCCGCGACCCGTGGCCGCCGCCGCAGCCCCACGGGCCGGCCGCGCCCCTTGACCGTGATCCGCGAGCTGCAGGTGCAGCTGGAAGACCGGGGCCGCTGGACGGTGCGTCCGCAGCCCCGCGTGAGCCTGCCGGCGCAGCCCCGGGTGCTCTTCGTGACCGCGTTGCCGCCCGAGTTGCGCACCACCTGGCCCGTGGACGCCGAGCTGGCCCAGTTCCGCCGCGCGCTGCCGGCCGATGTGGTGGCGCTGCGGGTGCTCGACTACCCGAGCCTGGACGAATTCGGCCAGGTGCTGCGGGACTTTCAGCCGACGCTGCTGCACATCGCCGGTGTGGATGCCCATCAGGGCTTGCGGGAGCTGCAGCGCCTGGCGGGCGATGACCTGGCGGTGCAGTCGCTGGGCAGCGACGCCGGCGCGGTGCCGCGGGACTGGACGCTGCAGGCGCTGCTGGCCGACCGGCATCAGCGGGTGGACGGGCTGCTGCTGCGGGGCAGCGCGGGCCAGCCGCAGCTGGTGCCGGCACAGGCGCTGTCGCGCGTGGCATCGGGTGCCGCCCGGGGCGCAGAGGTGCCGGTCTACCTGACCACCTTCAACGTGTGGAACAGCGCGGCGCGCCTGGCACCCCTGATGGTGGGCGAGGGCGCATCGCTGGCCGCGGTCGGGTTCCAGGACGCCTTTGACGATGCGCTGGCGGAGTTCATGCTCGTGCAGCTGCTGCAGGGCCTGTTTGCCAACGGTTTCGACCTGCCGCAGGCCTTCGAGCGGGCTTGGCTCATCGTGCGGGAACTGCCCGGCGCGGTCGATGCCACCGGCGTCACGCTGTGGGCCGGGGCACCTGTGCTCGCGCCGCCTGCAACTGCGAGCCGTCGCCGTGCGGCGGTGCCGCGGCCGCAGCCGGCCGTGCAGCGCGCAGCGCCCACCGTGCATTGCCAGGTCGAGCCGTTGCCAGAGCTCAACTACGCCGCCCTGCACAACGGGCAGCCGCTGTTCCGCCAGTTCGTGCTGAGTTGCGACGAGCCGGCGCGGGCGGCGCCGGTGGATGTGGACGTGGTGCTGGACCTGGGGACCGAACAGGTGCGCTTTCAGCGCCAGCTCACGCTGCAGCTGCAGCGCGAAAAGCTGACCGACCGCATCCATCTGCCGCTGGCGGCAGACACGGTGCGCAGCATCCGCGAGGCCGTGCAGGCGACGCTGCGGGTGCGCGTGGCCCAGGGCGAGCAGGTGCTGCTCCACGACAGCTATCGCCTGCGTCTGCTGCCGGTCGACCAGTGGCGCGACAACGCCCATGACGGGCGCTGGCTGCCGTCCTTCGTGCTGCCGCGCGACCCCGCGGTGAGCCGCATCGTGCAGCAGGCACGGCGCTACAACCGTGTGCTGCGCGACGACCCCCGTGCGGGCTTCGAGGGCTACCAGGGCGTGCCCGCCACGGCCCTGGGCCAGGCCGGGCCTGTGGACGAGGCCTTGCTGCGGCGGGTGGACTGCCAGGTCGAGGCCCTGTGGGCGGCGCTGCTGCACGACCGTGAGCTGGGCTACATCAACCCGCCGCCAGCCTACAGCGAGGGGCAGGATTCGCAGCGGCTGCGCACGCCCTCCACCGTCGAGGCCGAAAGCGCGGGCACCTGCATCGACCTGGCGCTGCTGTTCGCGGCCTGCCTGGAGTTCATCGACATCCACCCGGTCATCTTCCTGCTCGACGGCCATGCCATGCCGGGCTGGTGGCGCCACGCGAGCTTCCGCGATGAATACCTGGGCCTGCGCGAGATGAGCCAGGCGGGCCTGGCCGAGGCGGCTGTCGACACCGGTGCCGACCCCGCACAGGGCGTGCCCTGGCAGGCCGGGCGCACGAGCTGGCCTGAGGTGGCGACCTGGATCCAGGAACGCAAGCTGGTGCCGCTGGAGGCGGTGAAGCTGACCCAGCGTGGCGGCTTCATCGAAGCCGTCGAGGCGGGCATCGGCGCGCTGGGGGCGGGCGACCGCTTCGAGTCGCTGCTGGACATCATGGCCGCGCGCCGTGCGCTCGTGACGCCGCTGCCGCTGATCGGAGGTGGCGCATGAGCGCGACGCGCACAACGCGAACAGCGCGTGCCGGGCAGACCGTCGACGCGCAGGCGTCCAGCACGCTGTGGGCGGGCGTGGCGGCGTCGCTGGCCGGGCGGCCGACGCCTGCGGGGGCCAAGGCCGGACGGCGGGCGCCGGCACCGGCCGAAGGGGCACTGAGTCTCGTGCGCGAGGACGGGCTGCTGCGCTGGGTCTATGAGCCCGCGGAGCCACGCGCGGCGACGCCAGCGGGACGGCGCAGCTGGCGGGTGGATGCCCTGCAGCCGCGCCAGACGGTGCAGCGCTTCCCCGTTCCCGAGGTGGGCGACAACCAGGTGACGGCGGCGCTGCAACGCCTGGATCAACGCCTGAACCCGGTGCTGGCCGGCCTGGACCGGCCGGCCGAGGGCTTGCGGCGTTGGGACGGCCGTGCCTGGGCGCCGTTGCCGGCCGGCTTCCTGGCTGGGTTGAAGGGGCGCGTGTTGGTGCTGGTGCACGGCACCTTCAGCGCGAGCGCGATGTACACCCAGGAGTTCGCCGCGACGCCGGCCGGCCAGGCGTTGTGGGCGCGCTGCACGCAGGCCGGCAAGCCTTACGCCGCGGTGCTCGCCTTTGATCACCCGACGCTGTCGGTCTCGCCCTGGCTCAACGCGCTGGCTCTGCGCGATGCGCTGGCAGGCTGCACGGCCGAGCTGGACTTCGTCGGCCACAGCCGGGGCGGGCTGGTGGTGGCTTGGTTGCTGCGCATGGCCTCGGCGCTCCCGGTGCGCCAGGCGGTCTTCGTCGGCTCGCCGCTGGCGGGCACCTCGCTCGCAGCGCCTGACAAGCTGCGCCAGGCGCTGGACACGCTCGCCAGCCTGGCCGATGCCCTCACGGCCAGCGCGGCCCGTGCCGGCCTGGCCGCGCCGCCGGGTGTGGGGCCACTGGCCCTTGGCGTGGCCGGCCTGGCGTGTGCGCTGGCGCGCGTGCTGCAGTTGGGCGCCCGCAGCCCGCTGGCCGATGCGGCGGTCGGGCTGGTGCCCGGGCTGCTGGCGCAAGGGCGCGTGGCCAACAACCTGGAGCTGGCCCAACTCTGGCCGTTGCCGACCGGCGCCACCCTGCACGCCACCGGCGGCAGCTTCAAGCCCGCTGAGGTGGACGAGCCGCTGTGGAAGCTCTGGAAGCGCGTCACGCACCTGAAGGACCAGGGCCTGTACTACGGGGCCGACCTGATCTTCGACCAGCCCAACGACCTGGTGGTGGACAGCGCCGCGATGAACCGCCTGGGCGACCTCACGCTGCCCGCGCCCCAGTGGCATGACCTGGGCGAGAGCGCCACGACGCATCACTGCAACTACTTCCAGGACAAGTCGGTGTTGGGCTGGTTGGACGCGCGTTTGCGCTGAGCGGGCCGGTGCAGGGTTGCGGTGCGCAGCCGTCCGTTGACGCTGGCGTGGCGCGGGTTCACGCCGCGGGCTGTCGATTCATCGCAAGGGGCTCGCGGCCGCCGGCCGGGGTCGCGACAGTGGCGGCCATTGCAACGCACCGAGTGAACGCCATGACCGCCACCACCTCCACGCTCCCCCTCTGGCCCTTGCTGATCCTGGCCTTGCTGATCGCCCTAGGCGTGCGCCAGTCCCGAGACCGCCTGGTGCAGCCGAAGACGCTGGTGCGCCTGGCCGTCGTCATGCTGGCCTTGTCGCTGTACGGCGTGGCCTCGGCCTTCGGCGCGCAGGCGCTGCCCTTGCTGGCTTGGGCGGCGGGTTTGTCGGCCGTGCTGGTGCTGGGCCGGCGTGCGCTGGCGCCGCGCATCCTGGCGCGCGAAGGGGCCGCCGTGCGCCTGCAGGGCAGCTGTCTGCCGCTGGCCTTGATGCTGGGCATCTTTGCGGACAAGTTCGTGCTCGGCTTCGCCACCGGCGTGGGCTCGCCGGTCGTGCACGAGGCCTGGTTCGTGGCTGTGGCCAGCCTGAGCTTCGGCCTGTTCAGCGGGGCCTTCGCGGCACGTGCCGCGGCGGTGCAACGCGTGGTCAGTGCTGCCGCCGCCTGAGCCTCACTGGGCCACCAGCTCCACGCGCCGGTTGCGGGCGCGGCCGGCGTCGTCGCCATTGCCGGCCAGCGGTGCCAATGAGGCCAGGCCCTTGGCCGCGAGACGCTTGCCGTCCACCTTGTAGGGCGCGGCGGTGAGGGCGGCCACCACGGCTTGGGCGCGGGCCAGGCTGAGCTTCTCGTTGGCCTCGAAGCCGCCGACGTTGTCGGTGTGGCCGACGATCCAGGCCTTGAGTGCCGGCTGGCTCTTCAGCAGCTCGGCCATGGCGTCCAGCTGGGCCTTGGACTCGGGCTTGAGCTCGGTCTTGCCGGTGTCGAAGAACAGACCCGTCAGCGTGACGCGGCCTTCGGCGGTCAGCCCGGCCTGCAGTGCGGCGGGGTCGACCGTGACCTGGCCGGTGGCCATGGCCTTGGGCTCCACCACCTGCAGGTAGGTGGTGACCAGCCCGGTGGTGGCATTGGCCGCCAGCGAGGTGTAGAGCAGCACGGTGGCCTCGTTGCCGGGCTTGCCGATGGTGCCTACCAGCATGCGACCTTGGTCGAAGCTCAGTGCGGAGGTCAGGCTGTAGCGGCTGCCGGTGGGGGTGTCCAGGTCGCCCTTGGCCCAGGTGAAGCCCTTGGTGGGGTCGAGCTGGCGCGACCACGCGAAGTAGAGGTCGCTGCAGTCACGCTCGCACACGAAGCGCTTCTTGAAGCCGGCGGCATTCAGCGCCTGCTCGTAGTTGCGCCACACCTCCAGCGCCGACTTGCCGCGTGGGGCCACGTAGAGCAGCCGCGTGATCTTGCCCTCCAGCTCGATGAGGTCCTTGAACTTGTATTTGTCGGCCTTCTGGAACTCGGGTGCAGCGGGTACGGCGGCGGCGTCCCACTCGCTGACGCGCTGGCCGGCCAGCCAGGAGCCATTGAAGCGCTTGATGAGCGGGTGGTCAGCCGCACCCGGCACATCGGGTGCAAAGCCTTCGGCCGCGCGGGCCGGCAACGTCAGCAGGCCGGCGGCGGCGAGCAGGCCGGTGGCGAGGTGATGGTGAAGCTTCATGGCGCTTGGTCGTAGAGTTAGGCAGGCGGACCGTCGCCGACGGTGCGATGGCTCGCGATGGTGCCGCCGTCAACGCGCAGTCCGCGGGTCCCGATGGGCTTCAAACGAGGGACGACGCGGTACGGCAGGCTGGGTTTTTGTCGCGAGATGTAAGCGCCCAAGGCAAGACCTGACACGGCGCCCGTGTCAGCGGCCGCGGCGCGCCAGTTCGTAGCGGTGCTCGATGCACGGCTCACCGCGGAACTCGGTCTCGATGCGGGCGAGGTGAACCGCGCCCAGGCGGTCGAGCAGGCGCAGGCAGGCGGTGTTGCGGGCGTCGGTCTGCGCGTGGATGCGCTGCACCTGGGTCTCGGCAAACACGCGCTGGATGGCCTCGCGCACTGCGGCGCTGGCCAGGCCGCGGCCCCGTGCGGTGCGGGCGAGGGTGAAGCCGAACTCGGCTTCGGTGGCGTCGGCGCTGATGTGGATGCCGAGGTCGCCGATCAGTTGGCCCGTCAGGTCGTCCGCGATCGCGAGCTGGGTCCAGCAGCCGGGCTCGAACAAGGCGCAAGTGGCCATCTCGTCCAGGAAGGCGGCGGCCTGGGCGTCGGTCTGCGGCTGCCAGCCTTGCCAGCGGCCGATCTCGGGGTCGTGGCGGTAGGCCTGGAAGGCCGCCAGGTCGCTGCGGGCGAGGCGGCGCAGACTCATGTGAGCACGGCCTCGGGGCTGCGGTAGTGGTAGCGGTAGGCAAACACGAAGCCCAGGCGGGCGTAGAGGCGCTGTGCCACGCCGTTGTCGCTGCCCACCTGCAGATAGGCCTGGCGTGCGCCCTGGGCCTGAGCCTGCGTCAGCAGCGCGCGGCACAGGCGCTCGCCATGGCCCTGGCGCGGAACGGCGCTGGCGATGTCGTAGAGGCCCACGAGATCGCCGGCCACCACCATCTGGCCGCAGGCGAGCAGCTGACCTTGCGGGCCGTTCAATGCGAAGCCCTGGTAGCGCACCGGCGCGCTGACGATGCGCTCGGCGTGTGCCGCGATGGCGGTGGCGCTGGACCCCCGCAGACCGCCGACCAGGGCCGCGTAGGCGGGTGCGTCCAGGGCCTGGAGCGAGGCCGGCGACGGCTCGGGCGTGAGCCGGTCGAGCACCATCACGTCGGCCGCGTCGAAGGCGCCCCAGCCCTTGGCCGCGAGCTGGGCGTCCAGGTCGGCGGGTTGGCTCCAGGGCGTCACGCGCACGGCCAGCGGCAGCCCGGCAGCGTCAAACGCGCGCTGGCAGCGGGCGAGCAGTTCGTCCAGCGGCAGTGCGCCTTCGCGCAGTGCATTGATGCAGCGCGAGCGCTTGGCTTTGCCGGGCGACAGGCGGATCAGCCAGCCGTCGATGTCGGTCTGCTGGGGCGGGGCGGAGGCGTCCAGGCCGGCGAGCTCGGCGCGCAGGGCGAGGGGCATGAGGCGGGCGTCAGTCATGGGCCGCCAGACGTTGCGGGTCGCGCCACACGCAGCGCCACACCGGATGCTGCCGGCCGGCCAGCGGGTCGCTGAGCTGCAGGTCGCGCACCTCGGCGCCGAGCCGCTCGTAGAAGCCACGGGCGGCTGTGTTGGCGTCCAGCACCCAGAGATACAACGGGCGTTGTGAGCCGCTGGTCAGCAGCCGCTGTGCCACCGCCTGCATCAGCCGCCGGCCGATGCCGCCGCCCTTGAGGTCGGGGGCCACATGCAGGTTGTCGATGTAGTCGCCCCAGGTGGGGTCGTGGTCGGGCACGACCCAGGCGAAGCCCAGCAGGCGGCCGGTGTCGTCTTGCGCGACGACGCCCCAATCGGCGACCAGAGCCGGCGGGTGGAGCCGGGCATGCCAGGCTTGGCGACGCTCGGCCTCGGCCTGGTGGTCGAGGTAGTCGTCGGTGAAAACGCCGCGGTAGGCACCGCGCCAGCTGGCCACGTGCAGGGCGGCGACGGCATCGGCGTCCGCCGGGGTCATGGGGCGAAGCGCGGTTGCGCTCACCGCATCGTCTCGATGCGCTTGACCATTTCCTTGGCAAAGTCGACGAAGGCCTGGGCGCCCTTGGAGGACGGGTCGAACACGACGCCGGGCAGGCCGTAGCTCGGCGCCTCGGCCAGGCGCACGTTGCGCGGGATGACGGTGTCGAAGACCTTGTCGCCGAAGTGCGCCTTGAGCTGGTCGCTGACCTGCTGCTGCAGCGTGATGCGCGGGTCGAACATGACGCGCAGCAGGCCGATGATCTGCAGGTCGTTGTTCAGGTTGGCGTGGATCTGCTTGATGGTGTTGACGAGGTCGGTCAGGCCTTCGAGCGCGAAGTACTCGCACTGCATCGGCACGATGACGCCGTGGGCGCTGCACAGGCCATTGAGCGTGAGCATCGACAGCGACGGCGGGCAGTCGATCAGGACGAAGTCGTAGTCTGGCCCCACCTCGGCCAAGGCGGCCTTGAGCCGGGCCTCGCGGCGCTCCAGGGCCACCAGGTCCACCTCGGCGCCGGCCAGTTCGCGGTTGGCGCCGAGCACGTCATAGCCGGCCTTCTCGGCGCGGGCCTTGGCCTCGGGGATGGAGGACGACTCCAGCAGCACGTCGTAGACCGTGGTCTCGAGCTTGCGCTTGTCGATGCCGGAGCCCATGGTGGCGTTGCCCTGCGGGTCGAGGTCGACGACAAGGACGCGCTGGCCGATCTGCGCCAGGCCGGCGGCGAGGTTGACGGTGGTGGTGGTCTTGCCGACGCCACCCTTCTGGTTGGCGATGCAGAAAATCTTGGCCATCTTTTGGTTGTGCCGGGCGCTGAGTCGAACCGGGAGGATAAGCGCGAACACAGCCACAGAGGCACAGAGTCACAGAGAGAGGGGCACGGATTTCTCTGTGACTCTGTGTCTCTGTGGCGCTGTTTCTACTGTGGCTTCATCCAGACGATGCAACGCTGGGCATCCAGCCCGGGCACGTTGAGTTGTTCCACGTGAAACACCGCCACATCGCCGGGCAGGGCGGCGATCTCGTCAGCCGGGTGCTGGCCCTTCATGGCAAGCCAGACGGCACCCGGCGCGAGGTGCTGCCGGGTGAGGGTGGTGAAGTCCAACAGAGATGCAAACGCACGCGAGGTGATAACGCCAAAGGGTTCGGCCGCCAGCTGCTCAACGCGGCTGTGCACCCCATGCAGGTTGGGCAGCTTCAACTCCGCGGCCACTTGCTGGATGAAGGTGGCCTTCTTGGCGACCGCGTCCACACAGGTCACGTCGGTGTCGGGGCAGCAGATGGCAATCACAACACCCGGCAGCCCGCCGCCTGCGCCGACGTCCATCAGCGGGGGGGGCGCGCCGTGGCGCAGCAGCGGCGGGATGGCCGACAGGCTGTCCACCAGGTGATGGCTCAGCATCTGCGCCGGGTCGCGCACGGCGGTCAGGTTGTAGACCTTGTTCCACTTCTGGAGCAGGGCCAGATAGGCCAGCAACTGGTCGATCTGGGCGGGCGACAGGTCGAGGCTGAGCTGTTGCGCGGCTTGTTCCAGGGTCGCTCTCATTGGCGGCCCCCGAACAAAGCTACAGACGCACGGAGGCACAGAGAGGCAGGTTTGGCGCCAACCGAGCGCGTGTGTGTCTCCGTGCCTCTGTGGCGATGTTCCTTCAACATCGCGAAGGTCATGCCGCCTCCGCCTCGGTGAAGCCCTTGAACTTGCCCTTCTTCAGGTGCACCAGCAGCAGCGAGATCGCGGCTGGCGTGATGCCCGAGATGCGGGAGGCTTGGCCCAGGGTCT
This sequence comes from Methylotenera sp., assembly GCA_021738245.1. Classification (GTDB taxonomy): domain Bacteria; phylum Pseudomonadota; class Gammaproteobacteria; order Burkholderiales; family Burkholderiaceae_C; genus Pelomonas. The sequence continues at coordinate 15,871 of JAIPCJ010000046.1, read as the reverse complement.
CGGGGCGGTGGGCGTTGAGCTTCTGGCGAGCCTCGAAGGAGAGGGCGTGCACCAGGCTGTAGTCCAGGTCGTCGGGCAACTTCAGATGTTCAAAGTGCGCAGCGCGGGCGACGTCGTCGACCTGCTTGTTGATGTAGCCAGCGTACTTCACGCTGATCTCGACCTGCTCAGCCACAAGGTCCGCTAGCTCGGCGCCCAGTTCGGCAGCAAGGGTTTCACGTGAAACACCACACCCCGGCTTCGCGATGGCCGCCACTTCGGCCACCGTATCGAAGCCGACGCCGGGCCTGCGCAGCAGGTCCGCCAGGTTGTACTCGCGCTCCAGCGCCTTGCCCACCAGCCGCTCCGCGTCGGCCCCCGGCAAGATGCCGGGATGCACCCAGGTGCTCTTGAGCTTTTCTGTTTCACGTGAAACAGCGTCGCGCTTGCGGTTGAACGCGGCCCAGCGTTCGTCATCCACCAGGCCGAGCTGGCGGCCGACTTCGGTCAGGCGGGCATCGGCGTTGTCCTCGCGCAGCTGCAGGCGGAACTCCGCGCGGCTGGTGAACATGCGGTAAGGCTCGGTCACGCCCTTGGTGATGAGGTCGTCCACCAGCACACCGAGGTAAGCCTGGTCGCGTGCCGGCGTCCAGGGGCCATCGCCGCGCACCTGCAGCGCCGCGTTCAGGCCGGCGAACAGGCCCTGGGCGGCTGCCTCTTCGTAGCCCGTCGTGCCGTTGATCTGGCCGGCGAAGAACAGGCCCTGGATGACCTTGGTCTCGAACGAGGCCTTCAGCCCGCGCGGGTCGAAGTAGTCGTACTCGATGGCGTAGCCCGGGCGCAGGATGTCGGCGTTCTCCAGGCCCGGGATGCTGCGCACCGCGGCCAGCTGGATGTCGAAGGGCAGGGAGGTGGAGATGCCGTTGGGGTAGAACTCGTGCGTCGTCAGGCCTTCGGGCTCCAGGAAGATCTGGTGCGAGTCCTTGTCGGCGAAGCGGTTCACCTTGTCCTCGATGCTCGGGCAGTAGCGCGGGCCGACGCCTTCGATGACGCCGGTGAACATCGGGCTGCGGTCGAAGCCGCTGCGGATGATCTCGTGGGTGCGCGCATTGGTGTGCGTGATCCAGCACGGCACCTGCTGCGGGTGCATGGCGGCGTTGCCCATGAAGCTGAACACCGGCACCGGCGTCAGGTCGCCGGGCTGGGCCTCGCACTTGCTGAAGTCGATCGTGCGGCCGTCGATGCGCGGCGGCGTGCCGGTCTTGAGCCGCCCCTGCGGCAGCTTCAGCTCCTTCAGGCGCGCGGACAGCGACACGGCCGGCGGGTCGCCTGCGCGGCCGGCGCTGTAGTTCTCGAGGCCCACGTGGATGCGGCCGTCCAGGAAGGTGCCGGCCGTCAGCACCACGGCGCGGGCGCGAAAAGCGATGCCGGCCTGCGTGACGGCGCCCACCACGCGGTCGCCTTCCACCATCAGGTCGTCCACGGCTTGCTGGAAGAGCGTCAGGTTCGGTTGGTTCTCCAGGCGGCGGCGGATGGCGGCCTTGTAGAGGATGCGGTCGGCCTGAGCACGGGTGGCGCGCACGGCTGGGCCCTTGGAGCCGTTCAGGATGCGGAACTGGATGCCGCCTTCGTCGGTGGCCAGCGCCATCGCGCCGCCCAGGGCGTCGACCTCCTTCACGAGGTGGCCCTTGCCGATGCCGCCGATGCTGGGGTTGCAGCTCATCTGGCCCAGGGTCTCGATGTTGTGGGTCAGCAGCAGCGTGGCTGCACCCATGCGCGCGGCGGCCAGCGCCGCCTCGGTGCCGGCATGGCCGCCACCGACGACGATGACGTCGAATTCCTTGGGGTAGAGCATCTCGATCCTGAAAGAACGGGGCCCCGGGCCGGGTGCCCGGGCAAACCCCGAATTTTACGAACCGTCTGTGGATAAGTCACCCGTCGGATTTCTCGGCGGCCGGCCCACACCACGGGCAAAAAAAGACCGGACGGCAAAACGCCTTCGGGCCCAAGATCCTGTCGTCCGGAGGACGCCAGGCAACTGCTTCGTGCGGGGTTTCAGTCGGACGCGCCCGCACCCAGCCAGGCGAGGTCGTCTGCGGCGTCCGCCGTCGGCACGCGCCAGCTGGCGGCCGACGGCGGGGCCAGCGGCTTCAGGGCGCGCAGATCAGGGCGCGCGTCGATCAGGCGACGGGCACTCAGGATGCTGTGGGCAAACTCCGGGCTGGCCGCCAGCTTGTAGTCGAGGTAGCTGTCGTGCCGCTCGGGCCAGACCCTCCACCAGGTCACGATGCTGTCCACATTGCTCAGGTCGAGTTGCATGAGGAGACTCCTGCTCAGAAGAGATCGGCCGTTGTCGGGCCGGCGGGTTCGTGGGACCGGCGGCGCATCAGGCGCGGCGAAGCCCGGCGGGGCGTGGATGCAGGCCCCTGGGCGGCCATCGCATGCCATTCATGGGCGAACATGTCAGGCACCACCGACCAGCTCGCCGGCTCGCGCCAGGGGGTGTCGGCCTGCGCCAGCGGCGCGGCCTGGAGGGCTTCGGTCATGGGCCGCTGCAGCAGCCGTTCGGCGTCTTTCAGCCCGCCGTCCAGCCAGGGCGCCAGCGACTCCAGCGGCAGCAGCACCGGCATGCGCGGCGCCTGCCCAGGCGCCGCGAGGTGGCGGAAGACCTCATGGCCGTCCGCCGGGCGCGTCAGCACACAGAAGGAGGGCCGCTCGGCGCCGTCCGGTCCCGTCCAGGGGTTCCAGAGCCCGGCCAGCGCCAGCGGCAGGCCGGCCGACTGCTGCACGGTCCAGCGCTGAGGCTGGCCGGTCGAAAAACTCCAGGCCTGCAGACCCATGACAGGCACCACGCAGCGCTGCCCGGCCCACCAGCTCTCCCGGAAGGTGGCGAGCGACTTCATCGTCTCGATGGCGCAGTGCGTGGCCGGGCCGCTGAGGTTCAGATCGGCGGCCCGGCGTGACAGCAGCCCGAGCCTGCCGAGGCGCACCTCGCCCAGCGCGCCGGCGAGCCTCGTCGGGGCGGGCACCAGCAGCGGCATGTCAAGTTCGCCGGGTGCGTCCGGACACGGGCTGGCCCCCTCCGGCAGGGTCACGCCGAAGCGGGCCAACAGCAGCGCGGGGTCGGTGACGGGTTCGTAATGCGGATGCATGGTGGGGACCTCTTGCCAACCTCAGCGCTCCAAGGTCGGCTGGCACAGATGGTACTGTATACAAAAACAGGTGTTCAAATATCCAGTATGGCCCGCAAGGGCGCGCGTGCTGCAATGCAGCCATGCCCTTGCCACCCGATCCCGCGCTGGCGCCCCTGGCCGAGCTGGTCGCCCGCGCCCAGACCCTGCGTGTGCCCGCAGGCACCCGCCTGTTCGACGCCGGCCAGCCTTGCCCGGGCTTCCCGCTGGTGGACGCCGGCAGCGTGCGTGTGTCGCTGATGGCGCCGGATGGCCGGCAGCTGGAGCTCTACCGCGTCGAGCCGGGTGAGGTCTGCGTGGTGTCGGCCACCTGCCTGTTCGCGCACCGCGTGGCAACCGCCAGCGGCGAGGCGCGCACCGAGACCGTCCTGCGCCTCATCAGCCCGGCCGACTTCGAAGCCGTCTGCGAACGTGACGCCGTGCTGCGCCGCTATGTGATGGGCCTGATGGCCGAACGCCTGGCCGACCTGATGGCCCTGGTGGAAGCCGTGGCCTTCCAGCGCCTGGACCAGCGCCTCGCAGCCCTGCTCGGCGCCCGCGGGCCGCAGGTGCGCACCACCCACCAGCAACTGGCCGATGAGCTGGGCACGGTGCGCGAGATCGTCAGCCGGCAGCTGCGCCGCTTCGAGCGCGACGGCTGGGTGGCGCTGGGGCGCGAGCGCATCGATGTGCTGGACCCGGCGGCGCTGCAGCGGGTTTGCGCTGGCGCAAGCCCTGTGTGACCTCGGTCACCGACGGCCGCCGTCGCGGTGCCGAAGATGACATCACCCACTCACGCAAGGAGAGACGGATGTTCAAGACCAATGTCGGCGGCCTCGACCGCATCGCCCGCATCCTCGCCGGCCTCGTGCTGCTGGCGCTGACGCTTACCGGTGTCATCGGCGCCTGGGGCTGGATCGGCCTTGTGCCGCTGGCCACCGGCCTGCTGAGCACCTGCCCGTTGTACTCGGTGCTCGGCTTCAACACCTGCCCGCTGAAGACCTGAGCCGGGCGGCGCGCGGGCGGCCGACAATCCTGCGATGGACTGCCGCCCCCGCTGCGCCGCTTGCTGCATCGCGCCGTCGATCAGCTCGCCCATCCCCGGCCACCCGCAAGGCAAGCCGGCGGGCGTGCGCTGCGTGCAGCTCGATGACGACGACCGCTGCAAGATCTTCGGCCGCCCCGAGCGGCCGGCGGTGTGCGGCTCGCTTCAGCCGAGCGAGCTGATGTGCGGCGACAGCCGCGAGCAGGCGATGCGCTGGCTGGGCTGGATGGAACGCGAAACCGCACCCCACGCCACGCCGGATCAACCCGGCTGAGCCTGGGGCGTGCGGCGATGCGCCAGGCGTTCCCGCCACGCCTCAAAGCGCGGATGGTCCCAGTACTTGTCGAAGAAGTAGTGCAGGACGGTGTTCGCCACCGGCTCGATGAAGGTCACCGCGCCGGCCACGGCCAGGCTGCCAGTCAGCGCGTAGGTCACGCCGAAGGACGTGCCGAGGTGCATGACGCCGAAGCTGAGGGTCTTGGCCATGATGTCTATCGATCCATCGTTGTGAATAGCTAAATGCTAATGATTCGCATCTGGGGCCGCCAATCGAATCGTTCTATTCCGGCGATAACCGCTCACAGCCCGACATAGACCGGGTCGCGCACGGTGGGGCTCTCAGGCGCATCGGTGCGCTTCGCGGCGGCCAGGGCCTGGTCGCGCAGGGCTTGGGCGCCGGCCGGATCTCCCGAGGCCGCCAGCACGGCGGCGCGCACGCGCCAGAGGTAGGCCTGCATGCGCACGTCTCGAAAACCGGTCACGCCCGCCCAGTCGTCCACGGCGGCGGCGCTCAGGCCCTGCGCCGCGGCGAGGTCGCCTTGCAGCAGGGCCGCCCGGGCGAGGCCCGCGCGCGCCAGGATGACATGGCTCCAGGTCTTGGTGGCCGCGTTTTCCACCACCCGCTGCAACTGGGCGCGAGCCGCGTCGGGGCGCTTCATGTCCAGCAGCAGCCGGCCCAGCCGCTCGCGGCAGGCGGCGGTGGGCTGGCGGTTGGGTGGGTCGGCGGCTTCGAACTCACGCATCGTGGCCTGCAGCACGGCCAGCGCTTCATCGTGCCGGCCGAGGCGGGCCAGCGCGTCGCCCACATGGCGGCCGATGCGGCGGTGGTCGAACTCGTTTTGCGAGGTCGTCGCGTACAGGGCGTGGGCGCGCTTCAGCAGGGGCAGGCCGGCCTCGGGGCGGCCTTCGGCGGCCAGGCGCTCGCCGGCGTCCTCGATGGCCACGGTGACGTCGGCGGGCAGGCCGGACGGGCCCTGCGCGCGCGCGTCGAGGTCGGCAAGCAGCCGGGTGAAGAGGGCATCGGCCTGCTCGCGCTCGCCCGCCAGGTGCAGCGTGCGGGCGTGGCGGCTGCGCGGCAGCAGGGCGGCGTTGGCCGTCGGGCCACTGGTGCGTTCGGCGATGGCGGCAGCCTGGCCCAGCGCCTCGGCCGCCCCGGCCAACTCGCCCAGCTGCATCAAGGCCAGGCCGCGGTTGGCGTGCAGGGTCTGCAGCTCCGCCTCGTTGCGGCTGGGCAGCGCCTGGGCCATCGCGATGGCGCGTCCGTTCGTGTCGACCGCCTCGCGCAACTGCATCTGGCCGCTCAGGTCGGCCGCGAGCTCGGCCAGCGCCGTCACGTGTCCGCGCTGGCCGGGCTCGGCCTGCGCAAAGAGGGCCACGCCACGCTCCAGCGCCGCGCGTCGTTCGGCCGGGTCGTTCTGGTCGCGCAGGCAGATGCCGCGTGTCGTCCACCAGTGGGCGCGCGGCACCGAGCGGTCCTGCCCCGTGGCGCGCAGGCCGGCGTCGGCCTCGTCGAGCCGCGCGCGGCAGGCGGCGAGGTCACCGCGCTGGTAGGCCCGCACGGCGGCCTCGATCTGGCCGTCGATGACGTTCGAATGCAGCGGGCCGAAACGTTCGCGCACGAGCGCGAGCTGGCGCTGCTGCAACTGCTCGTAGGCCTCGTCCTCACCGAGCTCGCGGTAGATGTCGGCAGCGGTGCGCAGCAGTTCGATGCGCAGGTCAGGGTCGTCCGCGAACTGCGCGTCGATGCGCGCGGCGGCGCGGTCCAGCAGGGTCTTGGCGGTGGTCTGCCCATCGGGCTTGCCACCGGCCAGGCGCGGGTCGGCAGCGCTGAACACGCCGAGCAGAAAGTCCTTCACCGCTTCAGCCCGCTGCGCCTGGGCGCGCGCCTCGCGGGCCTGCCAGGCCACGCCCGCACTGCCCACCAGCAGCGCCAGCACGAGTGCCGACCCCAGCGCCACGGGCATGCGGTGGCGGCGCACATAGCGCCAGGTGAGTGACCACGCGCCCAGGTGGCGGGCCTGGATGGGCCGGTGCTCGGCATGGCGCTGCAGGTCGTCAGCCAGCGCGGCCACCGAGGCGTAGCGATCCTGCGGGTGCGGCTGCAGCGCGCGGTCGACGATGGCATCCAGATCGCCGCGCAGGGCCTTGCGGCGGGCGGCGTCGGTCACGACGCGCGAGGGCGTTGGCAGCGGCTCGCCCGGGGCGGGCGGCGGCTGGTCGGTCAGCAGCTCGTAGAGCATCAGGCCCAGCGCGTAGACGTCGGTGGCCACACTGACCGGGCCGCCGGCCAGCTGCTCCGGCGCGGCGTAGCGTGGCGTGGCCAGCAGCCCCTGCGCGCGGGTGAGGGCGGTGCTGTCGGTCGGCGCGCTGCCGCCCTCGTCGGCGGCCAGCAGCTTGGCGATGCCGAAGTCCAGCAGCTTGACCTGGCCGTCTGCCGTGACCAGCACGTTGGCGGGCTTCAGGTCACGGTGGGCGATGAACTGGCCGTGGGCGTGGCTGACGGCATCGGCCACCTGCGCGAACAGCGCCAGCCGGGCGGGGAGCGGCAGCGCACGCTCACGGCACCAGTCGGTGATCGGGCGGCCGTCCACCGCCTCCAGCGCCAGGTAGGGCTGGCCGTCGGCGGCCAGGCCGGCGTCGTAGAAGCGGGCGATGTGCGGATGGTCCAGCGCCGCGAGGATGTCGCGCTCGCGGTCGAAGCGCTCGCGCAGCGCGCCGGCCAGCAGGTGGGCGTGCGGCAGCTTCAGCGCCACCTCGCGGGCGAAGGCGCCATCGGCGCGCTGCGCCAGCCAGACCACGCCCATGCCGCCGCGGCCGAGTTCTCGCAGCAGGCGGTAGGGGCCGACGACGGCGCCGGGTCCGGCGGGCCGCGTGGCGTCGGTCGCCGTCACCGCCGGCAGGCTGTCCAGGAAGGCGCCGCCAGCCCCGGGCAGGCCCTGCAACACCTCAGCCAGGCCGTCGTGCAGGTCGGCATCGGTCGGGGGCAGTCCCGCCAGCCAGGCCTCACGTTCGCCTTCAGGCAGTGCCAGCATCTCATCCAGGCGCGCCGAAAAGCGCGGCCAGGCGTCAGGCGGGCAGGGCAGCTTCATCGCTGACACCAACGTGAAACGGTCAGTCGAGCGGACATGGGCGCTGGAGGCTCGTGGCTCAGAGCATGGTACGCAGCACCGCCCGCGCCTTGTCCCAGTCGCGCCGCACGGTCCGGTCGGTGATGCCGAGTGCCGCGGCCACCTCGCTGTCGCTCATGCCGCCGAAATAGCGCATCTCCACCACCTGGGCCAGGCGCGGTTCCACGCGGGCGAGTGCGGTCAGCGCGGCGTCCACCTTCAGGGCCTCGTCGTTGTCCTCGACAAGCTGCCCGGCGACATGGGTGTCCAGCGTGACAGGGTCCGCCCCGCCGCCGCGGCGCTCGGCCCGGCGCTCGCGGAGTTCGTCGACGATCACCGAGCGCATCACCTGCGCCGCATAGGCATAGAAATGCCCGGGGCTGGCGAACTCCACCTGGCCCAGCCGCTGGGCCAGCCGCAGATAGCTCTCGTTGACCAGCGCCGTGGTGTTGAGCCCGGCCTGCGGGCCCGCCGCATGCAGGCGCGCCCGCGCGATCTTCTTGAGCTCGGGGTAGACCCCCCGCCAGGCCGCAGGCCAGATGTCGGTGACAGGGCGGGGCGCAACGTCCATGCGGGTCATCGTCTCATGCGGATGCACCCGCGCTCCCCCACACCTTGGGGAGGGCGGGCCTGTCCGGCTTGAGGATGAGGCTGCGTTGGCTCTGGCAGGTCGAACCTTCGGCTGCACCCACAGAGGACTTGTCATGCAACGCTTTGCCTTCCCCACCGCGCTGGCCCTGGCGGCCGCGCTGCTCGCCGCGCCCGCGCTGGCGGCCAACCCCGGGCCCTTCGGCACGGGCCTGGATGCCAGCGGCGGCCAGCTCGCCCAGGACGCGGTCGACCCGCACTACGTCATCGTCGGCTCGTCGGTCTTCGGCCCGGCGGCCTACGCCAAGCGCAACGGTGCGCCCATCGACAACCTGGCCTGGGTCAACGACTCGGCCAACTCGACCTGGCTGGTGCCGGCCGTGGACTTCTTCTTCACCGACCAGCCCGGCATCACCGACACCATCACCTACCGCACCCAGTTCGACCTCAGCGCCTTCAGTGCGCCGGGCTGGCGCATCGATGGTCGCTGGGCGGCCGATGACAGCGGGCTGACCATCCGATTGAACGGTGCGGTCGTGCCCGGTGTGGCGGTGGCCCAGGCCGACCGCTGGACGACCTTCAACATCACCAGCGGCATCCTGCCGGGCCTGAACACGCTGGAGTTCACGACGGCCTCCACCGTCAGCCCCACCGGCCTGCGCGTGGAGATGACCACCTCGCCCGTGCCCGAGCCCGGCACCTGGCTGCTGATGGCCGCCGGCCTCGGCCTGGTCGCGCTGCGCCGCCGCGGAGGTGCGCAATGAAGGCCGCCGTGCTGCACGCCGTCGTGGCGCTGGGGCTCACGACGCTGGGCCTGCCGGGCACCGTGCAGGCCGCGTCGTATGGCCTGTCGGGTTTCGTCTACACCGAGGTCACCAACTTCCCGGCGGGCGACATCAAGCGGGGCGAGGTGTTTCTTGACGGCGACCCGCTGGCCGCCTCGCTGCAAGCCGTGGACCGTACGGCCAGGCTCGGCCCCGGCAGCGAGGCGACCGCGCGCTTCCTGGGCCAGGTGGGCGTGCTCAAGGCCTATGCCAGCGCGACCTACCCGCGCGGCGGCGATGGCCTTGCGACGAGCACCGCCTCGGGTGGCTTCTATGACGAGATCCGCGTCACGGGTGGCGGTCTGGCCGTGGGCACGCCGGTGAGCTACCGGCTGGACTTCAGCATCTCCGGCTCGGTGCTGGGCGTGCAGCCCGATCCCACCTTCGGCGCCTTTGGCACCGCGTCGGTCTCGCTGCAGGACTACATCACCGGCAAGTCGGTGTTCATGAACTGGGACAACCGGCGCGACGCCACCGGCATCTACTCGCTGACCCTCAACACGATCGTCGGTTCTTCGTTGCTGATCAACGCCTCGCTGCAGACCGGCGCGCGCGTGCAAGGCAACTCGATCAACGCCCGCTTTGCGGAGGCCGACTTCTACCACTCCGCCCTCTACAGCCTCACGCCCTCGGTCGCGGGCCTGAACGTGGTCGGCCTGAGCGGCCACGACTTCACCGCCGCCGCCGTGCCGGAGCCGGCGAGCTGGGCGTTGATGGGCTTGGGTGTGGGGATGGTGGCGCTGTTCAAGCGCCGGCGGCCTTAACTGCCGGTGCCCTTGCCGCTGACCTTGGTCGTCACGGCCTGCTGCGTGGCGGCGTCTTCGATCCAGGCCTCGCAGGCGTCGGCGGCGATGCGGCCGGTCACGCGGTAGGCCTTGCCGGCCTCGGGGGTGAAGTCCACCTCGCCTTGCGTACGGCAGGTCGGGTTCGTCATCGCGAGGATGGGGGCGGCGTACTGCGTGGCGGCCTGCAGGCGCACGCGGGTGGGCTGCAGCGGCAGCTCGTTGGTCAGGGCCGGCACCGGCGCGATCGACAGGCCGCGCCCCTGGTTCGCGCCCACGGTGGCGATGCTGGTGCTGGACAGCCGCCGGCCGTCCACCGCCGTCATCTCGAAGATGTGCAGCCGCTGCCCGCTGATCACGACAGCCTGGTCGGCGACGTTGGCGGTGGGCCCGATGTAGTCAGGCGGCGTGGCAGGCTCGAAGCTGGCGCAACCCGCCAGCAGGAGCGCGCCGAGCAGGGGCAGGGCAAGGGGTTTCATCGGCGCGCAGCTTAGCGCGCCACTGCCGCCCGCATCGATTTCGCCACGTAAACCAGGGCCACCGCCGCCATCGCGAAGCCGACGATCACGCCCGGCAGCACCTGGCTCCAGCGCAGGGCTTCGCCCTTGAGCACGGTCATCATCAAGGTGTTCTGGGCCAGGCCCGGCACCCAGAAGTACCAGGCCGCCTCGCCGCCCGGGTTGAACATGCTGACCATGGGCATCAGCGTGACAGCAGTGATGACGAGGGTGCTGCCGGCCTGGGCTTCCTTGAAGGTCTTGGAGCGGATGGCCATGGCCATCAGCAGGGCGGACAGGCCGGCGGCCAGCGGGATCTGCAGCAGCCAGAAGGCCAGCACTTCGCCCGTGCCGAAGCTGAACTGGGCCTGCAGCACATCACTCTTGAGCAGCCACTGCGCCGGCACGAAGCTCAGCGACGAAAGCAGCGCCACGGCCATGCCCAGCAGCGCCACCGCCGCCCATTTGCCCACCACCAGTGCGCCGTGGGGAGCCGGGTTCATCAGCAGCGGCTCCAGCGAGCCGCGCTCACGCTCGCCGGCAGTGCTGTCCAGCGCGGCGGTCAGCGCGCCGTAGAGCACGGCCATGATGATGAACATCGGGATGATGACGGTCAGCCGGGCCGCGCGGGCTTGTGCGCTGGCCAGGTCGCGGTCCTGCACGTCCACCGGCTCCAGCAGTTCGGTGGAGACGCCGCGCAGGGCCAGGTTGAGCGACGCGCGCTCGCGGTTGAAGCCGTACAGCAGGCTCTTGATGGCGCCCACACCGGCGTTGGCGCGCTGGTTGGCACTGTCGCTGACGACCTCCACCGTCGGCGCCTCACCGGCCCGCAGCTTGGCCTCGAAGTCGGCCGGCACCACCAGCACCGGCTCCGACAGCGTGGTGGCGCGCAGCCGGGCTTCGTAGTCGGCGGGAGCGGGCTTGAAGGTGTAGGTCTGGCGTTCGATGAAGTTCTTCAGCGTCGGGGCGGCGTCGATGCCCACGGCCATCACCTCGCGCTTCTCGGCGCGCTCCTCCAGCGAGGCGATCAGGCCCGACAGCGCGGTGAGCAGCAGCGGCCCCATCAGCAGCGCCGGGATCAGCAGGCGCATCAGCGTGCGGCGGTCGCGCAGCGCGTCGGAGAGTTCCTTGGCAAAAACGATCAGGGCTTGTTTCATGCCGCCACCTCTTCCGGGAATGCGAGCTTCACGAAGGCGTCCTCGAAGCGGGATTCGCCAGCTTGTTCCAGCAGCGCGGGCACGCTGCCGCGGGCGACGCTGCGACCCTTGGACACAACGATCACCTCGTCACATAACTGCTCCACCTCCTGCATGATGTGGGTGGAGAAGATGATGCACTTGGCCCCGCCCTCGGGGCTCTTGAGCCAGCGCAGCGCTTCGCGCAGTGCGCGGGTGGCCAGCACGTCCAGGCCGTTGGTGGGTTCGTCGAGCACGATGTTGGCGGGGTCGTGCACCAGGGCGCGGGCCAGGGCGGTCTTCATGCGTTCACCCTGGCTGAAGCCGTCGGCGCGGCGGTCCAGGATGGCCTGCATGTCCAGCAGCCGGGCCAGCTCCTCGGCGCGGGCGTTGGCGGCGTCCGGCGTCATGCCCTGCAGGCGGCCGAAGTAGATGATGTTCTCGCGCGCCGACAGCCGCGGATACAGCCCGTGGGCATCGCCCAGGATGCCCATGCGGGCGATGGCCTTCAGCGGCGCGTCCTTCACCGCGATGCCGTCCACGCTGATGTGGCCCGAGTCCGGCGGGAACAGACCCGCGAGCATGCGCAGCGTGGTGGTCTTGCCCGCGCCGTTGGCGCCGAGCAGGCCGGTGATGCGGCCGTCGCCGGCCTGCACGGTCACGCCTTGCACCGCATGCACCGTGCGCTTGACCCCGCGCTTGAACAGGCTGCCGCCGCTCTGGGCGGTGAACTGCTTGTGAACGTCCTGGATGTCGATCATTTCGTGGCCCCTTGGGGGGTGGCGGGCTGAACAGGCTGGAAGGCGACCGGGCGCGGAATGCGCGTGGCGCAGGCCGCGTCCTGGGGCAGGGCCGCGGCGTCGGCCTTGGCATCGATGAAGCGGAAGATCAGGTCTCGCATGCAACCCACCGGCATCACGCCGTGGCCGGCTTCGGGTACGACGATGTGCTGCACCCGGGCCTTGTCGGCCGTGCCCAGGGCCTGGGCGACGCGCTCGCCGTGGCGCGGCGGCGTGGCGGGGTCGGCGCCGCCGCTGAGCAGCAGAACCGGGCTGGGGGCGGGCGGGATCTTGTAGAAGTCGGGCGGCACCGCGCCGCGGGGCCAGGTCTTGCACACGCGGGTGTACATCTCGGCATTGGCGGTGCGGAAGTCGGCGCCGGGCGGGTCGGTGGCCTCGGCCAGGCGCGGCACGTCCTCGGCGCACACCACCGAGAAATGCATGCCCATCGCCAGCCGCAGCGACGGGCTGCTGCCGAAGGCGCTGGTCAGCCCGAAGAGGCCGGCGAAGTTGCCGTCGCGGGCGGCCGCCTCGATGGCCGCCGGCAGCGCCGAGGCGAGCGAGGGCTGGTACAGCGGCCCGCGCACGGCGCTCAACAGCAGGTTGCGCTCCAGCGTGAAACGCTCGGGCACGCCGGTGAGCGGCTGCTGCACGCTCACCTCGCGGGGCAGCGAGGCGAGCAGCTTGTGCCAGTCGGCCTTCAGCGTCGGGTGGGTCTTGGCGTTGGCCTCGAAGAGCTTGTCGAGCGCGGCCTGGCGGTCGGTCGAGAAGCTGGCCGGCAGCACCATGTCGGGTGGCGCGACGCCGTCGATGACCGTGCGGCGCGCCTTGGCGGGGAACAGGCGCAGGTACTCCAGCGCGGCGCGCGTGCCGTAGCTGGCGCCGAACAGGTTCCACTGCGGCACGCCGAGCTGCTCGCGGATGGCGTCCATGTCCTGCATGGCCAGCGTGGTCGTGAAGAAGCCCAGGCCGCCGTCACGGCCGTAGGGCAGCTTCTCCAGGGCTGCCCGGCAGGCGTCGATGCGGGCGTAGCGGGCGGTGTCGTCCAGCTGTTCGGCCACCGGCAGCTTGCTGTCGTCCGGGCAGTCCAGCGGCGCCGAGCGGCCCACACCGCGTTGGTCGATGAAGACGATGTCACGCCGGTTGTTCAGCCGCGACAGGCGCGGCATCACGCGCGAGGCGAGCTTGATCGCGCTCTGCCCGGGGCCGCCGGCCAGCACCAGCACTGCGTCCGCCTGCTTGTTGCGGGCCAGCGCCGGCACCACGAGGTAGTGCACGTCGATCTTCGGCCCGTCCGGCCGGGCGGGGTCGAGCGGGCGCTGCAGGCTGCCACATTGCAGTTCGTTGGGGATGCCGTCGATGCGGCAGGGCTTGAGCGCCCCTGCGGCATGCGCCAGCGGGGCGCCGAGGGCCAGGGCGGCGGCGAGCGTCCAGGCGCGCCGGGCGGGGAAGGGCATGACAGGCTCCAGGAATCGGATGGCCGGCAGTATCCGGGCGCTGCGCCTGCGTCGTGATCGAGTTGGGATGACTGGCGGTGCGATGCGTCAAACGGCCGCAGCCGGTGCATGAACGGCGGCGTATGCTGCGCCCACTCCATCGCCAGAAAGGCCCGGCATGCAGACCCTGGACGAGATGCGCGACCGCTGCCTGCTCACGCCGCAGCAGCATGCCGAGATCGGCGCCTGGGTGAGCCAGGCGCGCACACCCGAAGGCATCCTGGCCATGCCCGAGGCGCTATGGCGCACGCTGGAGCTGGCCAGCGTGCTGATGGATGTGGACGCCGACCTGCGGCGTGAGCCGGTGGGGCTGGGCGAGCTGGACTGAGCGCAGGCCGGGCGGTTATGGCGCCGGTTCTCGGCGCTCTGTCGCGGGCAGCACCGTCACCACGCACACGTCGGGTGCGCTGACCCGCCCTTGGTGGTCCACCACCACCAGCTCGAACCGATGGCGCCCGGGCGGCAGCTCGTTGTGAACCACCACGCGGGGCGCGGTGCTCACGACAGGTTGATGGCGCTGCAGGACGGTCATGACCGTCATCGCGTGGCTGGGCCGAGGTAGGTGAAGCGCCAGGTCTTGACGACCCCGCCGCCGGTGTCGAAAGAGCGGGCGCCGCTCAGCGTGAACGGCTTGCCCGCGGAGGCGACGTCGGGCCCCTGCAGCACGGCGGTGGGTCGATCGCGGTCGGCCACGATGACGTCGACGGTGTCGGGCGTGCTTTCGTTGCCGGAGTCGTCCACCACCACCAGGCTGAAGCGGTGCCGGCCGGGCGGCAGCGTGGCTTGCGGGTCGGCGTCCACCACGACATTCGGCGTGTTGGTTTCGACGGGGACGTTGACGGTGAACTTGGCCATGGCGCGCTCCGAGTGCGTTGACGGGCCGACGGCAGGCGGCGCCCGCTCGCGGCGGCATGCGCTTCGGGCGGCTTCACACGTCGGAGGCCGCCATGGTGGTCGCTTTCGGGTTCGGCGTCCTCAAGGTTCTCTGAGGTTTCTCTGAGGCCGGGTTCAAGCTGTGGCCAGGGCCCCCGCCAGCACCAGGGCCAGCAGCCCCAGGCCGATGATGACCCAGTGCAGCACCGCCAGCAGCGCTGCGCGCAGCAGGGTGGTCCACCAGCTGGCTTCGTGCACGCGCTTGAGCGCCACCACCGGGTAGATGTTGGACCACAGCCAGGCCGCAAAGGCCACGCCGCCCCAAGGCAGCAGCACGGCCAGCAGCAGCATGCCGTACCAGGCGGCGTGCAGGTGCATCGCGAACACGAAATGCGCCCCGTAGGGCTGGCGCCAGAACAGCAGCTTCAGCAGCCCGGCGAAGAAGGGCAGGGAGCACAGCACCGCGTAGGGCGCCAGGCCCAGCATGGTGGCGCCCATGGTCTTGAGCGAGCCCTTGGGGTCGGCCCGCCAGTGCTCCTCCGCGCGCGCCACGCGGGCCTGCAGGGCCGGCGGGAGCTGTTCGCTGATCTGCTCGTCGAGGATCTTGGCGTCGCCCGAGTGTTCGGCGATGCGCCGTGCGGCGCGGTCCAGCTTCTCGGCGGCCTTGGCGGATTGGGGCGATGACGCCGCGGCCGACGCGGCCGAGGCCGCCATCGCCAGCGCGGAAGCGGCCTCAGAGGGCGAGTTCGCGACGATCACCTCGCCCACCTCGGCATCGCCTTCCTTTTCGAGGCCCAGCGTCTTCGTGCTGCCGGGCATGAACTTCAAGGCCAGGAAGAACAGCAGGCCCAGCGTCAGCAGCAGGCGCAAGGGCAGCACATAGCGCTGCTTGTGGCCGATGAGGTATTCGCGCGTCAGGAAGCCGGGCCGGGCCATCAGGCCCCACAAGCTCTTCCAGAGCGTGCCCTCGACGGCGATGTAGTGGCTGACGAACTCGTGCACGAACTCCAGCAGCGAGGGCGGGTGGTTGGCCGTGTCCTGGCCGCACTGGCTGCAAAAGCGGGCCTCGGGGGCGAGCACGGTGTCGCAGTTCAGGCAGCGACCGCTGTGGCCATGCCCATGCCCGTGGCGGTGCGCCGTGTGACCCGCCTGGGCGCCAGGGCCGCCGCCGCCCGCCAGGCCGGCGGCCTCGGCCGACGCCGCCACGGCGGCAGCGCCGCCGGAGAGTCCGCTGAGCTCGTCCATGCCCGGCTCAGGCTTTCTTGGTCTTCAGCAGC
>JAIPCJ010000045.1 GCA_021738245.1 Methylotenera sp. | reverse complement strand
CTCGCGACCAGACCCCCGATGAGCAAAGCTGAACATCCCCTGACCCTCGCCTTCGCCCAGGCGGCCACACTGGGCGAAGGCCTGCAATGGCATGCCGGCAGCGGCCGCTGGTGGTGGACCGACATCGAAGGTGCCTGCCTCTACGCCTGGACGCCCGGCGACAGCAGCCCGCTGCAGGTGCGCCTGCCCGAGCGCGTGGGCAGCTTCGTGCACGCCCGCTCGGGCCGGCTGCTGCTGGCCATGGCCAAGCGCCTGGCCTGGCTGAGCCTGCCCGACTTGCGGGCCACTGGCAGCCTCACCGCCGAACCCGAAACCATCGCACCGCTGGAGCCCCAGCTCGCCACCCGCGCCAACGACGGGCGCTGCGACCGCAGTGGCGCCTTCGTGTTCGGCACCCTGCACGAGGGCAACCCGCAGCGGCCGGTGGGCGGCCTCTACCAATACAGCCTGGCACGCGGCCTGCGCCGGCTGCCGCTGGACGGCGTGGCGATCGCCAACAGCGTGTGCTTCAGCCCCGACGGGCGGCGGCTCTATTACTGCGACACGCCCACGCGCCGCATCCTCGTGTGCGACTACGACTCCGCCAGCGCGCGCGTCAGCGAGCCGCGCGTGTTTGTGAACAAGGCGCCGGGGCACGGTTTCCCCGATGGCTCCGTGGTCGACGCCCAAGGCCACTTGTGGAATGCCGAATGGGGCGCCGGCACCGTGGCCCGCTATGCACCGGATGGCCGCCTCGTGGCCCGCTACACGGCGCCCGTGGCCCACACCACCTGCCCCGCCTTGGGCGGGCCCGCGGGCGACCAGCTGCTGGTCAGCAGCGCCCGCGCCGGCCTCAGCAGCGCTGCGCTGATGGCCCAGCCGCAGTCGGGCAGCCTCTTCGGCATGACCGTCGACGCCGGGCACTACCTGGCCGAGGCGCTGTTCAACGACACCTGATCATCCGTCTCGACCGCGCGCCCGTCACGCGGCGGCACCGCCGATGACGGACCCAGGCCGGCCGTGGCTTACCGCAGGCCCAGCGCCTTCAAGGTCTTGTCGCCAGCCTCGCCGTCGGCCAGCAGGCCCTGCGACAACTGGAAGGCGTGCACGGCCGCCGCGGTGTGCGGACCGTAGGCGCCGTCCACGTCGCCTGGCGAGAAGCCACGCGCTGCCAGGGCCTGCTGCAGCCGCGTCACCAGCGCGCCCTTCATGTTGGGCTGCTTCAGGCGCAGCACCAACCCGGGCGGCACGGTGGGCTGCAACAGCGCGGGCTCCGCGTAGGTGAGCATCGGCGGCAGCACGCCCACATCCCAGCGGCGGCCATCCACCTGGCCGCGGATGACGCCGGTGGCCGTGGAATGCGCTTCCACCGTGCCCCCCTGCCCGTCCGAGATGGCGACATGGCCGATCAGCCCGGCGGCCGGGTAGCGCAGCAGGAAGGCGCCCGGCGTGGCCCGCGCCACGGCCACCGCGACCGTGCAGTGCGCCGCCAGCGCGTCGCGCTGCCAGTAACCGGTGTAGGCGTCGGCAATCGCCGGCTGGGTGTTCTGGTCGCAGCCGAACAGGCGGCCGCTCGCCTGGTACAGGCACCAGGACGCGAACTCCGCGCAATCCCAGGGCCCGGTCCAGCCCGGGTTGTCCTTGGGCACGCGCGCGCCCAGCACATACGTCTCGCCGACATGGGGCGCCGCCAGCGCCAGCAGTTGTTCACCCGTGGCCATGCTTGCCTCTCCCCGTGTCAGAGTGCGGCCTGGACCGCCGTGGTGATGCCGTCGACCAGCGCATCCCGGAAGGCATTCACGGCCCGCTGCGCGATCGCCTGGGTGACCACGGCCACCGCCTGCAGCTCGGCCTGCAGGGTGCGGCCCTCGTCGTCCATCTCATCGTTGAAGGTGGCTTCGTCGATGTCGCCCCGCGCCAGGGCCTCGGCGAGCGAACGGATGGCCGCCTCGTGGCCGTGGGCGATCTCGCGCAGGTAGTCCTCCACCTGCGGCGCGTTCTTGCGCACCGCGTCGGTGGCTGCGCCGAGGGCGGTCTGCAGGATGGCGCCGATGTCGATGTCCATGGCTGTGTCCTCCTTCAATCCTTGCCGGGATCGGCATCCGCCGTGGCCAGGGCCTTGGCCCGCTCGGCCACCAGGGCCGCGGTGAACAGCCGCTGGAAGCGGTCACGGTGGACAGCCGCGAGCACGGCCGGATAGTCCCCGCTCTTCTGGTGCGCCGCGCGGTACTTCTGCCAGAACTCGAGGATGGTGCGCGCGATGCGCTGCGACTCGGCATTCAACGGCCGCGCGGCCTCCCGCACCTCCATCACCCGGATGCGGGTCTCGATGCGCCCCCACTCCGTTGCGAAGCCCGCATAGGGCAGCTTCGCGGCACCGGGCTCGGCGCGGGCATCGATCAGCTTGTCGTAGAAGGCGAAGACCTCGGCCGAGGTGTCGGTGATGCCCTTGGCCGCCTCGGCGTCGTAGTCGGCCACCAGCTTCAGGCCGGTGCAGGCGCACAGCAGGCTGAGCAGCAGGCCGGCCGCCAACAGGCGCCAAAACAGCATCGGTGCCGCGGGTGCAGCCCTGGCCGGCAGAGTAGGTGTGGACATGGTCGGGTCCCGGTTCACCGCTTCACGCGCGGCGGTCAAGCCTAGCCCAAGCCGGTGGCGCGCACATGCTCCCCCTTGCGGATGAAGCGGGGGCTACTTGCCAATACAGAAGCTGCTGAAGATGACGCCCAGCAGTTCGTCCGCCGAGAAGGCGCCGGTGATCTCGCCGAGGGCGTCGTGCGCGAGGCGCAGCTCCTCCGCCAGCAGGTCCAGCGCGGCGTCGCGCTGCTCGGCGATGGCACGGGCCAGAGCCAGGTGCTCGGCGGTGCGGGCCAGCGCCTGCACATGCCGCTCGCGGGCGATGAACAGGCCCTCGGGCACCGCCTGCCAGCCGGCGGTCTGCAGCAGCCGCTGGCGCAGCACGGTCAGGCCTTCGCCGGTCTTCAGGCTCAGCGCGATCTCGCCCGGCGGCGGTGTGCCGAGGTCAGTCTTGTTGAAGACCTGCACGATGCGGCTCGCCTCCACGCCTGCCAGCCGCGCGCGGATGCGCTCGTCCTCCGCCGCGTAGGCGGGGTCGGCAACCCGGGACAGGTCGTGCAGGAACAGCACCACGTCGGCCTCGCCGATGGCGTCCCAGCTGCGCGACACGCCGATGCGCTCGACCTCGTCCGCCGCGTCGTCGCGCAGGCCGGCGGTGTCGGTGATGTGCAGGGGCACACCTTCGATCTGGATGGTCTGGCTGACCTTGTCGCGCGTGGTGCCGGGAATGGGCGTGACGATGGCGAGCTCGGCACCCGCCAGCGCATTGAGCAGCGAGCTCTTGCCCACGTTGGGCTGGCCGGCGAGCACCACCTTCAGGCCGTCTCGAAGCAGCGCGCCCTGGCGGGTGCGGGCCTGCACGGCGCTCAGTTGCGCCGTCAGGCGGTCGAGCCGCCCGAAGGCATCGGCCTTCTCCAGGAAGTCGATCTCCTCCTCGGGAAAGTCGAGCGTGGCCTCCACCAGCATGCGCAGCTGGATGAGTTGGTCGCGCAGCACGCCCACCTCGTGGCTCAGGGCGCCGCCCAGTGCCCGGCTGGCGCTGCGCGCCGCGGCCTCGGTGCTGGCGTCGATGAGGTCGGCGACGGCCTCGGCCTGGGCGAGGTCGAGCTTGCCGTTGAGGAAGGCGCGCTGGGTGAACTCGCCGGGCTCGGCCAGGCGAATGCCGGCGCCGGCCTCGATCACGCGGGCCAGCAGCAGCTGCATGACGACCGCACCACCGTGGGCCTGCAGCTCGAGCACATGCTCGCCGGTATAGGAATGCGGCGCCGGAAAGTGCAGCGCCAGGCCGTGGTCGATGGGGGCGCCGGCGGCGTCGCGGAAGGGCAGATAGGTGGCTTCCCGCGGCTTCAGGTCACGCCCGCAAACGGCGCGAATGAGCGGGGCCAGGTCTTGCGGGGAAGACACCCGCACGATACCCACGGCACCGCGTCCGGGCGCGGTGGCGATGGCGGCGATGGGGTCGGCGTGGCGGGCGAGCATGGGGCGATTGTCGGGCCCGGAAACGGCACAGCCGCCCGAAGGCGGCTGTGTGCTGAATTGGCGCGGGGGAGGCCAGGTCTGGATGCTCTCGTGAGCCCCATCCGGGCCGGTGTTCTCTGCCCCGCGCTGCCATTGAACTGCGAACGCCGGGCACAAAAAAGCCCCCGCGTGCGGGGGCTCATTCAAGGGGTGTGGATCAGTTCACGCCCAACTGCTTGTTGATCATCCACTGCTGCGCGATCGACAGGATGTTGTTCGTCAGCCAGTACAGCACCAGGCCGGCCGGGAAGACGAAGAACATGATGCCGAAGGCCACCGGCATGATCCACATCATCTTCTGCTGCATGGGGTCGGCGGCCGGCGGGTTGAGCCAGACCTGGAACAGGCTGGAAGCCATCATCAGCAGCGGCAGGATGAAGTAGGGGTCGCGCACCGAAAGGTCGGTGATCCAGAGGATCCACGGGGCCTGGCGCATCTCGACGGTGGACAGCAGCACCCAGTACAGCGCCATGAAGATCGGCATCTGCGCAAAGATCGGCAGGCAGCCGCCGATGGGGTTGACCTTCTCCTCGCGGTAGATGCGCATCATCTCCTGCTGCATCTCCTGCGGCTTGTCCTTGTAGCGCTCCTTCAGGTCGTTGATGCGCGGCGCAAGCGCCTTCATCTTGGCCATGGAGCGGTAGGCGCTGGCGTTCAGGCCGTAGAGCGCGATCTTGAGCAGCAGCACGAGGGCGACGATGGTCCAGCCCCAGTTGCCGATCAGGCCATGCAGCTTGTCGAGCAGCCAGAACAGCGGCTCGGCAATGATGGTCAGCATGCCGTAGTCCTTGACCCGCTCCAGGCCCGGGGCGAGCTTGGACAGGTTGTTCTCTTCCTGCGGGCCGGCGAACAGCGTGGCACTTTGCGTGGTGCTGGCGCCCGGGGCGAGCGTGGGCAGCGTGAACACCATGCCGGTGGCGTAGGTGTCGGCGCGCAGGCCGACCTGGCCGGGCAGCTTGCGCACGAAGAACTCGCGGTTGCCCGGTTCGTTCACGAGCCAGGCGCTGGCGAAGTAGTGCTGCACCATCGAGACCCAGCCCTCGTTGGCCGTCTTCTCGATCTCGACCTTGTTCTTGTCGATGTCCTCGAACTTGATCGTCTTGAACTTGGTCTTGTCGTTGTAGACCGCCGGGCCAGTGAAGCTCGGCGTGAAGGCGGCGCCGCCGGTGACGGTGCTGCCATCACGCACGAGCTGCAGGTAGACCTGCGGCGTGACGGGCGCGGTGCCGGCGTTGATGACCTCGTGCGTCACGCCCACGGTGTAGGCGCCGCGCTTGAAGGTGAAGGTCTTGACCAGCTTGACACCGCCGACTTCGGCCGACTCCAGGCGCAGCTTGATCTCGTCCTGGCCGTCCTTGAGCTCGCGCTCGCCGGCCACGACGGTCATCGGCGTGGTGTGGGCGGGCAGCGGACCTTGCGCGCTGACCAGGCCCGTTTGGGCGCGGTAGTGCTGGGCGGCGTTGAACAGCACGACCGGCTCGGGCGTGAACGGCGCAGGCTGCTTCAGGTGAACCATCTGCAGCAGCTGGTCGGTCACCGTCGGGTCGGGCGAGGTCAGGTACTTGGGCAGCTCGGCGCGCACGATGTCGCCACCCAGGGTGTCGACGGTGACCGTGAGCACGTCCGTGCGGATGGTGACCTTTTCAGACGGCGCGGCCACGGGCGTCGCAGACGCCGTCGCGGCAGCGGCCGCGGTGCCCGCCGTGGCGGCCGGCACGCCGGCATTCGCGGCACCACCCGGTGCCGACGCCGCGGCCAGGGGGCGCGGGGCCGGGCTGAACATCGAGGGATGGCCGTTGTGCCTCTGCCAGCCGTCCCACAGCAGGAACAGCGACACGGTGAACACCACCCACAGCACGGTGCGGCGAATATCAGTCATGGAAGGACTCAGGCGAGGGAGACGACGACGCGCTGGCACGCGCGACGGGGGGAGAAAGCAGGCGCGAAAAGAGCCGCGGCGCATTGTCAGGCACCGGATCGTGCCCACCCTTGCAGAACGGCTGGCAACGCAGCAGGCGATGCACCGTCAGGTAGCTGCCGGCCAAAGCACCATGGCGCTCCAGCGCGGCCAGGGAGTAGCGAGAACAGGTCGGCTCAAAGCGGCAGGCATTGCCAAGCCACGGGCTCAGCAGCAGCCGATAGGCGCGCACCGCGGCCATCAAGCCGCGCGCGGCCCAGCTGGGTTGAGGTGACGCGGGCGCCCTCATGGCGTGGGCTTGACCTGTGCTGCCTGCTCGGCGCGGGCCTCGACGCGCGGCTTGAGGGCGCGGTCGAGCAACTGGGCCAGTTCGGCACGCGCAGCCTGGCGCAGGGCGTCAGACGCGGCACTCGGGAACTTCTGGCGATCGAACGGAGAACGCAAGCGCACCACCCACATCCCGGGTGGCATCCCGGGGCGCTCGGCAAATGCGGCACGAATCTGGCGCTTCAAGAGCTGACGCGTCACCGACCGGCGCGCATGACGCTTGGGAACGACCATGCCCACCCAGCAGCCTTGCGGCGCGGGCGGGGAATCTTCCACAGGGTTATGCACAGATGCAGGCCCGGCTGTTGATAACTCGCCCTGGGCTGTGCGCAACTTGGCCGTGTGCCAGGCGCTGGGCGCCGGAGAGGCCGGGAGGTGGTGCAGCGCGAAATGCGCGCTGCGCGCCCGGCTCTGGTGGCCGAGCACACGCTCGAAATCCACCGGGCGTTGCAGCTTGCCGATCATCGGGTGCGCCCGGAGGGCTGGCGGCGCGGGGGGGCGCCGCCGCGCGGCTTAGACGGCCAGGCGCTTGCGGCCCTTGGCGCGACGAGCGGCGATGACGGCGCGGCCACCGCGGGCCTTCATGCGCACGAGGAAGCCGTGGGTACGGGCGCGGCGGGTCTTGGAGGCTTGGTAGGTACGCTTCATGGGAGACCTCTTTTGAGGGTTTGTGCTGGCCGGGCACAGCGGTTGGCGCCCGACTAAAAAGCGCATCTAACCTGACCGTCAAGTCACGTTGCGATGCGCGAAAACCCGGCATTACAGCAGAAGCCGCCAAGGCGGTCAATAAGTGTCCCGACTCAAGGCGGGTTTGCCAGGGATTGACCCCCTCCGAAATTCTGTGGATAACCTGCTCCCGGGCGCCCCTGATTCCGTACAATCCGGCCGCTCGAAAAGAAGTTTTCCACAATGACCGAAGAAGAACACAGGGTGGATGGGGTGCAGGCATTGAAGTCGAGCGACATGGCAGCGCATGACGGCGTCACGCCGGTGGAGGGCCTGCCCGACCTGTGGCAACGGGGCTGCGAGCGCCTGGCCACCGAACTGCCCGAGCAGCAGTTCAACACCTGGATCCGCCCCCTGCCCGCCGCCACCGTGGCGGGCGAGCCCAGCGGCGGCCTCGTGGCCACGCTGAAAGTGCCCAACCATTTCAAGCGCGACTGGATCCGCCGGCAGTACGCCGCGCGCATCGAAGCCATCCTGAGCGAGCTGGCGGGCCGCCCCACGCGGCTGGAGCTGGCGCTGTCGGCCCGCGAGCCGGCCTCCGGCATGGGCGCACCGAGTGCTACCAGCACGGCAACCGTGCCGCAGCAGGCCAGCCTGCCGATCGAACCCCAGGCCACGGCCCGGCCGGTGGCAACCCCCGCGGCCAGCACCATCGTGCTGCCTTCGCAGGCGCCGGCCTCGGCCAAGCACCGGATCAACCCGCAGCTGACGTTCGACACCCTGGTGCCCGGCCGTGCCAACCAGATGGCCCGCACCGCGGCCCTGCATGTGGCCGGCGCGCCGGGCGTCACCTACAACCCGCTGTTCATCTATGGCGGCGTCGGGCTGGGCAAGACCCACCTCATCCACGCCGTGGGCAACGCGTTGCTGAAAGACCGGCCGGACGCCCGCGTGCTTTACCTGCACGCCGAGCAGTTCATCTCGGACGTGGTCAAGAACTACCAGCGCAAGACCTTCGACGAGCTCAAGGCCAAGTACCACTCGCTGGACCTGCTGCTCATCGACGACGTGCAGTTCTTCGCCGGCAAGGACCGCACGCAGGAGGAGTTCTTCAACGCCTTCGAGGCGCTGCTGGCCAAGAAGGCGCACATCATCATGACCTCGGACACCTACCCCAAGGGCCTGGTGGACATCGACGAGCGCCTGACCTCCCGCTTCGACGCCGGCCTGACGGTCGCCATCGAGCCGCCGGAGCTGGAAATGCGCGTGGCCATCCTGATCAAGAAGGCCGAGGCCGAAGGGCAACCCATGCCCGAGGACGTCGCCTTCTTCGTCGCCAAGAACGTGCGCGCCAACGTGCGCGAGCTGGAAGGCGCGCTGCGCAAGGTGCTGGCCTATGCCAAGTTCTCGCACAAGGAGATCAGCATCACGCTGGCACGCGAGGCGCTGAAGGATCTGCTGTCCATCCAGAACCGGCAGATCGGCGTGGAGAACATTCAGAAGACGGTGGCCGACTTCTACAAGATCAAGGTCGCCGACATGTACTCCAAGAAGCGCCCGGCCAGCATCGCCCGGCCGCGCCAGATCGCGATGTACCTCGCCAAGGAGCTGACGCAGAAGAGCCTGCCGGAGATCGGCGAGCTCTTCGGCGGGCGCGACCACACGACCGTGCTGCACGCCGTGCGCAAGATCGGCGGCGAGCGCCAGAAAAACACCGAGCTGAACCAGCAGTTGCACGTGCTGGAACAGACCCTGAAAGGTTGACCCCGCGGCACAGCCAGCACGGCGACCTGCCCGCGGGCCCGGCCGGCCGCCGGGTCGAAAACTCGGGTTGACCCGTAGCCTGCGCCATGCCCCGCCCGCCCGGTGTCGTCACGATTCCGGGCGACAATCGCAGCTTCACGCGCGCGCGCGTTTTGAGGGCGTGAGCCCCCACTGAAAACTCCCCTTCAAGAGGTCTCCATGATCGTTCTGAAAGCTCCCCAGGATCAGGTGCTCGCCGCGCTGCAGGCGGTGTCGGGCATCGTCGAGCGGCGCCACACGCTGCCGATCCTGGCCAATGTGTTGATCCGCAAGACCGGCAACCAGGTGGAGCTCACGACCAGCGACCTCGAGATCCAGGTGCGCACCACGGTGCAGTTCGATGGCGACGCCGGCAACCTGTCCACCACCGTGGGCGCCCGCAAGCTGATCGACATCCTGCGCTCCATGCCGGCCGACCAGACGGTCAGCCTCACGAGCAACCAGAACAAGATGACCCTGCAGGGCGGCAAGAGCCGTTTCACGCTGCAGACCCTGCCGGCCGACGACTTCCCCCTGGTGCAGGAAGCCGCCGACTTCGGCCCCGCGTTCAGCGTGCCGCAGAAGGCGCTCAAGGGCCTGATCAACCAGGTGCACTTTGCGATGGCGGTGCACGACATCCGCTACTACCTCAACGGCATCCTGTTCGTGGCCGAGGGCAAGAACCTCACGCTGGTGGCCACCGACGGCCACCGCCTGGCCCTGGCCCAGGCCGAGCTCGACACCGACATCCCCAAGCAGGAAGTCATCCTGCCGCGCAAGACCGTGCTGGAGCTGCAGCGCCTCTTGAAGGACGGCAAGGACGACGATGCCATCGAGATGCGCTTTGCCGGCAACCAGGCCAAGTTCAGCTTCAGCGGCATGGAGTTCGTGACCAAGCTGGTCGAGGGCAAGTTCCCTGACTACAACCGCGTCATCCCCAAGAACCACAAGTTCCGCCTCACGCTCGGCCGCGCGCCGCTGCTGAGCAGCCTGCAGCGCGCCGCCATCCTGACCAGCGAGAAGTTCAAGGCCGTGCGCCTGACCTTCGAGCCGGGCCTGCTGTCCATCGCATCCAGCAACGCGGAGCAGGAAGAAGCCAAGGAAGAGATCGAGATCGACTACGGCGGCGACAAGATCGAGACCGGCTTCAACGTCACCTACCTGATGGATGCCCTGTCCAACATGAGCCAGGACATGGTGTGCATCGACCTGAACGACAGCGCCAGCAGCGCGCTGCTCACCATCCCCGACACCACCGGGTTCAAGTACGTCGTGATGCCGATGCGAATCTAGCGATTCGCATCGGCATGTCATGCCGTGAACGTTTAGCACCCCCCTTGCCCCCCGCCAAGCGGGGGGTTCTGGTTTGAGAGTTGTACCGGCCGCATGGCGGCCATTGAAAGTCCCCCATGAGCGATAGCGCCACCCCGAACAGCAATCCTGAAGGCCTGAACGAGAAGCAGCAGGCGGCAAAGGCAGCCGAAGCCAAGGCGGGTGAGTCCTACAACGCCGACTCCATCCAGATCCTGGAAGGTCTGGAGGCGGTGCGCAAGCGCCCGGGCATGTACATCGGCGACACCTCCGACGGCACCGGCCTGCACCACCTCGTGTTCGAGGTGGTCGACAACTCCATCGACGAAGCGCTGGCCGGCCACTGCGACGACATCGTCGTCACCATCCACACCGACAACTCCATCTCCGTCATCGACAACGGCCGAGGCATCCCCACCGGCGTCAAGATGGATGACAAGCACGAGCCCAAGCGCTCGGCCGCCGAGATCGCGCTGACCGAGCTGCATGCCGGCGGCAAGTTCAACCAGAACAGCTACAAGGTCTCGGGCGGCCTGCACGGCGTGGGCGTGTCCTGCGTGAACGGCCTGTCCAAGTTCCTGCGCCTGACGGTGCGCCAGAACGGCAAGGTGCACTTCCTGGAGTTCGCGAAGGGCGTGCCGCAGAACGGCGAGAGCGTGATGGTGGATGGTGTGGAAACGCGCCCCATGAAGGTCATCGGCGAGACCGACAAGCGCGGCACCGAAGTCCACTTCCTGCCCGACACCGAGATCTTCAAAGAGAACAACGACTACCACTACGACATCCTCGCCAAGCGGCTGCGCGAGCTGTCCTTCCTGAACAACGGCGTCAAGATCCGCCTCGTCGACGAGCGCAGCAACAAGGAAGACAACTTCGCCTACGCAGGCGGCGTGAAGGGCTTCGTCGAGTTCATCAACAAGGGCAAGACGACCCTGCACCCGAACATCTTCCACGCCGTCGGCGAGAAGCTGTCCGACCAGGGCACCACCATCGGCGTCGAAGTGGCCATGCAGTGGAACGACGGCTTCAACGAAAACGTCCTCTGCTTCACCAACAACATCCCGCAGCGCGACGGCGGCACCCACCTGACCGGCCTGCGCGCGGCCATGACCCGCGTCATCAACAAGTACATCGAAGACAACGAACTCGCCAAGAAGGCCAAGGTCGAAGTCGCCGGTGACGACATGCGCGAAGGCCTGGCCTGCGTGGTCTCGGTGAAGGTGCCCGAGCCCAAGTTCAGCTCGCAGACCAAGGACAAGCTCGTCAGCTCCGAAGTGCGCGCGCCGGTGGAAGACATCGTCAGCCGCCTGCTGACCGACTACCTGCTCGAGAACCCGCTGGACGCCAAGACCATCTGCGGCAAGATCCTCGACGCGGCCCGTGCCCGCGAAGCCGCCCGCAAGGCCCGCGAGATGACGCGCCGCAAGGGCGTGCTCGACGGCCTGGGCCTGCCCGGCAAGCTGGCCGACTGCCAGGAAAAAGACCCGTCGCTGTGCGAGATCTACATCGTGGAGGGCGACTCCGCCGGTGGCTCTGCCAAGCAGGGTCGCGACCGGAAGTTCCAGGCCATCCTGCCGCTGCGCGGCAAGATCCTGAACGTGGAGAAGGCGCGTTATGAAAAGCTGCTGACCAGCAACGAAATCATCACGCTCATCACGGCGCTGGGCACCGGCATCGGAAGAGGTGCGGGCAGCGACGACTTCAACCCCGACAAGCTCCGCTACCACCGCATCATCATCATGACCGACGCGGACGTGGACGGCGCCCACATCCGCACCCTGCTGCTGACCTTCTTCTACCGCCAGATGCCCGAGCTCGTGGAGCGCGGCCACATCTACATCGCGCAGCCGCCGCTGTACAAGGTCAAGGTCGGCAAGCACGAGCAATACCTGAAGGACGGCCACGAGTTCGACGGCTTCCTGCTCAAGGTCGCGCTGCAGGATGCGCATCTGGACACCGGCACCGGCACCACGCTGACCGGCGACGCCCTCGACGCGCTGGCCCGCAAGTACGTCACCGCGCAAAGCGTCATCGAGCGCCTGTCCAACTGGATGGACATCGAAGCCCTGCACGTGCTGGCCAACGGCCTGGCGCTGAAGGTCGACACCCGCGAAGAAGCCGAGGCCAGCGCCGCCGCCCTGAAGGCCGCGCTGCACAACGCCGAGGTCACGGTCGAGACCGACCCGCGCACCGACAAGCTCTTCCTGAAGATCGCCCGCATCCACCACGGCAACGTGCGCGCCAGCATCATCTCGGCAGACTTCGTGCACGGCGCCGACTACGAAGTGCTGGCCGACGCCGGCCTGAGCTTCCAGGGCCTGATCAAGCCCGGCGCTGTCGTGCGCAAGGGCGAAGGCGAAAAGGCCAAGGAAGCCAAGGTGGACGACTTCCGCGCCGCCATGGCCTGGCTGATGGGCCAAGCCGAAAACGCCGTCAACCGCCAGCGCTACAAGGGCCTGGGCGAGATGAACCCCGAGCAGCTCTGGGAAACCACCATGGACCCCACCGTCCGCCGCCTGCTGCGCGTGCAGATCGAAGACGCCATCGAGGCGGACAAGGTCTTCACGATGCTCATGGGCGACGAGGTGGAGCCGCGTCGGGATTTCATTGAGACCAACGCGCTGCGCGCCGGCAATATCGACGTCTGATTCAAGACCCGCCGTAGGGCGCCAAGGTAATTGCACCTGGTGCCACTTGTTTGCGACTGGCGGCCGTAGTTATTGCGACTGGTGCATTGACACGGCGCCCTACCACTCGTGCGATTGGGTGCGCATCTGCCCCACGCGACTTTGTTCAGATGCCCAGACCTCCTTTGCGGTTCTGAGGTCGGCGTTGGCAGCAACGTAAGCCGTTGTGGACAGAGCGGCCTCAACGCGCCGCGCTGCCATTGCCGAGAACCGCGTCGAGCGCGTCGAACCAGCCACGGGTGTGGACGATTCGGGCGGTGTGGGCCCGGGCGTCCAGGATTTCCGCTTTGCTCATCTGCGAAATGGCCTCCCAGGACTCCATCGGCAGTACGTAGGTGGCGTTGTTGACGTGCGGGCTCTCAAGTACGCACAGCGCTTGTGTAACGAAACCAAAGACGGCATAGCCGTCGAAACCGCCAAGGCCAACAGCAACGAAATCGGGCTGCTTCTTGCCCACCGCACTGAGTCGAGCACGCAGGACGCCCTGATTGCCGACCGGCGCATGGCTGATCATCCGCTCCAATGCAGGTATGGATGATTCCCACGGGTTCTTGCCGGCCGGTAGCAACTGCCAGTTGAGACGGCGGATTGGCGACGTCATCCAGCTGCTGAGATCCTTGCCCAGTACTTCAAAGCCGCCGAGAACCTCGTGCTGTTGATTTCCTCCGAAACCTGACCCACCTCACACACTGATTTCCGTTCAAACCTGACCCACGTATCAACCTAGCCTGCCGCAATTTGCGGCAGGAGCACTGGAGTGATTGACGTGGCGACACTGAGTGTCATCAGGCGGTGGGCCCTGCGCGAGCAGCTGTCCATCCGCGAGATAGCCCGACGCACCGGCCTGTCTCGCAACACCATCAGGAAGTACCTGCGCAGCGGCGACCAAGAGCCGACCTACGCCAAGCGAGCCAGCAAGAGCCGGCTCGACCCCTTCGCCGAGAAGCTGGCCCACTGGCTCAAGACCGAGGCCGGCAAGACGCGCAAGCAGCGGCGCACCTTGAAGCAACTGCATGCCGAGCTGGTCACGCTCGGCTACGACGGCTCCTACAACCGCGTGGCCGCCTTCGCCCGCGACTGGGCCCAAAAGCGCCAGGAGGCCAAGCAGACCACCGGACGAGGCACCTTCGTGCCGCTGGTCTTCGATGCCGGCGAGGCCTTCCAGTTCGACTGGAGC
The DNA here is from genome assembly GCA_021738245.1 of Methylotenera sp. Taxonomy (GTDB): domain Bacteria; phylum Pseudomonadota; class Gammaproteobacteria; order Burkholderiales; family Burkholderiaceae_C; genus Pelomonas. Next base: position 14,696 of record JAIPCJ010000045.1, on the reverse strand, counting down.
GAGGACTGGGCCGTGCTGGCCGGTGAGCGCACCAAGCTGCAGGTGGCGCACTTCAAGCTCAGCCACAGCCGGGCCTTCTACGTCCGGGCCTACCTGCTGCAGACCCACGAGATGCTGTTCGACGCGCACAACCACGCCTTCCGCGTGTTCGGCGGCGTGCCCAAGCGCGGCATCTACGACAACATGAAGACCGCGGTGGACAAGGTCCTGAGCGGCAAGGCGCGCGACGTCAACGCACGCTTCGCCGCGATGGTCAGCCACTACCTCTTCGAGGTCGAGTTCTGCAACCCGGCCTCGGGCTGGGAGAAGGGCCAGATCGAGAAGAACGTGCGCGACGCCAGGCATCGGCTGTGGCAGCCCGTGCCAGCGTTCCCGTCGCTGGACGCGCTCAACGCCTGGCTGGAGGAGCGCTGCCTGGCGCTGTGGAAGGAGATCTCGCACGGGCAGCAGCCGGGCACCGTGTTCGACGTCTGGAAGCTGGAGAAGCCCACGCTGATGAAGGTGCCGAGGCCGTTCGACGGCTTCATCGAGCACACCAAGCGGGTCTCGCCCACGTGCCTGGTCACCTTCGAGCGCACGCGCTACAGCGTGCCGGCGTCGTACGCCAACAGGCCGGTGAGCCTGCGCGTCTACGCCGACCGGCTCGTGGTCGCAGCCGAGGGCAACCTGATCTGCGAACACAAGCGCGTCATCGAACGGAGCCACGACACCATCGGCCAGACGATCTACGACTGGCGCCACTACCTGGCCGTGCTGCAGCGCAAGCCCGGCGCCCTGCGCAACGGCGCGCCGTTCACCGAGCTGCCAGTGGCCTTCAAGAAGCTGCAGACCGAGCTGCTCAAGAAGCCAGGCGGCGACCGCGAGATGGTCGAAGTGCTGGCCCTGGTCCTGCACCACGAAGAGCAGGCTGTGCTCGCGGCCGTGGAGCTGGCGTTGGAGGTCGGCGTGCCGACCAAGATGTACGTCATCAACGTGCTGCACCGGCTGCTCGACGGCAAGGCGGAGCCGCCACCGGTGGACGCACCGCACGCGCTGCGCCTGGTCACCGAGCCGCAGGCCAACGTGGACCGCTACGACGCGCTGCGCGAGGAGAGGAAGGTGCGCCATGCGTGAGACCAAGACAAACGCGCTCGTCGTGGCGCTGCGCGAGCTGAAGATGTTCGGCATGGCCCATGCCGTGGGTGAGCTGGCCGAGCAAGGCGCGCCGGCCTTCGAGGCCGCGCAGCCGCTGCTGGCCCAGTTGCTCAAGGCCGAGACCGCCGAGCGCGAGGTACGTGCCGTGGCCTACCAGCTCAAGCAAGCGAGGTTCCCGGTCTACCGCGACCTGGCCGGCTTCGAGTTCGCGCACAGCGAGGTCAACGAGGCCCTGGTGCGGCAACTGCATCTCGGCGAGTTCATGGACCGCGCTGAGAACGTCGTGCTGGTGGGCGGTCCCGGCACCGGCAAGACCCACCTGGCCACGGCCATCGGCGTGCAGGCCCTGGAGCATCACCGACGTCGGGTGCGCTTCTTCTCTACGGTCGAGCTGGTCAACCAGCTCGAGCAGGAGAAGGTCTGCAACAAGACCGGCCAGATGGCGCACCGGCTGGCGCACATGGACATGGTGGTCCTCGACGAGCTGGGCTACCTGCCGTTCAGCTCGTCCGGCGGCGCGCTGCTGTTCCATCTGCTGAGCAAGCTCTACGAGCGCACCAGCGTCGTCATCACGACGAACCTGAGCTTCAGCGAATGGGCCAGCGTGTTCGGCGATGCCAAGATGACCACGGCGCTGCTGGACCGGCTCACGCACCACTGCCATATCCTTGAAACCGGCAACGACAGCTACCGCTTCAAGAACAGCTCAGCTCAACCCACCACCAAAAAGGAGTCCAAACCGAGGAAGTTGCCCACAACCTGAGCCCGAGAGGCTCGAACAAGGGTGGGTCAGGATCGGACGGAAACGGTGGGTCAGGATGGCGTGGGAATCAACAGCGGTAGGTTTGCCAGTACCCTGGGTTGCGGGCGTGCCAGGCTCGCTGGGCCGCCAGCTGGTTAGCCCGGTAGTCGGGGTCGGCATCGAGCTTGGCCCGGTTCCAGCGCCGGCGCCGCTCGCGTTGGCATTCGGGTGCTGAGCAGTAGTTCTGCTTGGGCGATTGCGGACGAACCGTGACCTCTCGGCCGCAGGAAGCGCAAACGATCTGAGCCATGGCTGCTCCTATCGGAACTGCAGGCTCGATAGCGTTGATTCTTCGGGGGAGCCTGGGAAGGCGACCTCCCCGTTTGACCCACGAACTTTGCCTGTCTTGGTAGACCGACTCAAGCACGCGTTCGCCCGTTCGGCCTGGTCAAAACCCGTGCTTGAAGACGCGCCAAGAAGCGTGTGCAAGAACTTTGGCGCGCTCGTAGGTCAGTCGCAAGAACTCGTGCTTCGCCTGGTTGAAGGCTGTGGCGCGGGACCCGCCAAGTCCTTGATCCACAATCCGCGCCAGTGCAACTACTTTGGCGCCCTACGCCCGCCCCGACCGGAGCGAGCTGGCCGAGGTCAGCTCGCTTTTTTCATGGTGGCCACACAATGCGGCCTGTAGCGAAGCGACAGCATTACAAGACTGCCTAACGCGACAAGGGAGCGCCCCCATGACCCCAGAGGCCCAAGCCCGACAAGTCATTGACGAACGTCTGCGCGCCGCTGGCTGGCAGGTGCAGGACTACCGCCAGCTCAACCTCGGTGCTGCTGCCGGTGTAGCGGTGCGCGAATACCCCACCGACACCGGCCCTGCCGACTATGTGCTGTTCGTCAACCGCGCGGCCGTCGGCGTCATCGAGGCCACCTCCAACAAGCAGCTCAACTTCCTGCAGCACATCGTCAGCATGCTGAAGGTGAATGGCCGCGCAGCGGTGGTGCTGCCCGACAACGTGCTGTTCGAGGGCGGCGCCGGCGAGAAGATCCGCCGCAAGCTGCTGGAGACCTGCGATGGGCACACGGTGCTGCGCCTGCCCACCGGCATCTTCTACGCACAGGGCGTGAAGGCCAACGTGGTGTTCTTCGACAACGCGCCCAAGGACGGCCGCGTGCATACGAAGGGCGTGTGGTTCTACGACCTGCGCACCAACCAGCACTTCACGCTGAAGACCCGGCCGCTGAAGCTCGTCGACCTCCAGGATTTCATCCGTTGCTACAACCCGGCCAATCGGCATGAACGGGTCGCAACGGAACGGTTCAAGTTCTATTCCTATGACGAACTGGTGGCCCGCGACAAGGCCAGTCTGGACGTGTTCTGGCTCAAGGATCAGAGCCTGGACAACCTGGACGACCTGCCCCCGCCCGAGGTTCTGCAGCAGGAAATCATCGAGCACCTGGAGGCGGCGCTGAGCGCCTTCAGAGACGTGGCCGCGGCGTTGCCGGCACAGCGCCAGCGTTGATCGGCAACCGCGCGTGCGTCACCGCGGGGGCGCGGTCAGCAACCCTCTCTGCCCCAACCACTCCTCCACCCTCCTCGGCCACGCGGACGCCGTGCCCAGCCCCTCCCGCATCCCAATCCCATGCCCACCCTGCTCGAACACATGCAGCTCCGCCGGCACGCCGGCGCGCGTAAGGGCTTGGAAGTACAGCAGGCTGTTGTCGGGCGGCACGGTCTTGTCGCCCTGGGTGTGCAGCAGCAGCGTTGGGGGCGTCATGGCGCTGACCTGCTGCTCCAGTGACATCAGTGCCTGCAGCGCCGGGCTGGGGCTGTCGCCCAGCAGCGCGCGGCGGGAACCGGCGTGGGTGGCGGGACCGGTCATCGTGATGACGGGGTAGACGAGCACGGCGAAGTCGGGGCGGGCGTTGACCGTATCGAGCGGCGAGCCGGTACGGCCGTCGGGGTGGTCGAACAGGGTGCTGGCGCTGGCGGCGAGGTGGCCGCCGGCGGAGCTGCCGAGCACGCCGATGCGGGTGGGGTCGACGCCGAACTCGGCGGCGCGTGAGCGCACCAGGCGCAGCGCGCGCAGCACGTCTTGCAGGGGCGCGGGGTGGCCCCAGTCCTGCAAGCGGCTCTTGAGCAGGAAGGTGGTGATGCCCAGGGTGCTGAGCCAGGCCGCGTACTGCGTGCCCTCGCGGTTCATCGAGAGGTAGCTGTAGCCGCCGCCCGGGCAGACGATGACTGCCGTGCCGTTGGCCCGGTCCACGGCGGGGGGCACGACGGTGAGCGTGGGCACCGCCACGTGGCGGATGGCGCCGGCCGCGTCCACCTGCTCGGGCGGGAGTGCGGCGCGGGCGGCGGGGGCGTCAGGGCGCACGGCGGGTGGCACGCCTTCGGGCCACAGCGGCAGCACGACGGGCGCGGTGGCCGTGGCGATATTGGGCAGCAGGGCAGGCAACAGGGGGGTCAGCGGCATGAGCGTGAAGAGGCGGCGCTGCAGGTGCATGCTGCCCAGTGTGCCCACCGCCTGCCCGCGCACAAGCCGCCCGGGCTGATCACTCAAGCGCTTGACTGCCGCGCCTCGGCACCCGCGGGCAGCGACAGCCAGCGCCCGAGGCAGCCCATGGCCTGCGGCGTGCGCGCGAGGCTGCGGTGGTTGGTGCCCGGCAGTTGCGCCACTGTCACCGCGCAGCCGGCGTCGTGCAGGCGTTGCGCCAGGCGCAGTGAATGGCGGTGGGGCACCTGGCGGTCGTGCGCGGCCAGCAACACGAGCACGTCGCAGGCCAGCGCTTGAGCTGCAGCCCCCGAGTCCATGGGCGAGCGCAGCAACGGCGCCACCGGCATCAACAAGGGGTTGCGGGCGAGCAGGCCCCTGAGGCTGAGGAAGGGCGAGATCAGGCAAAGCCCGCTCGGCGGGTGCCCGCGCACGGCGCGGCGCGCCGCCAGCTGCATCGCCACGCCGGTGCCCAGGCTGCGGCCGGCCAGATGCAGCGCTGCCGGCGGCAGGCCCAGCTCGGCCAAGCCCCAGGCGGCGATGGCCTCGGCGTCGTCCACGCAGGCAGTCTCCCCAGGCCAGCCGCTGCTGCCACCCAGGCCGCGGTAGTTGAAGGCGAGCAGCGCACAGTCATCGGGCAACCAGCCGGCGAGGTCGGGCGTCCAGGCCACATGCTCGTTGCGGCCGCCAAACCACAGCAGCAACCGGCGCGGCGCGTGCCCGGTGGGCAGCGTCAGCCAGCCCTGCAGGCGCACGCCGCCGGGCCGTTCAACGCGGACGGCCCGGGTGCGGCGACGCTGGGCGGCCGGGCCGGGCTGGGTGCGGCGGATGCGCCAGGTGTGGCCGAAGAGCAGGCGGCCCTGGGCCAGCACGAGCAGGCCCATCAGCAAGGCCCAGGCGAGCAGGGCCCAGGTCCAGGCAGGTAGTGTCGACATGGCTGCGCAGCCTAGGCCGGCAGCATGACGGCCGCATGAGGTCACTGAATCGTCATGCAATCGCCGTCTGGCCGGCGCACACTGGGCGCATGGCCTACACGCACACGGTTGGCGGCGAGCGGTTCCGCTTCGATGACCTGCGCACCCTGCTGGCACGCGCCAGCCCCCGCCGCTCGGGCGACGAGCTGGCGGGCGTGGCCGCGGCCTCGGCGCGCGAGCGGGTGGCCGCGCAGCTGGCCCTGGCTGACCTGCCGCTGCCGGCCTTCCTGAACGACGCCGTGGTGCCTTACGAGACGGACGAGGTGACGCGCCTCATCCTCGACACCCACGACGTTGCTGCGTTTGCGAGCTTCAGCCACCTGACCGTGGGCGGCCTGCGCGACGCGCTGCTGGCGGGCACGCTGGCGCCGGCCGACATCGCGCCGGGCCTGACGCCTGAGATGGCCGCCGCCGTCAGCAAGCTCTGCCGGGTGCAGGACCTGTTGCTGATCGCCCAGCGCTGCGAGGTGGTGACGGCCTTTCGCAGCACGCTCGGCCTGCGCGGGCGGCTGGCCACACGGCTACAGCCCAACCACCCGACCGACGACGAAACCGGCATCGCCGCCAGCCTACTGGACGGCCTGCTGATGGGCGCGGGCGACGCGGTCATCGGCATCAACCCCGCGACCGACAACCTGCCGCAGGTCATGCGCCTGCTCACGCTGCTGGACAACGTCATCTCGCAGTACGGCATCCCCACGCAAAGCTGCGTGCTGACGCATGTGACGACCACGCTGGAGGCCATTCGCCGCGGCGCGCCGGTGGACCTGGTGTTCCAGTCCATTGCCGGCACCGAGGCGGCCAACCGGGCCTTCGGCATCGAGCTGGCGCTGTTGCAGGAGGCGCGCGACGCGGCCCTCGCCCTGCGCCGCGGCGGGCCGCAGGTGATGTACTTCGAGACAGGCCAGGGCAGCGCACTGTCCAGCGCGGCACACCACGGTTGCGACCAGCAGACGCTGGAATGCCGGGCCTACGGTGTGGCGCGCCACTTCCAGCCGCTGCTGGTGAACAGCGTGGTGGGCTTCATCGGGCCAGAGTATTTGTTCGACGGCAAGCAGATCCTGCGCGCGGGGGTGGAAGACCACTGTTGCGGCAAGCTGCTCGGGCTGCCGATGGGCGTGGACGTGTGCTTCACCAACCATGCCGAGGCCGATGTCGACGACCTGGACAGCCTGCTCACGCTGCTGTGCAGCGCCGGCTGCAACTACATCATGGGCGTGCCGGGGTCGGACGACATCATGCTGGGCTACCAGAGCACCAGCTTTCATGACGCGCTGGCCATGCGCCGCCTGCTCGGCCTGCGGCCGGCGCCGGAGTTCGAGGCCTGGCTGCAGCGCGTGGGCATTTTCGACGGCGCGCTGGCGCTGGCCGAGGGCCTGCCCGAGCCCTTTGCCGCGCTGCTGCAGGCGGCGCCATGAAGCCGCCCGTTACCCCTCAACCCTGGGCCGCGCTGCAGCGGCACACGGCTGCACGCATCGCGCTGGGCCGCGCCGGCGCCAGCCTGCCCACCGCGGCGCACCTGGCTTTTCAACAGGCCCACGCCGCGGCGCGAGACGCCGTGCATCGCCCGCTGGACGACGCGTCGCTGCGAGCCGGCCTGTGCCGGTTGGGCGAGGCGCCGCTGCAGGTGCACAGCCGGGCGGCGGACCGCGCCACCTACCTGCAGCGGCCCGACCTCGGCCGACGCCTGAGCGATGCGAGCGCGGCGCAGCTGGCCGCGCTGCAGCCCCCGCCCGTGGACCTGGCCTTCGTGCTGGCCGACGGCCTCTCGGCGCTCGCCCTGGAGCGCCAGGCCCTGCCGTTGTTCGAGGCTTTGCGCGCGCGCCTCGTGGCCGAGGGCGACTGGACCTGGGCGCCGCCGGTGGTGGCCCACCAGGCGCGCGTGGCGCTGGGCGACGAGGTCGGTGCGCTGCTGAAGGCGCGCTGCGTGGTGGTGCTGATCGGCGAGCGGCCCGGGCTCTCGGCGCCTGACAGCCTCGGCGTGTACTTCACCTGGGCGCCTCGCCCCGGCAAGACGGACGCCGAGCGCAACTGCCTCTCCAACGTGCGGCCCGAAGGCCTCGCGCCTGCGGCAGCGGCCGTGAGGCTGCTGGCGCTGCTGAGGCAGGCGCGAACGCGCCAGCTCAGCGGCGTGCAGCTCAAGGATGAATCTGACGCGCCTGCAGCCCCGGCTGTCTCGGCGTCACCCGCGCTGCTGCAGTGGCTCTACAGCGGCTGAGCCGCGTGCGGCCGCGGCGTGAGCGTGTCGACGCCAGCGCCGGGGTCTTCCTCACCGGCCACGGAGTCGTCGAAGGCGCCGTCCTTCACCTCGCGTGCCGGATGGGCAGGCGTGCCGGGCCGGTCGGGTTGCACCGGGGGCGGTGGCGGGTCGGTGGGCGGCGTGCGGGTGGGGTCGTGAGGCATGGCGGCGGCTCCGGCAAAAGGGGCGGCCTTGGCCGCCCCGTGCAGGCAACTCACGCGAGTTGCCGACAGCACAGGAACCGGGGTGAACGCCCGCCTCAGATCCACCAGGTCGAGCCGTAGTAGTCGTAGACCTTGCGGCCGTACTCGTCGTTGTAGTTGGGCGTCTCGTCCATCGCGTAGCGCGGGGCGCGCTCGAGCTGGGCCTTGTCGATGTTGACGACATAGCCGTCCTTGGCGGTGTCGTACTTGAGCTGGTCCCAGGGCAGCGGGTAGCGGTCGGTGCCCATCCCGAGGAAGCCACCGAACTCCAGCGCCGCGTAGCGGACACGGCCCGACACCTTGTCGATGACGAGGTCGTCGATGGAGCCCAGCTTGTCGCCGCTCGGGCTGTAGACGTTGGTGCCTTCGACCTTGGACGAGGAAATGGTGGGGCTGACGCTGCTCATGGTGGGTCTCCTGAAGCGGTTGAACACAGGGCACGGGGCTGGGCCCCGCAGGGTGGACATCACCCATGCGCTCACTGTGCCCGCCGCCGCTCGACCGAGCCGTCAGGCCGGGCGCCCCGGGCCTGTAGGAAGGGGCTGATGACGAGGTGACCCGCGTGGCGGGGTCAGTCCGCCAGGCCCTGTCGCCACACCCGCTCGGCGCCGTCGAACAAGGTGCTGCCGGCGAGTGTGGCGGGCGTGGCCGCGAGGCGCAGCCACGCCAGGGTGTCGTGGTGGCTGCCGGGCAGGCCTTCAGCCTCGCGCTGCTGCACCAGCCAGGCGTGCAGCGGGCCGTACAGCGCAGCGTGGCGCTCGCGCGTCCAGGCCAGGCCGACGAGGTCGCCATAGGCTTCTTCGCGGCGGGTGGTGCGCATGTCCAGCCAGGCCTGCTGCAGCTCGGGGCTCAACCGCGTGGGCGCGGCGGCCGCCACGAAGCCGGCGGGCATGCCGTGCCAGGCCCCGTCGAGGTAGCGGCGGCAGTGGCCCAGCTCGTGGGCGGCCATCAGCTCCAGCGCCGGGCCGCGCAGCGCGGGCGGCAGCGCCTCGACCGGGCGCTCGGCATCGGCGTTGCCGCGCATCGACAGCACGAGCTTGCAGCGCCCGTCGACAAAGCCCAGCGCCAGCGGTGCCGCGCCGGGCGCGTCCTGCGGCTGCACGATGACGTCCAGCGGCAAGCCGAGCTGCTGCCGCGCATGCAGCACGACGGGCGCGATGCCCTGCAGCCAGCGCATCTCGGGCGCCGTCAGTTCAGCCGCGGGCGCGGTCAGCGGGCAGGCCGCCGCCGCGAAAGACAGTGCAAGGGACAGGCGACGCGACACGACGGACACTCCTTGCCGTCGATCTTCGGCCGAAGGGGCTGCGCATTGAAGCCGCCACCCGAGGCCCTCCGTGAACTATGCGGCTCCGCGCGGGGCCAAGGTGTATCCATGAAGAGCGTGCGCGACCTGATGATCCCGCCGGCCCATATCCAGGGCCGGGTCGAAGCCCTGGTGGTGCGGGGCCAGCCGCGCGAGCGCGCCCGGAACATCGAGCAGACGGTGGCGCTGGCCGGCATCGGCCTGGCCGACGACCGGCTGGGCCGGCGCGGCGAGGCCGAGTTGTCCACCCGCCAGGTGACGCTGATCCAGCACGAGCACCTGCCGCTGATCGCCGCGCTGGCGCGCAGTGCGCCGCTGGACCCGGTGGACCTGCGCCGCAATATCGTGGTGTCGGGCATCAATCTGCTGGCGCTGAAGAAGGCCCGGCTGCGGGTGGGCGAGGCGGTGCTGGAGATCGTCGGCCCCTGCGCGCCGTGCTCGCGCATGGAGGAGGTCATCGGCCCCGGCGGCTATGCCGCGATGCGCGGCCATGGCGGCATGACGGCGCGCATCCTGGAAGGCGGCGCCATCCGCGTGGGCGACACGGTCAGCGTCGGCTGACACCGCAGTTCGCGGGCGTCAGCGGGCTTGAGCGCGCTCGCGGGCCCGCTCCACCGCACGCTGTGCGCTGGTGGCGGCGCTGAGCTGTTCACGCAGGAAATCGGCCAGCCGTGGTTGCTGGCTGAACGCGGCGTTGAAGCGCAGGTGCGGGTCAGCCGCGCCATCGGCCGCGAAGGTGGCGCCGCGCACCAGCAGGATGCCACTGCGAAACGCCTCGCGCACCACGCCGTCCACATCCACCCCCGCCGGCAGCGCGCCCCACAGGAAGAGCCCACCCTCGCCCGGATGCTCCAGCTGCACGCCGGCCTCGCGCAGCTGCCGGGCGGCCTCGACCCGCGCCTTGGCCAGGCGCTGCTGCAGGCGCTCCAGATGCTTGCGCCAGCGGCCGGCGGCCAGCACTTCCAGCAGCACACATTCGTTCAAGGCCGAGGTGGTCAGCACCGAGACGATCTTCTCGCGCAGCAGCGCCTTGATGAGGGCCGGCTCCGCAGCCATGTAGCCCAGCCGCAGCGCCGGGCTCATGGCCTTGCAGACGCTGGAGTAGTAGATGACCCGCTGCAGCCCCGACAGCTGGGCCAGCCGCGTGGGCGAGCCGGGGTGGAAGTGGCCCTGCACGTCGTCTTCGGCGATCAGCAGGTCGTGCCGCTCGGCCAGCATCAGCACGCGGTGCAGATTGGCCGCGGTGCTGCCCCAGCCCGTGGGGTTGTGCAGCACGCTCTGCAGGAAGAGCAGGCGCGGCCGGTGGCGGGTGCAGGCGGCGTCGAGCGCGTCCAGGTCGATGCCGTCGGGCCGGCGCGGCACGGGCACCACCGTCACGCCGGCCTGGCGCAGGCGGTCGAACAACAGAAAGTACCCCGGCGACTCCACCGCCACCGCATCGCCCGGGCGCAGGAAGGCGCGGCAGATGAGGTCGATGGCCTGCGTGCCGCCGTAGGTGGTGAGCACGCGGCTGGCGTCCACCGCGATGCCCTGGCCGCGCAGCAGCGTGGCCAGGCGCTCGCGCAGCTCGGGCAGGCCCTGGGGCGGGCAACGCGAGGCCATGCCGGCGGTGGCCCGGGCCAGGCCGCGCTGCACGGCCGTGGCAGGGATGGCGTCTTCCAGCCAGGTGGCCGGCAAGGCGCCGCTGCTGGCCAGCAGTACGCCGGCCTTCTGGTCGTTGGCTTGCTGGGCGAGCCACACGGCCTCCTGCTCCTCGCCGGCCTCCACGCGGCTGGCATCGGGCATCACGCCGGCCGGGCTGTCGTGCACGAAGAAGCCGGCGGTGCCGCGCGAATCCACCAGGCCGGCAGCGACCAGCCGGTCGTAGGCCACGACCACGGTGTTGGGGCTCACGCCCAGGCGCTGCGCCAGCTGGCGGATGGAGTTCAGGCGTGCGCCCGGCGGCAGTTGGTGCGTGGCGATCAGGCCGTGCAGACGCTGCTCGATCTGGTCGGCCAGCGGGGTGGGGGAATCGCGGTCCAGCGAGAACATCAGCGCATCAACGACAGGGCGAGCAACACCAGGGAGGCGGCCATGATGACATTGAAGACCCGCCGCCGCCCCGGGCTCGACAGGAAGCGGCCGATGCCGGTGCCGAACAGCGCCCACATCGAGATGCACGGGAAACCCACCACCGCCCCCAGGGCGCTGGCCAGCAGTGCGCCGGGCAGCAAGCCCAGCTCCGCCGGCATGAAGACCGAGGCCACGGTGACCGCACGGATCCAGCTCTTGGGGTTGACCACCTGAAAGGCCGCCGCGCGCACAAACCCGAGCCGCTCAGGCGCCCGATCAGCCGCCACCGGCGCGCCGGCCAGCTGCCAGGCCAGCCACAGCATGTAGGCCGTGCCGGCCAGCTTGAGCGCCGCATGCAGCGGGGGCCACGCCAGGAAGAGCGCGCCCAGCCCGAGGCAGGCCGCGAGGGTGAGGGTGGCCACACCACACACCATGCCCAGGATGGCCGGCACCGTGCGCCGGTAGCCGTGGTGAGCCCCGCTGGCCACCAGCATCATGTTGTTGGGCCCGGGCGTGCCGGACATCAGCGCGCAATAGCTCAGCAGGGGCAGCAGCTCGTTCATGCCGGCATTGCAGCGGCGGCGCGCCATGCCGTGAAGCGACAAGTGCCGCACCGCGGCGCTGCGCTGTATCAATGCTCGCGCTGGCACAGCTCCGGCGGACTGTGAACAACTCCTCAACTCGTAGGGGTTTTGTCACACTAAACAAAGCGTGTTCGTATATGCTGCATCGCAACATTGCAACGCTGCAATGACCGCTTGTCTCCTCCACCGCCTCTTGGTGGATTTGGCCCTCTCCCGTGGCTTCGCCGCAGCAGAGGGCCTTTTTCTGGGCGCTCGCCGGGTGCGGGCCAGAATCGGCCACCGTCACCCCACCGGCTGCGCCCATGACCACCCCGCCTCCTCAACGGCTCACGCATCGGCTCACGCACCGGCTCACCCCCGACATCCTGCAGGACGAGGCGCAGCTGCGCGCGCTCATCGGCGAGCCCGCGCCGCTGACCTGTGCCAAGGTCACTGACCGCCTCAACCCCGCCACGCGCGTGTTCGTCGAACGCGCGCCGCTGGTGTGCCTGGCCACCAGCGACGGCTCGGGCGGCTGCGACGTCAGCCCCCGCGGCGACCCGGCCGGCTTCGTGCGCATCCTGGACGACCGCACCCTGCTGCTGCCCGAACGCCCCGGCAACCGCCTGGCCGACTCGCTGCGCAACCTGCTGGCCAACCCGCGCCTGGGCCTGCTCTTCATCATTCCGGGCGCGACCGACACCTTCCGCGTCAACGGCCGCGGCCTGCTCACCACCGATGCCGCGCTGCTGGCCCCCAGCACGCTGGAGGGCAAGGCGCCGCGGCTGGGCGTGATCGTCGACATCGAGGAGGCCTACACGCAGTGTTCCAAGGCCTTCCTGCGCTCGCACTTCTGGGACCCGGCCCGCTTCATCGACCCGGCCGAGCTGCCCACCGGCGGCCAGATCCACCGCGCGATCCAGGGCGACACCTTTGACGCCGCCCGGTACGACGCCGAACGCGCCGAGCGCTACCGGCGGCGGGAAGGCTTCTACTGAGCGGGGCCCACGCGCGCGTCGGGCCCGCAGTTGCCCATCGCGTCGCGACCCTCGCCGGCATCGAAACGCGCTCGCAGCGCCTCCCGCGCTGACGCCGTGGGCGACACCGCCTGACCCGGGTCGAACACCACCACCTCCGCCCCCAGGGCCGACAAGGCGCGCGTGACGCCCGCCTGCCGGGCTGACGATGCGGCGACATACAGCCGCGAGCCCTGCAGCGCAGCGGCGGGCAGCGTCGCCAGCACCCGCTGGGTGGCGGGCCACAACACCGCCGGGTCCGGGGCGATCAGCAACACCTCGCTGGGGGTCTCGCGCGCCGCCTTGAAAGCCACGCGCAGACAAGCCTCGACCTGGTGGCGATGGGCCAGGGTCTGGGCATTGAACACGCAGGTTTCCAAGGGCAGCTCCGACCCCGGCCGCAGGCGCCTGATGACGTCGTCGCCGTACTGTGTCCAGTCAGCCTGCGAGGCCCGGGGCGACGGGGGCAGGCGCGGCGCGAGTTCACGTTGGAACCACGCCACCTCTGCAGCGCACAGCACCGCGTCGGCCTGCCGGGCCTGCGCCAGCGCCTGAGCCCAGGCCACGGGCGCTTGCGGGGCCACACGGCCGGTGTCGGCCTCGACGAGCAGGTTCACCCGCGGCGGCCTTTCGTTGCCGGGCCGCTGGGCATTGGGGTCGGCGTCGGGCACCACCACCTGGAGCTGCAGCGACTGGCCGTCTGCCGTGAATGCGTGCTCGCCCCCCCACCAGATGGAGCTCACCGACTGCGGCAAGGCATGCACGTAGGCAGGCGGCAGGAAGCTCGCCAGGCCCATCTGCCGCACCAGACGGCCCTGCGCGTCGAACAGCACGACCACATCGTCACCCCAGCCCACACCGTGCCAGTTGTCGAACGTGGCCACGCGGCCCGTGTCAGACACGGCGGCATCGACCGGGCTCACTTCGTTCGGGAGTTCGTGCGCCCAGACCGGCACCCAGCGCCCGCCCGTCTGCTTCTCCAGGGTGCCAGTGGCTCGATGCAAGATGGTCAGGCGGCCGGCGAACTCGGGCTGATCGGCCGCGCGCGTGCAGCCCCGGGTATCGAGCGGGCCGCGGGGCATCACGATGAACCGATAGGCCCCCGAAGGCGCCAGATAGGCCTTGGGGCAGGCGGGCAGCCAGCTGTCCGCACGCGCAGCGCCCAGGCTGGCCAGGCCCAGGCAGGCGGCCAGGGCCCATCGTCTTGCTGCTGTCATCCCGCCTGCTCCGCTGCCGTCATGGCGCAACGTTAGCGCAGGCGGGCGACACCGTGCCTCAGTGCACGCCCGCCAGCAGCGCCGCGTTGCCGCCGGCAGCGGCGGTGTTGACGGTCAGGGTCTGCTCGGCCGTGAAGCGGTAGAGCTGGCGCGAATGACCGGCCGCGGTCACGAGCGGCAGGATGGCGCCAGGCCGGGCCGCGAGGGCCAGGGCCAGCGGGTGGGCGAGGGCGGGGTCCGACGAGGCCAGGGCCACGCCGGCAAGATGGGTGGCCGCCAGCAGGCGCGGCAGCACCGCGTCGGGCAGCAGGGTCAGGGCGTTGGCGGGCAGGCCGGCGCGCAGCAGGGCCTGGCGGGTGCGCTCGTCGCCGCCCAGCCAGATGGCGCTGTTGCCGGCCAGCAGCGCGCTGACGGCTGCGGCCAGGCCAGCCTCGCCGCGGCCCAGCACCGCGAACACGCCACGGGCATGGTGGCGCAGGGTGTTGCTCTCGCCGGTGGGGCCGGGCAGGGTCTGGTCGGCAAAGAGCGCCTGGGCGGCCGGGAACAGGCTGCGCAGGGCCAGGGCGGCCGGCGCGTCCAGCGTGTCGGCCGCGCGTCGCAGCGTGGCGATGCGATCGGCCAGCGGGGTGTCACGCCACGTGGCATCGGCCGCCACGGCCAGGGCGCCGGCATCCGCCGAGGGCAAGGCGTCCAGCACCAGCGCCGGCGCCGGGGCGTCGAGATGCGGCTCGGTGCAGAAGCGGCGCAGGTAGTCCGGC
>JAIPCJ010000044.1 GCA_021738245.1 Methylotenera sp. | reverse complement strand
CGCTGGAAGAGGCCCAGGGCCTGAAGCGCCTGACCGACGAGTTCGGCCTCACGCACGAACAGGCCGCGCAGGCCGTGGGCCGCTCGCGCAGTGCCGCCAGCAACCTGCTGCGCCTGCTCAACCTGGCCGCCCCGGTGCAGAACATGCTGATGGCCGGCGACCTGGACATGGGCCATGCCCGCGCGCTGCTGCCGCTGGACGGCGCCACGCAGATCACCACGGCCAGCGAGATCGCTGCCAAGAAGCTCAGCGTGCGCGAGGCCGAGAAGCTCGTCGCCAAGGCCCAGGGCTCGGCCCGCCAGACGCCGCTGCTGCGCGTGAAGACCGACAAGAGCCGCGACGTGCTGCGCCTGGAAGAAGAGCTGGCCGACGCGCTCGGAGCCTCAGTGGAAGTGCGCGTCAAGAAGCGCACCAAGAAAGGCGGCCAGAGCGGCGAGCTGGCCATCCACTTCGACTCCCTGGACGCCCTCTCCGGCATCCTCGACAAGCTGCGCGGCGAGGCCTGAGCCCGCCGCGCTCAGGCGGCGTCGGCCACGCAGCGAAAGCCGATCAGCCCCGAGCGGTCCTTGGACGGCGCCATCAGCAGCAGCTTGCCGTGCTGGTCCAGGCGCTGCGTGTTCGGGAAGTACCAGGACGCGCCCTGCGGCTGGTAGGGGCTGCCACCGCGCACGATGGCGGCGCGGGTGCGGTCGTCCTCGAACTCGTCCGTCCACTGCCAGACATGGCCCACCAGTTCCTGCACGCCGAAGGGGCTGGCCGCCTGCGGGTACCGGCCCACCTCGTCGAGCACCGGGAGGCTGCGTGCGGTGTGCGCGGCCGGCGTGTGGCCCTCACGCCAGTCATTGCCCCAGGGGTAGCGCCGCCCGTCCAGGCCCTGGGCGGCGTACTGCCATTCCCACTCATGCGGCAGGCGCTTGCCGGCCCAGCGGCAGTAGGCACGCGCATCTTCCAGGCCCACCCAGGTGACCGGCCGGCGCAAGTCTGCAGGCGCGGGTTGGCCGCTCGACCAATGCGCCAGGAAGTTGTGCGCATCAGCAGGCCGGTAGCCACTGGCCTGCAGGAAGCGGGCGAAGTCCGCGTTCGTGACCGGATGCCGGTCGATGTGAAAGGCCGGCACCGCCATGCGGTGCACATGCTCGCGCCGCGCGACCGGCTCCCACGGGTACTGCACATCCAGACCCGGCCGGTTCTCGCCCTCGATCTGCAGGCCGCCGACGCGGAAGTCGAAGGCCAGGGCCGCCGGCACAGTCACCATGCCTGCCGGGGGCACCTTCACACGCTGTGTCGGGGCCTGCGGCACGAGGCGCTGCGGCAAGGCCTGCCATTCGCGCGAGTAGGCGGCCAGCGGCTTGGCCGCCAACAACCGCTGCGCCTTCAGCACCGGCGCGGCGGCGCCAAATGCGGCCGGCGTGCGCACCTGCACCAACGCGGCATAACCACGCGGCTCCAGTGACAGGGTCACCCGGGCAAGGCCGTCGGCGCCGACCTCGGCCGACAGCTCCCGGCCGTTCCAGGCATCCAGGTAGCGCGCGCCGGCCACATGGGCCACGCGCAGTGGCAGCTCGGCCACGGCAAAGTCGTTGCGGTTGACCACCGTCCAGAGCGTCTCGGCCTCGCCCGGAAAGCGGCTGGCATAGACGCCGTACTGGCCGGTGGGCACATGGGGCTCCCAGCCGGCGCTCGACAGCAGGGCCGGCCAGCCACGGTACACACCCGCGATGCGCTTCAAGGCCGCAGCGTCGCGCGGCGTGATGCCGTTCCACCAGCCCCAGACGTTTTCCCAGCTCTGGATGCCGGCGCCGTTGAAGAAGGCCGCCTGCAGCAGGTCGCTGCGGTCCGTGGCCCAGCGGTCACACACATGCACCAGGTGGCGCGGCTCCAGCCACTTCCACTTGCTCACCAGGGGCACGAAGGGCGTGGCCCAGTAGCCCCAGCTCAACGTGTTGAAGGCGAGCATCGCGTCGTCCTGCAGCGGCAGCTCGGGCTCCAGCGCCAGCGGCAGGCCGCGCGCCTCGGCGGCCCGCCGGAAGTCCACGGTCAGGCCAGGCATGGTGTCGCCATTGACGCCATCGGCGCCGATCGCGGCGAGCAGCGCCACCGTGGCCTCGGCCTGGCTGAGGCCTTCGTCGCGCGTGCCGACGTCCCACGGCATGGTCGGGAAGAACACGCGCACGCCCTGGCGCTGGAAGTCCTGCACCATCGCCTTCACGCCGGCCACGCCACCGGGCATGTCGCGCAGCAGGTCCCACTGGTTGCGGTGGTCGATGCCGCTGTTGGGGTAGACCGGCCACAGCAGCACGCTGTCGATGCCGCCGTAGCGCTGGCGCAGGTCCTCGAGCAGGCGTGACACGGTGTAGACGCGCTTGACCGGGTCGTAGAGCAGGCGGTCTTCCACCATCACCTGCGGCTGCACGAAGCTGCGCTGCGTCCACTGCAGCTCGGGCCGGCGGTACTGGGCATCGTCGAAGCCGATGCGGCGCCGCTCGGCCTCGCGCCAGGCTTGCATGGCCTGCAGCCAGGCCGCGTGCGTGCCGGCGGGGTCGCGCCGCCAGTTGTTCATGCGCGCCAGCCAGTCGGGCTCGCCGCGGTCGTCCTGGTCAGGGCCGGCGATCTGGGTACCTTGCACGGTGATCTTCATGGGCGCGCGAGCGGCGTCGGCCGGTGCCGCGAAGGTGCACGCAGCCGATGCCGCGCAGGCCAGCGCGGCGGCGTGGCGCAGCAGGTGTCGAGGTCGCATGACGGACAGCAGTGACGGGCGCCGCGCGTCGCCTGCGGACGCACAGTCACCCTGGGTTTGAGAGCCTTCTGAAAACGCTTTCATGATGCTAGCGTCACCTGGCCACGGCAGCGTTCGTAACAACCCGGCTTCGGCGAATCACGCACACCGAAGCCTCGCTGTGCGAAACCCCGCAGCTGGGTGTGGTTTGCACAGGAAGTGACAGGTCTTGCCTCGCGTGCGGGCGTATGCTGGGCCGCACCCTGTCAACGAAAGCCCGAGCGGATTTGTTGGTGGGTGGGCGGCGGCTTATTCTTGGGATCAGGCCGCCGCGCCAGCGCGAAGCTGGTCGCCAGGCCGGCGATGGAGAGTTCTGATGACGCCTTGCAGTTGAGGCGCGATCAGAACCCCCCAGTCCCCACGGGCACGGATCGTGCCTGTGGCCCTGTGGAGTTCACACCGCAGGAGATCGGGCATGGACGTCATCAGCCATTTCGCAGCGCGCTACGAGCGCAGCAAGGTCGAGGAACTCACGCTGGAGGAGTACCTGGCCGAATGCAAACGCAACCCCCTGGCCTACGCCACCGCCGCCGAGCGCATGCTCAAGGCCATCGGCGAGCCGCAAATGCTGGACACGCGCAACGACCCGCGTCTGTCGCGCATCTTTGCCAACAAGACGATCAAGATCTACCCGGCCTTCGCCGAGTTCTACGGCCTTGAAGAAGCCATCGAGCAGGTGGTGTCCTATTTCAGGCACGCTGCGCAGGGGCTGGAGGAAAAGAAACAGATCCTCTACCTGCTGGGCCCGGTGGGCGGCGGCAAGAGCAGCATCGCCGAGCGGCTCAAGCAGCTGATGGAGCATGTGCCGTTCTATTCGCTGGCTGGCTCGCCGGTGAACGAATCGCCGCTGGGCTTGTTCGACCCCATCGAGGATGGCCCGCTGCTGGAGCGCGACTACGGCATCCCGCGTCGCTACCTCAACCGCATCCTGTCGCCCTGGGCCGTGAAGCGGCTGGACGAATTCGGAGGCGACATCCGCAAGTTCAAGGTCGTGAAGCGCTATCCGAGCGTGCTCAAGCAGCTCGGCGTGGCCAAGACCGAGCCGGGTGACGAAAACAACCAGGACATCTCCAGCCTCGTCGGCAAGGTCGACATCCGCAAGCTCGAAACGTTCGCGCAGGACGACCCCGATGCGTACAGCTACTCGGGCGGCCTGTGCCTTGCCAACCAAGGCTTGCTGGAGTTCGTCGAGATGTTCAAGGCGCCCATCAAGGTGCTGCATCCGCTGCTGACCGCGACTCAAGAGGGCAACTACAAGGGCACCGAAGGCTTCGGCGCGATTCCCTTCGACGGCATCGTGCTCGCGCACAGCAACGAGAGCGAGTGGAAGACCTTCCGCAACAACAAGAACAACGAGGCCTTCCTCGATCGCGTCTACATCGTGAAGGTGCCCTACTGCCTGCGCGTCAGCGAAGAGGTCAAGATCTACGAGAAGCTCATCCGCGGCTCGTCGCTCGCCGAGGCCAAGTGCGCGCCGGGCACGCTGAAGATGATGAGCCAGTTCGCGGTGCTCACGCGCCTGAAGGAGCCCGAGAACTCGTCGCTGTACTCCAAGATGCAGATCTACGACGGCGAGAACCTGAAGGACACCGACCCACGCGCCAAGAGCTACCAGGAGTACCGCGACTACGCTGGCGTCGATGAAGGCATGAGCGGCATCAGCACGCGCTTTGCCTACAAGATCCTGTCCAAGGTCTTCAACTTCGACCCCGCGGAAGTGGCCGCCAACCCGGTGCACCTGATGTATGTGCTGGAGCAGCAGATCGAGCGCGAGCAGTTCCCGAAGGAGCTGGAAGAGAAGTACGTCGGCTTCATCAAGGAGCAGCTGTCGCCGCGCTATGCCGAGTTCATCGGCAAGGAGATCCAGACCGCCTACCTGGAGAGCTACAGCGAGTACGGCCAGAACATCTTCGACCGCTACGTGACCTATGCCGACTACTGGATCCAGGACCAGGAGTACCGCGACACCGACACCGGCGAGGTCTTCGACCGCGCGGCGCTGAACGCCGAGCTTGAGAAGATCGAGAAGCCCGCGGGCATCTCCAACCCCAAGGACTTCCGCAACGAGATCGTCAACTTCGTGCTGCGCGCGCGCGCCAACAACGCGGGCAAGAACCCGCTGTGGACGAGCTACGAGAAGCTGCGCACCGTCATCGAGAAGAAGATGTTCTCCAACACCGAGGAGCTGCTGCCCGTCATCAGCTTCAACGCCAAGGCCAGCGCGGAGGACGCCAAGAAGCACGAGAACTTCGTGCAGCGCATGGTGGACAAGGGCTACACGGCCAAGCAGGTGCGGTTGCTGTGCGAGTGGTACTTGCGCGTTCGCAAGAGCTCCTGATGGCCTGACGCGATGAACACAGCCACAGAGACACAGAGGCACAGAGACATCGGGCTCTGTGAACCGGTGCGCGTTCTCTGTGTCTCTGTGCCTCTGTGGCCTTGTTTGGACTGAGTCTGCATGTCCCTCCAGCAAATCATCGACCGACGGCTTTCGGGCAAGAACAAGTCCATCGGCAACCGCGAGCGCTTCCTGCGCCGGCACAAGGAGCAGATCCGCGAGGCCGTCAAGCGCGCGGTGGATGGGCGCGGCATCCGCGACATGGAGCGCGGCGAAGAGGTGCACATCCCCAAGAAGGATTTGTCAGAGCCCGTCTTCGGCCATGGAGACGGCGGCGTGCGCGAGGTCGTGCGGCCGGGCAACCAGGAGTATGTGAAGGGCGACCGCATCGCCAAGCCCAAAGGGGGGCAGGGCGGTGGTAGCGGCGGCGGCCAGGCCAGCGACCAGGGCGAGGGAGAGGACGACTTCGTCTTCCACCTCAGCAAGGAAGAGTTCATGCAGGTCTTCTTCGACGACCTGGCCTTGCCCAACCTCGCCCGCACCACGCTCGCCGACACGCCCGAATGGAAGAGCCAGCGCGCCGGCTTCGTGTCGGACGGCACGCCCACCAACCTGCATGTGGTGCGCTCCATGCGCGGCGCCCTGGGCCGGCGCATCGCGCTGGGCATGGACAAGCGCCGCGAACTGCACGAGCTTGAAGCCCGCGAGCAGGAGCTACTCAAGGAACACCGCCCGGAAACCCCGCGCCTGCTGGCCGAAACCCGCGAGCGCATCGCCGTGCTGAAGGCGCGGCTGGACGCCATTCCCTTCCTCGACCCCATCGACCTGCGCTTTCGCGCGCGGGTGCGCATCCCGGTGCCCACCACGCGGGCAGTGATGTTCTGCCTGATGGACGTCTCCGGCTCGATGGACGAAAGCCGCAAGGAGCTCGCCAAGCGCTTCTTCATCCTGCTCTACCTCTTCCTCACGCGGCACTACGAGAAGATCGACGTCGTCTTCATCCGCCACCACACCCAGGCGCAGGAGGTGGACGAGCAGAACTTCTTCCACGCGACGGAAACCGGCGGCACGGTCGTGTCCAGCGCGCTGGTGCTGATGGAGCAGATCATCCGCGAGCGGTACTCGCCCACCGAGTGGAACATCTACGGCGCCCAGGCCAGTGACGGCGACAACTGGCACCACGACAGCGGCCGCTGCCGCGAACTGCTGGCCGACAAGATCCTGCCCCTCACCCGCTACTTCGCCTATGTGCAGGTCGCCGAGCCCGAGCAGAACCTGTGGGAGGAGTACGAGAAGCTCGCCGAGGACGTGCCGCACTTCGCGATGCGCAAGGCCGTCGAGGCCTCGCAGATCTACCCGGTCTTCCGTGACCTGTTCAAGAAGGAGGGGGCCGCTGCATGAGTTCACTCGAAGACCGTCGCCACCCCGAACGCGTGGCCAAGCCGCCACCGGGCATGCCCGAGCGCCGCCAACGTGACCCGCTGCGCCAGATGCTGCCGCTGCTGCAACGCCCCAGCCAGCCCCTGCCCTCGCCCAATGACTGGACCTTCGAGCTCATCGAGGACTACCACGCCGTCATCAAGCAGACGGCCGAGCGCTTCGGGCTGGACACCTATGCCAACCAGCTGGAAGTCATCACCGCCGAGCAGATGATGGACGCCTACGCCAGCGTGGGCATGCCGGTGAACTACCGGCACTGGAGCTACGGCAAGGAGTTCATCGCCACTGAGCGCAACTACAAGCGCGGCCAGATGGGCCTGGCCTACGAGATCGTCATCAACTCCGACCCCTGCATCGCCTACCTGATGGAGGAGAACACGCTGGCCATGCAGGCGCTGGTCATCGCGCATGCCTGCTACGGGCACAACTCCTTCTTCAAGGGCAACTATCTCTTCCGCATGTGGACGGACGCCTCGTCCATCATCGACTACCTCGTCTACGCCAAGAACTACGTGGCCGACTGCGAGGAGCGCCACGGCCTGGACGCGGTGGAGACCCTGCTCGACAGCTGCCACGCGCTGATGAACCACGGCGTGGACCGCTACCGCCGCCCCGCCAAGCTGTCCCTCGCCGAGGAGCGCGCCCGCCTGAAGGACCGTGAGCACCACGCCCAGATGCAGGTCAACGACCTCTGGCGCACGCTGCCCAAGAAACCCGATCGGCCCGACGAAGCCGCCGAGAGCCGCCGCTTCCCGGAAGAGCCGCAGGAGAACCTGCTGTACTTCATCGAGAAGAACGCGCCGCTGCTGGAGCCCTGGCAGCGCGAGATCGTGCGCATCGTGCGCAAGATCGCGCAGTACTTCTACCCGCAGCGCCAGACCCAGGTCATGAACGAGGGCTGGGCCACCTTCTGGCACCACCGGCTGCTCAACCAGATGTATGACGACGGGTACTTGAGCGACGGCATGATGATCGAGTGGCTCAAGTCCCACACCAACGTCGTCTACCAGCACCCCGGCGCCAACCTCAACCCCTACGCGCTCGGCTTTGCGATGTACACCGACATCAAGCGCATCTGCGAGGCCCCGACCGAAGAAGACCGCGCCTGGTTCCCCGACATCGCCGGCAGCGACTGGCTGCCCACGCTCGACCATGCGATGCGCAACTTCAAGGACGAGAGCTTCATCGGCCAGTATCTGAGCCCGAAGGTCATGCGCGACTTCCGGCTCTTCGCCATCCTCGACGACGAGGCCAAGGCCGAATACGAGATCTCGGCCATCCACGACGAGACCGGCTACCGCCACCTGCGCCAGGCGCTGTCACGCCAGTACGACCTCTCCACCCGCGAGCCCAACATCCAGGTCTGGAACGTCAACCTGCGCGGCGACCGCTCGCTCACGCTGCGCCACATCCAGCACCTCAACCGCCCGCTGCATGACAGCGCCCAGGAAGTGCTCAAGCACGTGGGCCGGCTGTGGGGCTTTGCGGTGAACCTCGAAAGCGTGAACGCCCGCGGTGACGTGACGCGGCGCTGGAACGTGCCGCCGCAGGCGCACTAAGTCGCACGGAGTCGCACCAACGCTCCCCCGGTGCCGCGGCTCAACCGCCGTGGCCCGTCAGACCCACTGCGTGAGCTTGCGGCCCGACTTGTCGGTGAAGGCCCCGACGATGATCATGATGAAGTCGATCAGGTACCAGATGCCCAGGCCGCCGAAGGTGATGATCTGCAGGATGCCCGTGCCGATCTTGCCCACGTAGAACCGGTGCACCCCCAGCCAGCCGAGGAAAAAGCAGAGCAGGAACGCCGGCAGGATCTTCTTGTCGGACACGCCCGCCGCCTGCTGCGGCGCGCCGCACTGAGGGCAGGTCACCGCCGTGACGTGCAGCTGCTTTCCGCAACCCCGGCAATACACCATCGATCCGTTGTCCACCACTGCGCTCATGTCGTGTCCTCCAGGCGCGACTATGCCGGCCAAAAACCAGCACCAGTCGCGCGCATGCGACAGCGGGAAAAAGCACGCCGTGGCCCAGCGGGCGGGCACGGCGCGCGGTTCGGCCTCAACTCGCCAGTTTCAACCCCACGATGCCCGCCACGATCAACGCCAGGCTCACGAGCCGGCCGACCGTCGCCGGCTCCTGGAACAGCACCATGCCCAGCGCTGCGGTTCCCACCGCACCCACACCCACCCATACCGCGTAGGCCGTGCCCACGGGCAGGGTCTTCATGGCCACGCCCAGCAGGCCGACGCTGGCGACCATCGCCGCGACGGTCGCCGCAGTGGGCAGCGGGCGCGTGAAGCCCTCGGTGTATTTCAGGCCGATGGCCCAGCCGACCTCCAACAGGCCGGCGACGACGAGCAGGAGCCATGCCATGGTTCAACCATTCCGTGATGAAAGCGCCTGATTGTGCCCAGCCACCGCCGCGCGAGGACCCGCTTCATTCAGCGCTTCTTGGTGACGCGGTCGAACTTGTCCTGCCGGAAGTCCTCGGGCGTGGCGTCCAGCGTGTTGAGCTGTATCGCCAAGCGGAACTCCGATTCGATGGGCTTGCCATCGACCTCCTGCGGTTCGAACTCCCAGCCGTCGAGCGTGGCCTTGGCATAGCGGCGCACGCTCTCCGGCATGCCCGCGTTGACGACGATATCCACCTTGCGGCAGCGCCCGTTCACGCCCACCGTACAGACGCCGGTGATCTCACCCTCCCAGCCGCCGGTGGCGGTAATCTCGGCCGGGTAGGCCGCCAGATAGCGCTTCACCGGCAGGGCGCTGATCGACATGCCGTCGACCCGCACGGCGCCACCGCCCTCGGGCTTGGGCGTGATGACAAAGCGCATCTCCACCCCGGAGCGCAGCGTCACGGGCTTGCCGTCGACCTTGGGCGGCTCGATGCTGGCTTGGGCCACCCGCTGCTTGACGTTGTTCACGAAGCCCGCCGGGTACTGGTCAGCGTCGACCACCTCCAGCGTCTGCGGCTTGCCGTCCGTGCCGAACAGCACGCGGCTCCAGATGGTCACGGGGTAGGGCGCCAGCGGGTCGGCCGCCCACGCAGGCAAAGCGGGCAGTGCGGACAGAGCAACCAGGGCCAGCGCGGCCAGGCGGGTGTTGTGCTTCATGCGGTGCATTCTGCCGCCGCTTGAGCCACTGACCAGTGTCGTTAGCTCACCCGTTCGCGGCCGCGGACGACAGGGTCATGGGCCAGGCTGCCAGACCGGGCGGCAACACCTGCAAGGCCCGCGACCCGGCCGTGCGGCGCAACCACCCCTGGGCCAGCATCGCCTCCAGCCAAGCCACGGCCAGCGGGCCGGCGAAATGATCCCGGCGTTCGGACCAATCCACACAGTCGTAAAGGCACCGGCCCGCTGGCGTCGTCGCCGAGGCCGCCCCACCGGGCAGCAGCGCGTCCAGCACGACCTGGCCAGCCGGCGTCACGGCATAGCCGCCTTGGGGCTGAGCCTGCACCCAGCCGCGCGCGAGCAGCCCCTGCCGCCACTGCACGCCCAACTCGCCAGCCAGGTGCCCGTAGCAACTGCGGGCGTGGCGAAGCGCCTGCATCTGCGGTCGCTGCCAGCGCCGCAGGTCTGCCGCGGGCGACACTGCCCGACCCTCGGCCACGCGCAGCAGGGCCTCCAACGCATGCGCCACATCGCCGTCAGCCAGCCCGTAGTAGCGATGCCGCCCCTGCGGCCGCACCCGGGCCAGGCCTTCATCCAGCAGCAACTTCAGGTGGGCCGACATGGTCGGCGCAGTCACGCCGGCATGCGCGGCGAGCTCGCCCGCCGTATGCAGGCGGCCGTCCAGCAGCCGTGCGAGCACACGGGCGCGCGTGGGGTCGGCAATCGCGGCGGCCACGCGGGCCAGGCGGGGCTCGGCCAGGCTCAACGCGGCACCTGCGCGCGGTCGTGCAGGCCGTAGTCGCGCACCACCTCGGCGACTCGCAGCCGGTAGTCGTGGAACAGCCCCTCGCGGCCTGCCGCCTGGGCCTCGCGATGCCGGCCCAGCTCGCGCCAGCCGCGCACCGCCGCCTCGTCGCGCCAGTAGGACAGCGACAGCAGGCGCGCCGGATCCGCCAGGCTCTGGAAGCGCTCCACCGACAAAAAGCCGTCGCGCGCCTGCAGCAGCGGCTGCAACGCCTGCGCATGAGCGAAGTAGGCAGCACGGCCAGCCTCGGTCGGCTGCACCTCGAAGATCACGGCCATCATGGCTGCACATCCTCGCAGAAGGTGCGTGCCTCGCGGCGGATGAAGCGCTGCGACTGCGCAAAGGCGAAGTTGGCCTGCGCCTCGGCATCGGCCTTGAGCCGCGCTCGGTAGGTCTCGTAGGCGGCCAGCGAGTCGAAGCCCACCAGGCCCCAGGCCTCGTCATTGGTGCCCTCCCAGGGCAGCCAGTAGCCTAGCAGCCGCCCCCCCAGGCGCGGAATGATGCGACCCCAGGCCTGGGCATAGGTCCGGAAGGCCTCGCGCTGGGTGGGGTCCAGCTCGTAGCGGATGAAGCAGGTGATGGCAGGCATGGCAACTCCTTGAATGGAACGAGCCTGACTGTGTGCGCGCATCACCCACGAACGCTTCGCCGCGTGTCGAAGCAAGACCCCGCCCGCGTGACGCGCTCGCTGGTCACCCGCGCGAACCGGTCAGCCACCACGCGGCGTGAGAACGCGCGCCTCGTTGTCGTGCGCCGGCACCCCGTGCTGGTGCATGGCGCGATGAAGGGTTCGAGGCAGCCGTCTAGAAACTGACCAACCCGTCAGACTCACGCAACACCTGCCCGCGTGAACGCCGCCAGAACGGAACGCCGTCCGCACAATCGCCGCCGGCCCTGGCATTGGGGCCCATTTTTTTGGAGTCGTTGTCGATGTTCGTCCCCCGTCTCTCCCTGCTGGCCCTGGCGCTCAGCACCGCCCTGCCCGCCCTGGCCCAGGAAGCCCCCGCCAAGGATCGCAGCCAGCTTGAAACCGTCGTCATCACGGCCGAGCGCCGCGCCGAGAACATCCAGGACGTGCCCAACGCCGTCAGCAAGATCAGCGGCGAGAAGCTCGACGTGCTGGCCTCCGGCGGCCAGGACCTGCGCTTCCTGTCGGGTCGCGTGCCCAGCCTGAACGTCGAATCGAGCTTCGGCCGCGCCTTCCCGCGCTTCTACATCCGCGGCTACGGCAACACCGACTTCCGCCTCAACGCCTCGCAGCCCGTCAGCGTCATCGTCGACGACGTGATCCAGGAGAACCCCATCCTGAAGGGCTTCCCGATCTTCGACACCGCTGCGGTCGAAGTGGTCGCCGGCCCGCAGGGCACGCTGTTCGGCCGCAACACGCCGGCCGGTGTTGTCAAGTTCGACTCCGTCAAGCCGAGCCAGAAGCAGGACGGCTACGCCAGCATCACCGTGGGCAACTACGGCACCCTCAACCTCGAAGGCGCCGCCAACCTCCCGCTGACGGGCGACTGGGCCGCCCGCATCTCCGCGCAGAGCCAGCGCCGCAGCGACTGGGTCGACAACACCGCCCCCGGCGCAGCCACGCCCAAGACCGAGGGCTACCGCGACACCGCAGTGCGCGCGCAAGTGCTGTACGAGCCGCACAAGCAGTTCAGCGCCCTGGCCAATGTGCACGTGCGTGACCTGGACGGCAGCCCGCGCCTCTTCCGCGCCAATGCCATCAAGCGCGGCACCAACGACCTGGCTGACGGCTTCAGCACCGACACCGTCGCCTTCAACGGCGTCAACGAGCAGACCCTGAAGCAGACCGGCGGCAGCCTGCGCCTGAAATGGTCGCTGCCCGAGCTGAACATCTACTCGATCACCGGCGGCGAGCACGTGAAGCCGCTGTCGCGCGGCGACATCGATGGCGGCGTGCCGGGCCAGGCCGGCGTGCCCTTCCAGTCCGAGACCGGCAGCGGCATGAACGGCCACCGCCAGCTCACGCAGGAAGTGCGTCTGGAGTCCAACACCACCGGGCCGCTGGCCTGGCAGGCCGGCGTGTACCTCTTCGACGAGAAGTACACGATCGACAACATCACCTACAACACGACCACCCACGCCGACATCGACCACATCTACACCTCGCAGACCAACAAGGCCTGGGCGGTGTTCGGTTCGGTGAACTACGCCGTCAGCAACGAGCTCAAGCTGCGCGCCGGCCTGCGTTACACCAAGGACAAGAAGGACCTGTCGACCACCCACGCCGGCAGCGGCCTCTTCAACACCTCCACCGGCACCTCGGCCAGCACGGACGACGGCAAGTGGAGCGGCGACCTGTCGGCCACCTACAAGCTGGACAGCACGACCAACCTGTACGCCCGCTACGCCAACGGCTTCCGCGCCTCGTCGATGCAGAACGCCTCGGCCTTCGCCGGCCAGTCGCAAGCCGGTCCGGAGAACGTCAACTCCTACGAGATCGGCTTCAAGAGCGAACTGCTCAAGCGCACCCTGCGCCTGTCGGGCTCGCTGTTCAGCTACACCGTCAAGGACCTGCAGCTGACGGCCGTGGGCGGCAGCAACAACGCCACGCGCCTGCTCAACGCCAAGAAGGCCACGGGCAACGGCGCCGAGCTGAACCTCGAAGCCCTGATCACGCCCGACTTCCTGGTGACCTTCGGCGGCTCGCTGAACAACACCAAGATCAAGGACGCCGGCCTGGGCGTGCCCCCGGGCGGCTCGCTCAAGGTGGGCACCACCTTCCCGACCGTGCTGGACCCGATCGTCAACGGCAACGCCATGGTCGACGGCAACGCCCTGCCCAACGCGCCGAAGTGGACCGCCAACCTCACCGCCCGCTACAGCATCCCGCTGGCCAGCGGCGACGAGGTCTACGTCTACACCGACTGGGCCTACCGCTCCAAGGTCAACTTCTTCCTGTACGAGGCGACCGAGTTCACCGGCAAGGCCCTCACCGAAGGCGGCCTGCGCGTGGGCTATCTCTGGGGCAATGGCAAGTACGAGGCCGCCGGCTTCGTGCGCAACATCACCAACCAGATCCGCGTGACGGGCGCCATCGACTTCAACAACCTGACCGGCTTCATCAACGAGCCGCGCACCTACGGCGTGCAGTTCAAGGCGATGTTCTGAGGCCTGGCTTCAGCTGTGCAAACGCCGCCCTCGGGCGGCGTTTTTCATGGCGGGGCCGGTCGTTGCGCTCAGGCCTTGGGCAGGCGATACACGGCGCAGAGCTTGTTGCCGTCCGGGTCGCGCACATAGCTCAGGTGCATGGCGCCCAGCGAGCCCTCGCGCAGGCCGGGCGGCTCCTCGATGGATTGCCCACCGTGGGCCACGGCCACATCATGGAAGGTCTTGACCTGCTCGGCCGACTCGCACTTGAACGCGATGGTGCCGCCGTTGGCGTGGCAGGCCGGCTCGCCGTTGATCGGCTGGCTGATGCCGAAGGTGTTGCCTGCGTGGCGGTAGAACACGCGCTGGTGGCCTGTGCCCGCGGTATTGCGCAGGCCTTCTGGGGCGCCAAGCACGCCGAGCACCGCGTCGTAGAAGCGCTTGCTGCGCTCGATGTCGTTGCTGCCGACCATGATGTGGTTGAACATCTGCTGTCTCCTTCTGGGGCTGGTTTGGGCTGTCGAAAACCCATGATTGTGGCGACGCCCCGGAGCCCGAGCAGTGGGGTAGGCCACCGCGCCGCGCCAGGCCCTCAGCGAAAGATCTTGCCTGGGTTCAGGATGCCCAGCGGGTCCATCGCCGCCTTGACGGCACGCATCACGGCCACGGCCTCGTCGCCCGTCTCGTCCACCAGGAACCCTTGCTTGTGCAGCCCGATGCCGTGCTCGCCGGTGCAGGTGCCTTCCATCGCAAGGGCGCGCGCCACCATCTGCGCGCTCAGGCGCTCGGCGGTGGCGAGTTCCTCCGGCTGGGTCGGGTCCAGCAGGTAGGCCATGTGGAAGTTGCCGTCACCCACGTGGCCCACGATGAAGTGCGGCAGGCCCGCCGCCTCGACCTCAGCCACCGAGGCGTTGATGTTCTCGGCCAGGCGCGAGATGGGCACGCAGGTGTCGGTCGTGACCGCACGGCAGCCGGGCCGCATCTGCAGGCCCGAGAGGTAGGCGTGGTGGCGGGCTGTCCACAGCCGTGTGCGCGCCTCGGGCGTGGTGGCCCACTCGAAGGCCTCGCCGCCGTGGTCATCGGCCACCCCCTGCACCACCGTCGCCTGCTCCGCGACGCCGGCCTGGCTGCCGTGGAACTCCATCAGCAGCATCGGCGCCTCCTTCAGACCGAGCTTGTCGTGCGCATTGACGGCCCTGATGGCATTGGCATCCAGCAACTCACAGCGCGCAATCGGCACGCCGAGCTGGATGACCTGCATGGCCGTGCGCACGGCAGCATCGATGCTCGGGAAGAAGCACACCGCTGCTGACACCGCTTCCGGTAAGGGATGCACCTTCACGGTCAGCTCGGTGATGACGCCCAGCGTGCCTTCACTGCCGATCAACAGTCGCGTCAGGTCATAGCCCGCACTGCTCTTCTTGGCCCGCGAGCCGGTGCGCACGATCTCGCCGTTCGCATTGACGAAGCGCAGCCCCAGCACGTTCTCGCGCATCGTGCCGTAGCGCACTGCGTTGGTACCGCTGGCGCGCGTGGCGGCCATGCCACCCAGGCTGGCGTCGGCGCCGGGATCGATGGGAAAGAACAGCCCCTCGTGCCTGAGCGCCTCGTTGAGCTGCTTGCGGGTCACGCCCGGCTGCACGGTCACGGTCAGGTCCTCGGCATCGATGCGCAGCACGCGGTCCATGCGCGACACATCCAGGCTGATGCCGCCCCGCACGGCCAGCAAATGGCCCTCCAGCGACGAGCCGGCGCCATAGGGAATGACCGGCACCCGGTGCGCCGCACACAGCGACACCACCCGCGCGACTTCCGCCTCGGTATCGGCAAACACCACGGCCTGGGGCGGTGGCACGTCGAACACCGATTCGTCACGCCCATGCTGCTGGCGCACCGCCAGCGCCGTGCTGCAACGCGCGCCGAACTCGGCCTGCAAGCTGGCCAGCAGGCCAGCCGGCAGCGGCGGGGCCACGGCGTCGAGGGCGGTGGGCGCGTTCATTGCAGATCTCCTGATGCAGATCAGGTGATTGTGTTGCAGCCTCGCGGGCTGGGTGCCAGCATCAAGCCTCCACAACCGGGAGCTTCGCCATGAACCTCACCTGGCTGCTGCTGATCGCCGCTGCTGCGCTGCTGGTGGTCGGTGCCTTGCGATGGGACCTGCTCGCGGCCCGTTGGCGCGAGCTGACAGGACTTGACCGTCGACCGGCCGACCCCCCGCCCGCGCTGGAACGCCTGCCTGGCAACCCGGGGCTTCGACCGCATGCGGCGCCAGTTCACAAGCCCGGCTTCCACCGCAGCGGCGGCCGTCATTGACCCTGCCCGCCGGGCGCACGGCGCAGGTCGCTGAAAATCTGCGGCTTTCAGCTTCTCATCGCGCCAACCATGGGCAACCGCCTCTCCCAGATCGCTACCCGCACGGGTGACGATGGCACCACCGGCCTCTCCGATGGCAGCCGCGTGCCCAAGACCCACCTGCGCGTGCAGGCCATGGGCGATGTCGACGAGCTGAACTCCCAGCTCGGCGTGCTGCTGGCCGAGCCGCTGCCCGATGACGTGCGGGAGTTGCTCATCACCATCCAGCACGAGCTGTTCAACCTCGGCGGTGAGCTGTCCTGGCCCGGTGGCACGCTGCTGAAGGACGCTGCCGTGCTGCGACTGGACGAGGCCCTGGCCCACTACAACGAGCAGCTGCCGCGCCTGAAGGAGTTCATCCTGCCGGCCGGCACCCGCAGCGCTGCCATCGCCCACGTGTGCCGCACCGTGGCGCGCCGCGCCGAGCGTGCCGTGCTGGCCGTGGCTGCGGCCGAGACCCTCAACGCCGCGCCGCGCCAATACCTGAACCGCCTGTCCGACCTGCTCTTCGTGCTGGCCCGCGTGCTCAACCGCGCCAACCTCGACGGCCTGGGCGGCGACGACGTCTACTGGCAGAGCGAGCGCATGAAACGGCTCGATGCGGCTGACAACTGACTGGCGGAGGCCCCATGCAGATCACCGGCCAATGCCATTGCGGTGCCATCCGCTTCACAGCCCTCATCGACCCTGAGAAGGTCTTCGTCTGCCATTGCAGCGACTGCCAGGTCCTGTCGGGGGCGCCGTTTCGCGCGGTGGCGGCCGTGCCGGTGGAGCAAGTGCAGATGCAGGGCCAGGCCCGGCACTACGTGAAGGTGGCTGCCAGCGGCAATCGCCGCGCGCAGGCCTTTTGTGCCGACTGCGGCACCCAGCTCTATGCGACCGAGGCCGACACACCCCGGGTGATGAACATCCGCCTGGGCTGCGTCAATGAACGCGCCCAGATTCAGCCGCGGCTGCAGGTGTGGACGAGCTCGGCCGTGCCTTGGTTGCACGACCTCGATGCCGTGCCGGCACACACGCGCGGCCGGGACAGTCCGCTGCGCTGACGCCCGATCTGACGCCTGGTACCGCGCTTCAGCGCGGCCGGCGCCACACCCGCCAGGCCAGCCAAGCCCAGCGCAATCCACGCGAGAAGCGGCTGCGATGGTGGGGCCCGCTGGCGGCAAAGAAAGCCGCACCGCTGCCTGCGGTGGCCAGCACCAGCGGGTTGGACAGCAGGTTCTTCCACGCCATCAGGCGCACCGCCCAGCGGTCGGCCCGGGCACCCAGGTCATCGACTGCCAGTGCCGCCTGGCCCCGCATCACTTCAGAGGCCAGCAGCAGGTTGGCCTTGCGCTCGGCACGGGCCACCGGATCGTCCGGGATGCGCGGGATCATGGCCCGGGCGTGCGCCGCAGCGCCTCGGCATCGGCACGCAACTCACCGATGCTGGCCTGGAAGAGGCTGGCTGGCTGGTCGATCAGGGCTTTCACCTTGCTCACCGCCACTGCCGCCGCCACAACCAGCACGGCCGTACCGCCGCCCAGCGCCAGCAGTCGATGGCTGTCCCACAAGGCGACTGTGATCAGCAGGATCACCATCAACAGACCGAAACCCGCCAGCAGTGCTGCGAGCACGGCCCACAGCAGCAGGCTGGCGATGCGCTCCTTCTCTTCCTGCGCCTCGATGGCAAACAGCTCGAGCCGGATGCGCCCGAGCGTCAGCATCGACGCCCCGAGCCGCCGCAGCGGCGCGGAGACGGGTTCCTTGTCGTCGCTCACTGGGCTGGCACCGAAGCGTCCTGGCGGTTGCGGGCCGAGCGCCGGGCCGCTCCCAAGCCGGCCCGCCGGGGGCGATACGCTGCCCGGTCAGCCGGGCACGTATCGCCGTCCCCGCGGGGGACCGGCCAAGGTACTCCGTGGACGAGGGGCTTCATGTTCAGCGGCGGCCGATCAGCACGCCCAAGGCGAGGCCCACCGCGGCGGCGACGCCGATGGCCTGCCAGGGCTTGGCGTGGACGTAGTCGTCGGTCGCGGTGGCCGCATCCTTGGCGCGCTGGATGGCCTCATGCTGCGCGTCCAGCAGCTTTTCCTTGGCGCCGGAGAGGCGGTCCTGGATGCGCTCGCGCAGCGCCTTGACCTCGGTGTCCGCCTTGTTGGTGGTGGCTGTCATCAGCGCATCGATGTCGTCCATCACGGCACGGAAATCGCTGGCCAGCTTCTCCTTGGCTTGGGCGGTATCACTCATCGCAGGCTCCTCATTCAGGGTCAAACATGGCGCAAGACTAACGCGATTGAGCGGCGGCGATATGACCTCTCTCAAATGACGCGGGCTTGTCCTACAGGGCCGCCACCGCCTGGCGAAGCCGCTGCGCATGGGCCTCGCGCAGCGCAGGCGGGCCCACCACCTCGACCTGGCCGGCATGCCGCAACAGGTCCATCAGCAGTTCGGTGTCATCGACATACGGCAGCCGCAGCCGCCAGCGGCCGTCGGGCAAAAACTCGCTGTGCTGGGCCGGGTGCCATTCCTCGCGCGACACCCAGGCTGCCGCCTCGGCGCTGAACACCAGCTCGGCCTGCTTGGGGCTACCGCCCGCGAAGATGCCGTAGCCCTGGTCCAGCTCGGCCTCCAGTTCATCCAGCGGCACGGCCTTGGCCGCGGTATCGAGCAGGCTGGCAGTCTCGATCCCGTCCAGCGCAAAGCGGCGGTAGCCCTCGCTGGCATGGCACCAGGCGTCCAGGTACCAGGCATGCCGGTGATGCACCAGGCGCTGCGGTGACACCTCGCGCTCGCTGGCCGCGCCATCACGCTTCTTGCGGTAGCGGATGGCCAGGCGGCGACGCTTCACCACCGCACTCCCCACCGTCTCGAAGCTGTCGCTCGCCACGCGCCGGCGCGCGGTGCCGATCAGCTTGACGCGCCGGCGCAGTTCATCCGCCTCGGCCGCGTCCACGCCCAGCATGCCGGTGATCTTGTCGAACATCGGCTGCAGGTGGCGGCCCACGACGCCTTGTTCGTCCAGGCCCGCCAGCATCTGCTGCATGGTCAAGAGCGCGTGCAGCTCCGCCTCGTTGAACCATACGCCGGGCAGCTCGTGCTTGCCGCCCCGCCACTGCTGGCCGAAGCGGTAGCCGTTCTCGACCGCGTCGTACTCGATGGGCGCATCCAGCCGCTCGCGCAGGTAGGCCAGGTCGCGCTTGAGCGTGGCGGGCGACACCTCCAGCGCCTCCAGCAGCACCGCAAACGACACGCAGCCGCGGGAGCGGATCAGGTGCTCGATCTTGTAGAAGCGCTCGGTGCGGTCCATGCTGAATAAATCCACAGTGGTTTTGGGGTGGATCATCTCATGAGCGACCTGGCTCAGAGACTGCCGCACAAGGCCCGCGACTTCATCGGCGTGCCTAGCAACCAGGAGCCCGATATGCAAGCCGTCCTCAATCGCACAGTCCCCAAGTCCGCCGCCCTCGTCCAGTTCGCGCTGGACATGGACGACACGCCCGCCACCTCGCGTGAAGCCAGCGCCCACGAGCGCATCGGCCTGGCCCTGGGCCGCGACTACGCCCTGCATGGCGTGACGCCGCCCATCGCCCATCTCTATCCCCAGTCGCCGTTGCAGCGCGGCTGGCTGGCCGCCCGGGGGCGGCCGGTGCGCACGCCGGCCAGCCCGCAGGTCGAGCAATGGCTGGCCCTGCGCACCCACGCCTGGACGCGCGGCCGCCACTTCGAGGACATCCAGCTCACACCCCACCATCTCGCCCAGCTGGACACCCGCCACTGCCCCATCACCCGGGAGCTGTTGGGCGACGACAACCGCAGCATCGACCGCGTGCGTGACGACGCCGGCTATGCCGCGGGCAACCTGGCCGTCATGAGCCGCCGGGCCAACCAGGCCAAGGGCAGCCGCGACCACCAGGCGCTGCAGGCCATGGCCGCCAGCTGCGCCGCCGGCCCCATCACCCGCATCGGCGGGCTGGCTGAGGCCGAATGGGACCGCCTGGCTGTGCTGGCCAGCTTCGTGACGCCGCTGAGCCACGAGCAAGCCGCGCAGATCCCGCTTCGTGTGCTGCCGCCGAACCGGCTGCGCCTGTTCAACCCCATCCAGGCGCTGCAGGCCTTCATCACGCGCCAGCTCGCCACGCCTGGCTGGAGCGCCCGCCTGTCCCGGCTCGAAGCCCTGCTGCCGACCGATACCCTGCGGGCCGACTTCAACCGCTTCCTGCTCGCCCTGGCGCCGCGCGTGCTGGCGGCTGCCGAACTGCAGGAGACGCATGAAATCCGCTGGGCCCTCGAAGACGCCTGGAGCCTGCCGCTGGTGCAAAAGCGCTGGGCACGGTTCGCCCTTCAGCTGGTACCCGAACAGGCCGAGGCGCTGGTGGAACGCGCGGCGGCCAAGAAGCTCAGCCCGGTGCATGTGCAGCGCCACGACGACGGCACGGATGGCTGGGCGCTGGCCACCGGCGGCTACGCGTCATGAAGGCCGGCCCCCTCAGCTGAGGGGGCGCATGTCACGGCGAGGTCATGGGCCGTGGACAGAGTCGCGGCCGACGCTTTTCCTTCCGGGACCTCACCATGACCAAGACCCTGCTCTCCCTGGCCCTGGCCGCTGCCACCGCGCTGCCGGCTCAAGCCGCCCTCACCGCTGGCGACATCGCCATCATCGGCCGCATCAACAACGGCGCGCCCGACTCCTTCGTCTTCGTCGCGCTGAGCAACATCGCAGCAGGCGAGGTGGTGTACTTCACTGACAACGGCTGGAACGGCAGCGCCTTTCGCGGCTCCACCGCCACCGATGGCGACGGCAACGAAAACCTGACCCGCTGGACGGCCACCTCGGCCGTGTCGGCCGGCACCATCATCTCCAGCATCGGCGGCAGTTTCACCACCAGCGGCAGCATCGCCGGCACCACGGCTGGCAGCTACGCCACACTGGCGCTGGGCCAGTCAGGTGACCAGATCTATGCCTTCCAGAACAGCAACACCGCCAACCCGCTGTTCAACACCGCCACGCAGACGCACCTGTTCGCATTCGACGACACCAACGGCTTCGAAAACGCCACCGACTCCGGCTCGGGCAACGTCACCCCGGGCCTGACTGCCGGCAGCACCGCGCTGAGCCTGGCCTTCTCCTCGTCCACCAGCATCCACGTCAAGACCTCGGTGCTGACCGGCGCGGCCAAGACCAAGGACGAGTGGCTGGCGACCTTCGCCAATGCCCAGAACTGGGAGACGGGCGCCCTGCCCACCGGCAGCATTGCCGTCTCGGCCGTGCCGGAACCGCAGACTTACGCGCTGATGCTGTCGGGCCTGCTGGCCGTCGGCTTCATCGCGCGCCGCCGTCGCGGCTGAAGCTGCAGCCACCAGAACGAAAGCGCCCCGCGGGGCGCTTTTTTCATGGATGCGCGAGCGTCAGACCAGCGAGCGGTGCAGGCGGATCTCTTCGATGCGGGCGCCGCCGACCTCGGTCGTGCGGGCGCTGCCGAGCTCACGCTTGAAGCCGGCCAGCTCGAAGAAGCGCAGTGCGCGCTCATTGCGCAGGTAGCACCACAGCGTGGCCTTGGTGCAGCCTTCTTCCTGCAGACCATCGCGCGTGGCATCCCACAGCGCCAGGCCCACGCCCTTGTCCCAGTGCACGGGGTCGGCGAACAAGGCCCAGACCTCGCCGGTGGTGGCCGGCGTGCCCTTGTCGCGCGAACGGTCAAAGCCAGCAAAGCCCATGATCTTGTTGTCGAGATGGGCAACGATGACCTGCGGCTCGCACAGGTCGATGGCCTCGCGCCAGAAGGCCTGGCGCTTCTGCACCGACATCGCATCCAGGGCAGCGGCCGGCAGCAGGGACTTGTAGGCATCCTGGCTGGCAGCGACGTGGATCTCGGCGATGGCCTTGGCATCGCGCAGGGTGGCGGGGCGAACCTGGATCACGGACATGGAACTCTTGGGCAATGGCGCAAACACGAAAGCGCGCGATTGTCCTTGCCCATTGCGACGACGCCGGGTCTTGACAGAAATTTTTCTGCTGTCCGCTGATCAGCAGCAAATCGGCTGACCGGCGCGGCGGGCTTTCACATGATCCACCAGGCCGCGGCGCAGCCATCGCAGCGGCGTGCGCTGCAGCTCGGCCAGCAGCGCATGGTCAGCCGTGAACTCGCCCAGGTCCATCGCGAACCGTGTCGCCACTTCCTGTTGCACCTTCAGCAGCAGCTGCGCGGTCACCTGGGCATCCGCCATGGCCCGGTGGGCACGGCCGGTGAGCTGCAGCCGATGAAAGCGTGTCATCGCACCCAGGCCATGGCTCGGCGCCTCCGGCCACAGGCGGCGAGACAGCAGCACGGTGCACGCGAACTGATGCGCCGGATCGGGCGCCAGCCCTGCGCGTGCCATCTCGGCCTGCCAGAAGCCCCGATCAAAGGCCGCGTTATGGGCCACGAGCGGACAGCCTGCGGTGAAGCGCGCGAGCGCTTGCATGACGTCGGTGGCATCAGGTGCTTCGGCCAGCATGGCATTGGTGATGCCGGTCAGCGCCTGGATCTGCGGCGGGACCCAGGCGCCGCTGTTCATCAGGCTGCTCCAGGCATCGACCACTTCACCGCCACGGACGAGCAGGGCCGCGATCTCCGTCGCGCGGCCGCCGCTGGTGGGACCGAGGCCGGTGGTCTCGAAGTCGACGACTGCAATGGTTTCCATGGTCAAGAACTGGGCGGGTGCTTGATGGCGTTGAGCTGCAGCTTGCGCTCCACCGCTTGGTCGAGATCCACGCCGGTGTGGTCGGCGATCTGCAGCAGGTACAGCAGCACGTCCGACAGCTCTTCACCGAGATGCACGCGCTGCGCTTCGCTCAGCTGTTGCGATTCCTCGGGCGTGAGCCACTGAAAGATCTCCAGCAGCTCGGCGGCTTCCACCGTCATGGCCATGGCGAGGTTCTTGGGGGTCTGGTAGGGCTGCCAGTCGCGGTCAGCGGCGAACTGGCGCAGACGGCGCTGCAGCGCGGAGATATCCATGCGGAAAGTGTCCAACGTATTCCATAGAGAGTTGAAGATTTAAAGGTGGTGGTCGTAGTAGAGGGCCGTGTTGACTGTGGACAAGTCGAAAAACATCAATTTCATCAATCACTTGAGTCTGGAAGAAGCCTGTGCGCCACCCCCGGGACGGTTGTCCCCGCGTTTGGGCACAACTCCAGGAAACCGCCGCACCCTGTGGATATCTGAGAGGTTGTCCCAGATTCATCCACAGGCTTTCGCGGCGCCGCCCCAAGACCGTGCGCCGGGCACCTGGCGACGCCGTCCGGTGGCTTTCAGCGTTGTTTCTTTACGTTGAATCAGGGGAAAAACGAACGACCGTTCGAAAACGCAGCAGCTAGAGTTGCGCTCCCTGAAATTGATGCGACCGAGTTGTTCCGTCGCCTAGGAGACAACGATGAAACCCTTCCTCACCCGGATCGCCGCTGCGTCGGTGGCGCTGTTGGGCAGCCTGCTGGTGGCCGGTTGCGGTGGTGGCGCCACGGCCGACACGACGCCGGCCGTCAAGATCACATCCGTCAAGGTCTTCGGCGACAGCCTCCAGGACAGCGGCACCTTCGGCTACAAGTTCACCGTGCAAGGCACGGACAGCCTGATCTACGTCGAGCGCATCGCGGCCAACTACGGCCAGACGCTGTGCAACTTCTTCACCTTCACCGGCACGACCTTCGCGCCCAACACCGCCAAGACGGGTTGCACCAACTTCGCCATCGGCGGGGGGCGCATCACCTACACCGGTGCCGGCGCCAGCGCGGCCAACCCGCTCAACATCGGCGTGCAGATGGCGACCTACGCCTCGGTCGGCACCTACACCTCCAGCGACCTCGTCATCATCGACGGCGGTGGCAATGACGCTGCCGACCTGGTGGGTGCCTACCTGACCATCCCGCGCGACAGCGCCCGGGCCTATTCGGCCCTGCTCGGCACGCTGCTGACGCCCACCCAGATCGGCACCGCGCTGCAAGGCGGCGCCTCCACCACGGCCCAGATCGGCGCCACCTACATGTCGGCCCTGGCTGACAAATTTGCCGCGTCCATCAAGGCCAGCGTGCTGGACAAGGGTGCCACGCGCGTCGTGGTCCTGAACATGCCCGACATCACGTTCACACCGCGCTTCCAGACGGTGCTGGACAGTGTGGCCGCGGCCAGCGGCGGCGGCACGGCCGGCGCCACGGCCCGTGCGCAATCTCAGGCCCTGTTCCAGAGCTGGATCACGGCGTTCAACACCCAGCTCGCGTCCAAGTTCAGCGGCAATGACGGCGTCATCGTCGTGGACTTCTACAAGGGCTTCCAGGACCAGGTGGCCACGCCGGCCCAGTTCGGCCTGACCAACGTCCAGACCCCGGCCTGCCCGATCACCGGCGTGGGCAGCGATGGCCTGCCGACCTACACCTTCCAGACCTGCACGGCCACGGCCCTGTCGGCCGCGCCGCCGACTGGCGTGACCGGTGGTGCTGACTGGTGGAAGAGCTACGGTTTTGCCGACAGCTTCCACCCGACGCCCTACGGCCACCAGCTCACCCAGCAGCTGATCGCCAAGTCCCTGGCCACCAAGGGTTGGCTGTAAGCCGCGGCCCGCATCTCTCGGAGACAACCCATGAAATCCAAGTTCCTCCTCGGGGCCGTTGCCACCTTTGCTGCCATCCTGGCCAGCGGCAGCGCCATGGCCCAATCCGCCGGCAGCATCGTCGTCTATGCCGGTGCCGCCCAGATCAGCCCGCACGTGGAGAGCGGTGATCTGACGGCCCCCAGCCTGGCCGGTACCAAGATCGATGTGAAGAAGGCGACCTCCTTCGTCGGCGGCATCACCTACTACTGGACCGACAACATCAGCATCGATCTGCCGATTTCTGCGCCGTTCAAGCACGATATCGTCGGCGCTGGCGCGATCGACGGCGTCGGCAAGCTGGGCACGGTCAAGTCGCTGCCGGCCACGCTGCTGGCGCAGTACCGTTTCGGTCAGGCCGACAGCACCTTCCGTCCCTTCGTTGGTGCCGGCGTCACCTACGGCTACTTCTACCGTCCCAAGGCGACGGCCACCTTGTCGGGCATCACCGGCGGTACGCCGAGCAACCCGACGACCCTGTCGATGAAGAGCCGCTTCGGCACCACGCTGGAGCTGGGTGGCGCGTTCAACGTCACCAAGGACTGGTCCGCCAGCCTGTCGGTCACCAAGACGTTCATCAAGACGACCGGCAGCCTGTCCACCGGCCAGACCATCGAGACCACGCTGGATCCGGTGTCCATCAAGTTCGGCGTCGGCTACCGCTTCTGAACGCGGTCGACCGCGCCCCACGACAAGGAGGCTTCGGCCTCCTTTTTTGTGGCCATCGGTTGCGGCTCCATAACCCCCTCGTTTGCGGGGGTTGTCACCGTTCTGTCCCGGGAAACAGCGGAATATCCAGGCCTCGTGCACCGCTTGAGGTAGTTCCGATGTCCACCCTGTCGAAGATGCTCGCCGCCACGTCCCTGGTTGGCCTGATGGCGGCGGCCCACGCCGTGCCCATCGTGTCGGTCCAAAGCAGCACGGCGGGCGTGACGAACGCTGCCGCCGCCGCCGATGGCGTCGTGCCCGCCAACGGCACGCCCTGGCAGACCACGTCGGCCTGGTGGACGGGCAACAGCGAGACGCTGACCTTCAAGCTGGATCAGGCCTATTTCCTGTCCTCGGCCGTCATCACGGCCGACTGGAACGACGTCTACCGCTTTTCGGCCTCGACCGACGGTGTCACGTTCACGCAGTTGTTCACCGTCACCGGCCTGGTCGATCAGCCGTCGTCGGCCAACGTGAGCTTTGGCCAGGTCACCATGCCGATCAACTTCGCGCCCTCGGCACTGGCGTACACCTACATCCGCGTGCAGGCCATCGCCGGTGATGGCCAGAACGCCATCGGCGAGGTGAGCTTCGGCGGCATCGCAGCACCCGTGCCCGAACCGAGCACGCTGGCCTTCATGGCCGCTGGCCTGGGCCTGGTGGGCTTCGTGGCGCGGCGTCGTCGCGGCTGACACCCTCGGTCACGCGCTGGGCGAAAGGGCTGGGTGACCAGCCCTTTTGTCATTTCAGCCGCTCAGGGGAGGCCTTAGTCGATGCCCACGACCTTGTGCATCTGCACCGACAGCCGCCACTGCGGATGCTTCATGCAGTAGTCCACTGCCGCGCGGGTGTGCTCGCGCTGCAGCACCGAGTCCATCGGCTGCAGGAAGAAGTGCTGGAAGTCCAGGCCGGCAAACCGCTCCGGCTGGGCCAGCGGCTGCGGGTAGACGAGCTTGAGCTCATGGCCGGCCGTCAGCACCAGCGGCGCATCGGCCTTGGGGCTGACACAGATCCAGTCCAGCCCCGGGGGCGCCGGCTGCGTGCCGTTGGTCTCGACCGCCACCTCGAAGCCGCGCGCATGCAGGGCATCGATCAGCGGCGTATCCAGCTGCAGCAGCGGCTCGCCGCCCGTGCAGACCACATAAGGCTTGCCGGGCAGGCTGCCGTCCGCCGCCTGTGGCCAGGCCTTGGCGATCGTGTCGGCCAAGGCCTCGGCGGTCGCGAACTTGCCGCCGCCCTGGCCGTCGGTGCCGACGAAATCGGTGTCGCAGAAGGTGCAGACGGCCGTCGCCCGGTCCTGCTCGCGGCCGCTCCAGAGGTTGCAGCCGGCAAAGCGGCAGAACACGGCCGCGCGGCCGGCCTGGGCACCTTCGCCCTGCAGCGTGAAGAAGAGTTCCTTGACGCTATACATCCGTCCACCCTTGCGCCGCGTGGCGGGCCGGCCACCGATTCATATCGCGTGTCATACCGGAATCAGCTCCTCGGAATCGGCCCGGCTCACGATGACGCCACAACCGCGGGTTTCGTACAGGTCGACGCGGTCGATCTGCGGCAGCACCGCGCCGCCCTCGCGCAGCACCCAGGCCCCGATGCTGCCGGCATCGCCATCGGGCAGGTCGGCAATCTCGTAAAGCGGGTGGTGGTCCAGCCGCTTGAAGATCGGGTTGAACAGCTGCTTCACATCGCCGAAGTCCACCGTCCAGCCCATGACCTGGTCCAGCGGGGCCGCCAGGTGCAGGCGCAGCGTGAAGGTGTGGCCATGGATGCCGGCCAGCGCATGACCTGCGGGCGCCTGCTGCAGGCGAACGGCGCTGTCCAGCGTCATCTCCTTCCAGATGCGGTAGCTCTGGCCGTTGAAATTGGCGCCGCTGGA
Source organism: Methylotenera sp. (assembly GCA_021738245.1). Lineage (GTDB taxonomy): Bacteria > Pseudomonadota > Gammaproteobacteria > Burkholderiales > Burkholderiaceae_C > Pelomonas. The sequence continues at coordinate 1,600 of JAIPCJ010000044.1, read as the reverse complement.
GCCGGTCTCGTAGACGGTCACCCAGCTCAGCTCGGGCAGTACCGGCTTCAGGCGCTGCCACAGCCAGGCGGAGATGTTCTCGCTGGTGGGGTTGGCCAGGCCCGGGATGTCGTTCAGGCAGCGGTAGTTCAGCTCGAAATGCAGCGGTGCCCAGACCTCGTCGAGATGGTCGTAGTCGATGGCGAGATCACGCTCACCGAGATCGGCATTGGCATGCAGGATGACCTCGAAGCCATGGCCGTGCATGCGACCGCACTGGTGGCCAGCGGGCACGTTGGGCAACTGGTGCGCCGCCTGGAAGCGGTAGCGCCGCCACACATGGGCCTGACCGGCGCCGTCCAGGTCCACGCCACTGTGCGTGGTGCTCTGCACGCCCACCTGCACGATGCCTGGCACGTCGGCCGCCAGATGGCGGCGCACCCAGCGGGCGAGGTTCTCGTCGGTGGGCTCGCTGAGGTGGTCGTTCAGCAGGGCGTGGTCCAGGGGCGCGACGGTGCGACCCATGCGTTCTCGCAGCGCTGGCACCTCACCGCCCGCAAAACTGCCGATGGACCCGGCCCAGCCGCCCGGGAGTGCCGAGCGCACGGTGGCGAAGTAGCTGTGCCCATGCAGGCCATGGCTGCGGTGGTGGGCGGGCAGGGCCGGGATGCGGCAGGCGGATTCGAAGCCGGCTGACGCACAGTGCAGGATGCTGAGGGACATGCCGCGATTGTCGCGCGCCTGCCCGAGGCGGGTCGCCCCAACGGTTGGTCTGACCTTCACCCTGCCCCGGGCTTGACTTGAAGCCGGCTTGAACTTCTACGCTACGTCCCATGCACATCGCCAACGCTGCCGAGCCTGCCGCCGCTCCCGTCGACAACGCCCTCTTCGCACCGGGCCGCCGTGCGGCCTGCCTGGGTGCGGTCGCCCTGATCTCCATGCTGGCCTTCGAGGCCATTGCGGTGGCCACTGCCATGCCGGCGGTCGCGGCCGCGCTGGACGGCTTGTCGCTGTATGCGCTGGCCTTCGGCGCCACGCTGGCCACCGCTGTGCTCGGCATGACCGCCGCGGGCCACCTCTGCGACAAGCGTGGCCCCTACCAGGCCTCGTTGGCCGGGCTGCTGGCCTTTCTGGCCGGGTTGCTGCTGGCGGGGTTCGCGCCGTCGATGGGATGGCTCGTGCTGGGCCGGGCACTGCAGGGCCTGGGCGGCGGGGTGCTGAGCGTGGCGCTTTATGTGGGCGTGGCCAAGGTGGTGCCGGCGGGACTGCATCCCCGGCTCTTTGCGCTGTTTGCCGGGGCCTGGGTGCTGCCGGGCCTGCTGGGCCCGGCACTGGCCTCGGGCCTGGTGGGCTGGCTTGGTTGGCGGTCAGTGTTCCTGGCCGTGGCTGCCGCGGTGCCCGTGGCGGCGGCGCTCATGCTGCCGGCGCTGCGCCGCGCGGGCGATGGCACCGGTGACGCGCTGCGCTGGGGCGCCATGCGCTGGGCCTTGCTGGCCAGCGCCGGTGCGCTGCTGCTGCACGCGGCCAGCCAGCAGCCGGGCCTGCGTGCCGCGGGCCTGTTCGCCGCGGGGCTGGTGATGGTGGCGGTGGCCGCGCGACGTCTGCTGCCCGCGGGCACGCT
>JAIPCJ010000236.1 GCA_021738245.1 Methylotenera sp. | reverse complement strand
GGGCGGGGGCCATGACCTCGAGGCAAGCCTGGTGCGCCACCCCGCCATCCAGGCGGAGGGCTTTACCGGCTCGCGGCAAGGGGGCCTGGCGCTGATGGCGGCCGCCGCGGCGCGCCCGCAGCCGATTCCGGTCTACGCCGAGATGAGCAGCATCAACCCGGTGGTCCTGCTGCCCGGCGCACTCAAGGCGCGGGCCGCGGACATCGCCGCCGGCTTCGCGGCCTCGCTGACCCTGGGTGTGGGCCAGTTCTGCACCAACCCAGGCCTGGTGCTGGGCCTTGCCGGCGCCGACCTCGACCGCTTTGCCCAGGCCGCCGCCGAGGCTCTGCAGCCCGTGGCTGCCGGCACGATGCTGACCCCTGGCATCGCCAACGCCTACCAGCGGGGCGAAGACGAGCTCGCCGCCCAGCCCCAGGTGGCGACCCTGCTGCGCGGTGAGTCAAGCGGCTGCCAGGCTGGGCCGGCCCTGTTCACGACCACGGGTGCGGCCTTCCTGGCCAACCACGCCCTGTCCGCCGAGATCTTCGGCCCGGCCTCGCTGCTGGTGGCCTGCCGTGACATGGATGAGCTGCTGGCCGTGCTGGAAGGTCTGGAGGGCCAGCTCACCGCCACGCTGCAGCTGCAGGATGACGACGCCGACGACCTCGCCGCCGCCCGCCGCCTGCTGCCGACGCTGGAGCGCAAGGTGGGCCGCATCCTGGCCAACGGCTTCCCGACGGGCGTCGAGGTGTCGACCGCCATGGTGCACGGCGGCCCCTTCCCGGCCACCAGCGACGGACGCAGCAGCTCGGTGGGCACCGCGGCCATCCAGCGCTTCCTGCGCCCGGTCTGCTACCAGAACCTGCCGCGCGCGCTGCTGCCGGCGGTGCTGCGCGAACCCAATGAACGCGGCGTCTGGCGGCGTCGCGATGGGGTGCTGACCCGCAATTGACCGCGTCCACGGCTGGCGGAACACAGCCACAGAGGCACAGAGACACAGAGAGGCTCAGAAGAATCCAAGACAACGTCCAGACACAGACAGGCATCGAGCCGGCGACAAGACCCGGCGCCTCTGTGTCTCTGTACCTCTGTGGCTGTGGTCCACCACGGCACGCGGCGCAGACCCACAGCAAGACAACCCAGGAGACAACCTCATGAAGAAGCAACTGCTGGCCCTCGTGGCCACCCTGGCCGTCGGTGCGAGCGCACTGGCCGCCGACCCCAGGCTGGTCATCAACCCCGACCAGCCCGGCCCCGTCATCCACCGCAACATCTACGGCCAGTTCGCCGAGCACCTGGGCACCGGCATCTACGAGGGCATGTGGGTGGGCCCCGAGAGCAAGATCCCCAACGTGCGCGGCTGGCGCAAGGACGTGGTGACGGCACTCAAGGACCTGAAGGTGCCGCTGGTGCGCTGGCCCGGCGGCTGCTTCGCCGATGAATACCACTGGCGCGACGGCATCGGCCCGCGCAACAAGCGCCCCATCAAGATCAACACCAACTGGGGGGGCGTGCCCGAGACCAACGCGGTCGGCACCCACGAGTTCTTCGACCTGGTCGAGCAACTCGGCGCCGAGGCCTACGTGAACGGCAATCTCGGCACGGGCAGTGCGCAGGAAATGTCCGAGTGGCTGGAGTACATGACCGGCGAGGGCAAGTCCACGCTGACCGACCTGCGCCGCAAGAACGGCCGCGACAAGCCCTTCCGCGTGCACTACTTCGCCGTGGGCAACGAAACCTGGGGCTGCGGCGGCAATATGCGGCCCGAGTACTACGTGGACCTGTACCGGCAGGCCGCCACCTTCCTGAAGACCCCGGAGAACAACCGCCCGCTCTTCATTGCCAGCGGCGGCCACGATGCCCGCACCGACTGGACCGAGGTGCTGGCCAAGGGCCTCAAGGGCGTGCCGTTTGATGCCATCTCCCACCACGGCTACACCCTGCCCACCGGCAAGTGGGAGAAGAAGGGCTCGGCGGTCGGCTTCCCCGAGGCGGAATGGATCTCCACGCTGGCCCACACCCAGAAGGTCGACGAGTGGGTGCGCAAGAACACCGCCATCCTCGACCAGCACGACCCCGCCAGGAAGGTCGGCTTCTACTTCGACGAATGGGGCAGCTGGTATGACCCCGAGCCCGGCAGCAACCCCGGCTTCCTCGTGCAGCGCAACACCCTGCGCGACGCGCTGCTGGCGGCCCTGCACTTCCATGTCTTCCACGCCCACGCCGAGCGCGTGAAGATGAGCAACGTGGCCCAGATGGTGAACGTGCTTCAGGCCATGATCCTCACCAGCAAGGACACGCTGGTACTGACGCCCACCTACCACGCCTTCAAGCTCTACACGCCCTTCCAGGACGCGACCTCGCTGCCGGTGCGCATCGACGACAACCCGGTCTACAAGGTCGGCGCGGTCGAGATGCCGGGCCTGTCGGCCACCGCCGCGCGCGGCAAGGACGGCAAGCTCTACCTCGGACTGGTGAATGCCAACGCGAACCAGCCGGCCGAGCTGACCGTGCAGGTGGGCAGCAGCGCACCGCAGACGGCCCGTGGCCAGCTGCTGACCGCCGCCGCGATGGATGCCCAGAACGAACTCGGCAAGGCACCGCAGGTGCTGCCGCAGGCCTACCAGGCCCAGGCCGCGGGCGGCAAGCTGACGCTGAAGCTGCCGGCCAAATCCGTCCTCGTCGTCGCCCTCGAAGGTTGAGCCATGACCGCACGCCGCCGCACCCTGATCACCGCCGCCGCCCTGTGGCTGCCGGTGGCCGCCTTCGCCGCCCCGATCACGATGGGTTTTTCACAGGTGGGCGCCGAGAGCGAATGGCGCACCGCCAACACCGCCTCCATCAAGGCCGCCGCCAAGGCGGCCGGCGTCACGCTGAAGTTCGCCGATGCCCAGCAGAAGCAGGAGAACCAGGTCAAGGCCATCCGCAGCTTCATCGCCCAGAAGGTCGACGTGATCGCGTTCTCGCCCGTGGTGGAAAGCGGCTGGGACACCGTGCTGAAGGAGGCCAAGGCCGCGAACATCCCGGTGATCCTGACCGACCGCGCGGTGAAGGTGGCCGACGCATCGCTGTATGTGACCTTCATCGGCTCCGACTTCGTCGAGGAAGGCCGCAAGGCCGCCCGCTGGCTGCTGGAGCGCGCCGCCAAGACGCCGAACGCCGCGCTGAACATCGTCGAGCTGCAAGGCACCGTGGGCTCGGCCCCGGCCATCGACCGCAAGAAGGGCTTCGAGGAAGTCATCAAGAGCAACCCCAGGCTGCAGATCATCCGCTCGCAGTCAGGCGAGTTCACGCGCGCCAAGGGCAAGGAGGTGATGGAGTCCTTCCTGAAGCAGCGCGACAAGAAGATCGACGTGCTGTTCGCGCACAACGACGACATGGCCATCGGCGCCATCCAGGCCATCGAGGAGGCCGGCCTCAAGCCGGGCCAGGACATCGTCATCATCTCCATCGACGGCGTGCGTGGCGCCTTCGAGGCGATGAAGGCGGGCAAGCTCAACGTGACGGTGGAATGCAACCCACTGCTCGGGCCGCAGCTGATGCGGTTGGCGCAGGACGTGGTGACGAAGAAGCCGGTGGAGAAGCGGATCACCGTCGAGGAAGGGGTGTTTCCGGCGGAAGTGGCGGCCAAGGAGTTGCCGAACCGGAAGTACTGATTCATGGGCTTTTCAGGGTTTGGGTTTCGGGCAAGGCCCAGCCGGGAATTCGCCCCGGCGGGCGACCTACTTTCTGGCCCGCCAGAAAGTAGGCAAAGAGCGGCCCCTGCAAAACCGCCCACCCTGCGGGTGGGTGCCCTGCGATGCTCGCAACCCAGGGCCGCGCCCAACTCGCTTCGTTCGCTGCGCTCACTACGCTCAGACAAAGGGGCGCGAAGTCAGAGGTTGATGCGCGCTGCGCGCGCGCCCTGGGTTGCTGCGCTTCTCGGCGGTTTTGAAGGGGAAGCCCAGAACAGCCGAAACAGCCAACAGCCAAACGCCACATCCCTTCGGTCGTGGCTGTTCCTGCTGTCCCCCCTGGAGCCCGCCGAGCAGCGCAAGGACTTGAGGGCGCGCGCGCAGCGCGCTTCAAGCTCTGACTCCGCGCAACTGTTTGAGCGCAGCGTAGCGAAGCGAGTTTTGCGCGGGCCCTCAAGGCCTGAGCAGCGCAGGGAAGCCGGAGCGAAGCGAAAGGCCGGGCGGATCGGGGGGCGACTTTTTGCCTACTTTTTGGTCGCTCAAAAAGTAGGTCGCCCGCCGGGGCGAATTCCCGGCATCGGCCTCACAAAGCAAGGCCACGCAACGAAGAGGCACCCATGAGGCCAGCCCCGGTGCTGGAGGTCACCCACCTCCACAAATCCTTCCCCGGCGTCAAAGCCCTCAGCCACGTCCACCTGCGCCTCTTCCCCGGCGAGATCCACGCCCTGATGGGCCAGAACGGCGCGGGCAAGTCCACGCTCATCAAGGTGCTGACCGGCCTGTACACCCCCGACGCCGGCCGAATCACCCTTGACGGCCAGGCCATCGCCCCGACGTGCACCGAAGACGCGCAGGCGCTGGGCATTCGCACCGTCTACCAGGAGGTCAACCTCTGCCCCAACCTCAGCGTGGCCGAGAACATCTGCGCGGGGCGCTTTCCGCGCAAGTCGCTGCTGCAAGGCCGGCGCATCGACTGGGCGGCCGTGCGGGCCGAAGCGCGCCGCGTGCTGGGGCAGATGGACCTGGACATCGACGTCACCGCGCCGCTGTCGCACTACTCGCTGTCGGTGCAGCAGATGGTGGCCATCGCGCGGGCGCTGCGTGTCCCGGCGCGGGTGCTCATCCTGGACGAGCCCACCTCCAGCCTGGACGACGACGCCGTGCAGCGCCTGTTCACGCTGCTGCGGCGCCTGCGCGAGCAGGGGCTGGCCATCCTGTTCGTCACGCACTTTCTCGACCAGACCTATGCCCTGGCTGACCGCATCACGGTCATGCGCCATGGCGAGACCGAGGGCGAGTACCTGGCCAGCGAGTTGAGCCGGCTGGCGCTGGTGAACAAGATGGTGGGCGCACCGGCCGAGCAGCCGCCCGCCCGGTCGCAGAGCCAGGCGAGCCCCGGCGGCGAGCCGGCGCTGACCGCGACCGGCCTGGGCCGACGCGGTGCCCTGCAACCGCTGGACCTGACGGTGCGGCGCGGCGAGGTGTTGGGGCTGGCGGGCCTGCTGGGCTCCGGCCGCACGGAGGCGGCGCGGCTGCTCTTCGGGGCGGATGCCGCCGACGCCGGCAGCATCACCGCGGCGGGCCGCACGCGTCGCTGGGGCTCGCCGCGCGAGGCCATCGCCGCGGGCATCGCGTTCTGCTCGGAAGACCGCAAGCACGAAGGCGCCCTGCTCGACCTCTCGGTGCGCGACAACATCCTGCTGGCGCTGCAGGCGCGCGCCGGGCTGCGCCGGGTGATGAGTCACGAGCAGCAGCAGGCACTCGCCGACGACTACATCCGCCGCCTGGGCATCAAGACCGCGAGCGCCGACACGCCCATCGGCCAGCTCTCCGGTGGCAACCAGCAAAAGGCCCTGCTCGCCCGCTGGCTGGCCACGCAGCCGGCGGTGCTGATCCTGGACGAACCCACGCGCGGCATCGACGTGCGCGCCAAGGAAGACCTGATGGACCAGGTGCGGGCGCTGGCCC
>JAIPCJ010000235.1 GCA_021738245.1 Methylotenera sp. | reverse complement strand
AGCTCTGGCGGCGGCGGTGGCGGTGGCGACACCACGCCGGCCGCCGACGCCATCGACAAATACGTGGCGACGTTCGTCAGCACGTGCGCGCCCGAGCCGAGCGTGACCGACGCGACCTCCGGCGCGGCTCTGTACGTGAAGAGCACCCTCAAGGCCGCCAGCAAGACCAACGCCACCAGCGCCGCGCTGGAGGTGACCTATGCCTACTACAACGCCGCCGACTGCAGCGGCACCGCCCGTTATTCCATGGCCCTGTCGGGCTCGGCGTTCTCGCTGACGGTCGACGGCAGCACCACCGTGGGCGGCGCCAGTGCCGACAAGGTGACGCTGAACCAGGGCAACAAGCTGCCCGGCATCTCGGGCGGCACCATCATCCTGAATGGCGTGAAGTTCGCGACCGCCTACCTGCAGGCCTCGGCCACCAAGGACCTGTGGCGCCTGACCGGCACCGACCTGTTCGTGGGCGACACCAAGGCGCTGGACGCCCAGGGCTACCCCAGCGCCCTGCAGGCCACGGCCTCCTACAAGAAGCAGTGACGACGACCCGGCCGTGAGGCCCGAGGGGCGCCGCGAGGCGCCCCTCGTTGTTTCTGGGGCGCCAGGGCAGGTGTGCCGCGGGGTGTGTCATTTCGGCGCACGGCCGCGGGCGATGGCACGGTCCAACCCCGCAGGCGTGCCGACTTTGTGCAGGCTCGGCCGCCTCGCGTGCGCAAACCGCCCCTGGCACGCCCCTTGCGCTGAAGCGCCCGACCCGCGCCAGTTCACGACGCCGGGCATTCATCCAGGAGACACCGTCATGACCGTTTACGCCGCACCCGGCACCGCCGGCGCCCCGCTCGCCTACAAGGCGCGCTACGACAACTTCATCGGGGGCCGCTTCGTGCCGCCCGTGGAGGGCCAGTACTTCGACGTCATCACGCCGATCAACGGGCAGGTCTACACCCAGGCTGCCCGCTCCGGCGCTGCCGACATCGAGCGCGCACTGGACGCCGCCCACGCCGCCGCCGCCGGCTGGGCCGCGGTGCCGCCGGCCGAGCGCGCCAACCTGCTGCTCAAGATCGCCGACCGCATCGAGCAGAACCTGGCCCTGCTGGCCTACGCCGAGACGGTGGACAACGGCAAGCCCATCCGTGAGACGCTGAATGCCGACATCCCGCTGGCGGTGGACCACTTCCGCTACTTTGCCGGCTGCGTGCGGGCGCAGGAGGGCGCGCTCAGCGAGATCGATTCCCACACCATCGCGTATCACTTCCATGAGCCGCTGGGCGTGGTGGGCCAGATCATTCCGTGGAACTTCCCCATCCTCATGGCCGCGTGGAAGCTCGCGCCGGCCCTGGGCGCCGGCAACTGCGTGGTGCTCAAGCCGGCGGAGAGCACGCCGATCAGCCTGCTCATCCTGGTGGAGCTGATTGCCGACCTGCTGCCGCCGGGCGTGCTCAACGTGGTCAACGGCTTCGGCCGCGAGGCCGGCATGCCGCTGGCCACGAGCAAGCGCATCGCCAAGATCGCCTTCACGGGCAGCACCGCCACCGGCAAGGTCATCGCGCAGGCCGCGGCCACCAACCTGATCCCCGCCACGCTGGAGCTGGGCGGCAAGAGCCCCAACATCTTCTTCGAGGACGTGATGGCGGCGGATGACGCCTTCCTCGACAAGGCCATCGAAGGCCTGGTGCTGTTTGCCTTCAACCAGGGCGAGGTCTGCACCTGCCCGAGCCGCGCGCTCATCCAGGAGAGCATCTACGACCGCTTCATCGAGCGGGCCCTGAAGCGCGTGGCCGCCATCAAGCAGGGCAACCCGCTGGACACCGACACCATGATGGGCGCCCAGGCCTCGGCGATGCAGATGGACAAGATCCAGACCTACCTCGCGCTCGGCAAGGAAGAGGGCGCCAAGGTGCTGATCGGCGGCGAGCGGGCGCAGCTCGGCGGCGACCTGGCCGGCGGCTACTACATCCAGCCGACGCTCTTCCAGGGCCACAACAACATGCGCATCTTCCGCGAGGAGATCTTCGGCCCGGTGCTGGCCGTGACCACCTTCAAGACCGAGGCCGAGGCGCTGGCGATTGCCAACGACACGCCCTACGGTCTGGGCGCCGGGGTGTGGAGCCGCGACGGCAGCCGCGCCTACCGCATGGGCCGGGGCATCCAGGCCGGCCGGGTGTGGACGAACTGCTACCACGCCTACCCGGCGCACGCAGCGTTCGGCGGCTACAAGGAGTCGGGCATCGGCCGCGAGACTCACAAGGCCATGCTCGACCACTACCAGCAGACCAAGAACCTGCTGGTGAGCTACAGCCCGAACGCGCTGGGCTTCTTCTGACGCCAGCGGTGCCCAGGCCTCGGGGCGGCTGTGGTCGCCCCGGGTCGGGCTTCTCTTGTCAGATGGCGCAGGAGCCCCGCGCATGACGGCCACTCTTTCTCGCGTGCAGGCCACGCCCGCGGCGCTGCAGCTCATCGCCCAGCTGCGCGCGGCGCATGGCGCGATCCTGTTCTACCAGTCGCACGGCTGCTGCGCGGGCAGCGCGCCGATGTGCTTCACCGCGCAGGAGCTGGGCCTCAGCGAGGCCGACCGCTGCCTGGGCGTGGTGGGCGGCGTGCCGGTGTATGCCAGCCAGTCGCAGTGCGACTACCTGGCGGGCCTGGCCATGACGCTGGATGTGGCGCCCGGTGACAGCGGCAGCTTCGGCCTGGAAGACGGCTCCGGCCAGCACTTCGTGGCGCATCTGCGGTTGTGGACCGACGACGAGCTGCCCCACCTGGCGCCGATCACGCCCGCCCTTGGCGCGGCGAGTTGAGCCGCCCGGCCGCAGCTCGCTGGCTCAGCGGCGGCGTTGTGCCAGCGGCAGGGCGCCCAGCGCCAGGGCCACCAGGGGCAGCGTGCCCGGCAGGGGCACCGTGTTGCCGTCGCCCCGCAGGGCCACGCGCAGGTTGTCCAGCGAGGTCTCTTCGTTGCCGCCGCTGGCTTCGTGGGCTTCCGTCCAGCGGAAGCGGGTGATGGCGAAATCGGCCACCACGCCGATGAAGATGTTGGCGCCGGTGGCATTGCCGGCGATCTCCAGCAGCTCGGTGCTGCCGTCGCTGAAGGTGAACAGCAACTGGCCGGTGTCCACCGCGGTGCTGCCGTTGCCGGGCACGGACTCGAAGCTGCCGATGTCCAGCGCCACGGCGCGGTAGGGCAAGGCGTACTGGCCTTCGTAATAGAGATTGCCGGCGCCGCGCCCGCCCAGCGCGAAGGCTTCCAGGTCCGCGCCGAAGACTTCCAGCCGCTCGGTGTTGCTGGTCAAGGTCATGCCAGGCAGCAGCGTCTCGCCGAACAGGCTGGTGCCCGTGGCGTAGCCGGAGAAGTCCTGCGTCTGGATGGCGCCGCTCACGGCGGCCTGCCAGTCGGCGAGGTTGGTGAACACGCTGACGCTGGCGGCCTGGGCGGCGCCGGCGGTCAGCAGGGCGAGAGCGGCGAGGGTGCGGCGCATGGGAGTCTCCTTGCGATGAGCGGCGCCACGATTGGGCGCCGGCCCGCCCAGTGCGCGCACCCTACGCCTTGGGGACGACCCCACAGCCGCGCGGCCGGCGCCCTGCCGATGCGGGATGGCGGCTGCCCGCTTCAGGGGGCGGGGGCCGCCCGCGGGCTTGACAGCAGCGTGGCCAGGCGCACGGGCAGGGCTTCGATGTCCAGCGGCTTGGTCCAGTAGTCGTCGAAGCCGGCGGCCAGGGCGCGTGCGATCTCCTCCGGCATGGCATCGGCCGACACCGCGACCGCGGGCACCTGGCTCAGGCGCGGGTCGCGCTTGAGCCGGCGCAGCAGCTCGCGGCCGTCCATGTCGGGCAGGCTCATGTCGAGCAGCAGCAGGTCGGGCGGCTGTTGCTCGGCCAGCGTGCAGGCGGCCTGGCCGGTGGTGGCCACGGTCAGCACCACGTGCGGGAGGCGGTCCAGCACGGCCTGCATCAGCAAGGCGTTGACCGGGTCGTCTTCGGCATACAGGAGCTGCCAGGTGCGGCCTTCGGGTGGGCGGGCCAAGGCGGCGGGCAAGGGCGCCACCGCCGCGCCGGCCTCGGCCTCGGGCGCGGGCAAGGGCGTGGCGGCGGGCAGCTCCACGGTGAAGCAGCAGCCGTCGCCCGGTTGCGACTGCAGCTGCAGCGTGCCGCCCATGCACTCCACCAGATGCCGCGTGATGACCAGGCCCAGGCCCGTGCCCTGCACGCGGCTGCGCTCGGCCCCCAGGCGGTTGAAGGGCTGGAAGAGCTGTTGCTGCTGCGCGGGCGTCAGGCCGGGGCCGTTGTCGCGCACCCGCAGCTGCACGCGCGCGGGCCCGGGGCCCTCGCCCACGGCAGCCACTTCCACCGCCACCCAGCCGCCGTCGCGCGTGTACTTGATGGCGTTGGAGACGAGGTTGTTCAGCACCTGCTGCAGGCGGGCCTCGTCGGCCAGCGCGCCCAGGCCGGCCGTGGACGAGACGGTCAAGGTCAGCCCGCGGGCCAGGCGCGCCGGCTCCAGCGACTGGCAGACCTGCTCCACCAGCGGCGCCAGGGGCACCGGCCCGAGCTGCAGATGCAGCCGGCCGGACTCGATGCGTGAGATGTCGAGCACCTCGTCCACCAGCTGCAGCAGCTGCTCCCCGGCCGCATGGATGATGCCCACGCGCTGCTGCGCCTGGGCGCCTTGCAGCGTGGCGTCGGAGCCCAGCAGCTGCGAGAAGCCGATGATGGCGTTCAGCGGCGTGCGCAGCTCGTGGCTCATGCGGGCGAGGAATTCGCTCTTGCTGCGGTTGGCCCGCTCGGCCGCGTCGCGCTCGCGTTCGGCCTCGTCCACGGCCACCTGCTCGGTCACGTCGACGATGGTGCCGTACCAGACCATGCGCCCGTCGGGCTCGGCATAGGGCTGGGCGCGCACCCGGTGGCAGCGCCACGGGCCCTGGCCCGCGCGGGCGCGGAACTGCCCGACCCACAGGCTGAGCGTCTGCGCCGAGCTCTCGCGGCGGGCGAGCAGCGCGGCGCGGTCGTCGTCGTGCACGCAGGCCAGCCAGGGCGCATCGCTGAAGGCCACGGCCTCGGGCGTCAGGCCGTAGAGCGACACGAGACCGGCGCTCGCGTAGTTGAGCCAGCTGCGCCCGTCGACATCGCGCACGCATTCGAACAGCACGATGGGCGCGGCATCCGCCGAGCGCTGCACGCGGGCGAGTTCGGTCTCCACCCGCAGCCGCTCGCGCATGGGCGACAGCACCAGCTCGGCCAGTGGCCCGCCCGCCTCGCCCGGCCGCTCCACCAGGCTGGCCGAGCACAGCACATGCACCTTGCCCGACGGCGCCCGCAGCGACAGGCTCAGCTCCTGCACCTGGCCGTGCAGCCGCAGCGTGGGCAGCAGGTGGGTGTGATACAGCACGCGGCCCGGGCGGCTCAGCAGCTCGTCGACCGGCTGGCCGATGAGCGCCGACGCCGGGCGTCCCAGCCAGCCTCCGAGGCAGTCGTTCAGCGCATGGATGCGGCCGTCGAAGCTGACCTGCAGCACGCCGACCGGCAGCCGCTCAAGCGCTGGTGCAAGCCCGGGCATCGAGCACCTCCTGCACCAGCGCCACGGTGAGGGCCGGATGGCTGACGTGCGGGCAGTGCCCCGAGATGTCCATCTCGCGCAGGCGGCTGCCGGCCATGTGGCGATGCATC
>JAIPCJ010000043.1 GCA_021738245.1 Methylotenera sp. | reverse complement strand
CGGCCGCCCCGTCGGCCTGGGTGCAGACGCTGGCCGACGTGGCTGCGGCCATCGGCGCCGGCGCACCGCTGGCCGGCACGGCGACGGACGACGCCAAGGCGATTGCAGCCAGCCTCACGTCGGGCAGCGCCAAGGCCATCCTGCTGGGCAATGCCGCCGCCGAGCATCCGCAGGCCGCAAGCCTGCTCGCGCTGGCGAACTGGATCGGCCAGCAGACCGGCGCCAGCGTCGGCTATCTGACCGAAGCCGCCAACACTGTCGGTGCCCAACTTGTGAAGGCCCAGCCGGTTTCCGGCGGCCTGAACGCCTCGCAGATGCTGAACGGCTCTGCGCTGAAGGCAGCCGTGCTGCTGAACACCGACCCGGTGCTGGACTCCGCCAATGCCGCGGCTGCCGCCAAGGCGCTGGAGGCTGCCGAGATGGTTGTCGTGCTGAGCCCCTTCAAGACCGGCATCGAATACGCCGACGTGCTGCTGCCGATCGCTCCCTTCACCGAGACCTCGGGCAGCTTCGTCAACGCGGAAGGCCGCCTGCAGAGCTTCGTCGGCGTGGTCCGCCCGCTGGCAGAGACCCGGCCGGCCTGGAAGGTGCTTCGCGTGCTCGGCAACCTGCTCGGCCTCGAAGGCTTCAACCAGGACAGCTCCGAGCAGGTCCGCGAGCAGGCTCTCGGGGGTGACCTGACCGCCCGTCTGAACAACGCCACCACGGCCACACCGGCTGCCGGCGTGCGAGGGGAGGGCGTCGAGCGCTTCGGCAACCTGCCCATCTACGCGGCAGACGCCCTGGTCCGCAACTCGACCTCGCTGCAGCTGACCAGCGACGGCCGCGAGGCCGCCACGGTTGGCCTGCCGACGTCGCTCTGGCAGCAACTGGGCCTGGCCGAAGGCGACCTGGTGCGGGTCGTGCAAGATGGCGGCGCCGCCCAACTGCCGGCCCGACTGGAAGCGGGCCTGCCCGACGGCGTCGCCCGCGTGCCCGCCGGCCTGCCGCAAACCGCCAGCCTCGGCGCCGTGTTCGGCACCGTGAGCATCAGCAAGGTCTGAGGGAGCACTCCGAATGATCGACACCCTCTACCAAAACGGCGCTTCCCTGCTGGGCGGCCTGTGGCCCCTGGTGTGGAGCCTGATGAAAATCATCGCGGTGGTCGCACCGCTGATGATCTGCGTCGCCTACCTGACGCTCTGGGAGCGCAAGGCGATTGGCTGGTCGCAGATCCGCCCGGGCCCGAACCGTGTCGGCCCTTACGGGCTGCTCACGCCGATCGCAGACGCGGTCAAGCTGATCTTCAAGGAGATCATCAAGCCGACGGCGGCCAACAAGGGCTTGTTCTTCCTCGGCCCCGTCATGACCATCATGCCGGCGCTGGCCGCCTGGGCCGTCGTGCCTTTCGGCCCGGACGCTGCCGTCGCCAACGTGAACGCCGGCCTGCTCTTCCTGATGGCCATCACCTCGTTGGAGGTGTACGGCGTCATCATCGCCGGCTGGGCGTCCAACTCGAAGTACGCCTTCCTGGGCGCGCTGCGCGCGTCCGCCCAGATGGTGTCGTACGAAATCGCCATGGGCTTCGCGCTCGTCATCGTGCTGATGGTGACCGGCAGCTTGAACATGACGACCATCGTGCAGGTGCAGGAGAAGGGCACCTTCGCCGCGATGGGGCTCAACATCCTGTCCTGGAATTGGCTGCCGCTGCTGCCGATCTTCATCGTCTACTTCATCTCCGGCCTGGCTGAGACCAATCGCCACCCGTTCGACGTGGTCGAAGGTGAGTCGGAAATCGTGGCCGGCCACATGATCGAGTACTCGGGCATGTCGTTCGCGATGTTCTTCCTGGCCGAGTACGCCAACATGATCCTGGTGTCGGCCCTGGCCGTCGTCATGTTCCTGGGCGGCTGGAGCGCACCGATCTCCTGGCACCTGCTCGGCATGGACACGCCGCAGTTCATCCAGAACACGATGGCCTTCTGGAACTGGTTCTGGCTGTTCGCCAAGACCTTCTTCGTGGTCACGATGTTCCTGTGGGTGCGGGCGACGTTCCCGCGCTTCCGCTACGACCAGATCATGCGTCTGGGCTGGAAGATCTTCATCCCCGTGACCCTCATCTGGCTGGTCGTCGTCGGCCTGTGGATGCAGACCCCGTTCAACATCTGGAAGTGACATGACGACCCCCACGTTCACTTCGTTCACTGCCCCCCGAGGGGGCGACTGCCTCCTTGAGGCGGCTCTGCGGAGTCAGTAGATGTCCATCAAAGATTTTGCGAAGAGCTTCCTGCTCACCGAGCTCTTCAAGGGCATGGCCCTCACGGGCCGGCATTTCCTGTCGCGCAACATCACGGTGCAGTTCCCGGAAGAGAAGACCCCGCTGTCGCCTCGCTTCCGCGGTCTGCATGCGCTGCGTCGCTACGAGAACGGTGAAGAGCGTTGCATCGCCTGCAAGCTCTGCGAGGCCGTCTGCCCCGCGATGGCCATCACCATCGAGAGCGATGTGCGCGCCGACGGCAGCCGCCGCACCACGCGCTACGACATCGACCTGACCAAGTGCATCTTCTGCGGCTTCTGCGAGGAAAGCTGCCCGGTGGACTCCATCGTCGAGACGAACATCTTCGAGTACCACGGCGAGAAGCGTGGTGATCTGTACTTCACGAAGGACATGCTGCTGGCGGTCGGTGACAAGTACGAACCCCAGATCGCAGCCCAGAAGGAGGCAGACGCCAAATATCGTTGACCCCTCGTCTGGGAGTACCCGGCCGGTCCCCCTGGGGGACGCAGATGGACTCAGGCAAACGCCCTCGTCCACATCTGCCCGGAGCGCCCTTGGGGGCGGCCCGGCGGACGCCCCGGATCAAAAGTCAGCCGTGTTTGCCTGCACAACTATGGACATCACGACCATCCTCTTCTACGTCTTCTCCGGCATCCTGCTGGTGTCGTCGTTCCGTGTCATCACGGCGCGTAGCACCGTGCATGCCGCGCTCTTCCTGATCCTGTCGTTCTTCACGGCCTCGTGCATCTGGATGCTGCTGAAGGCCGAGTTCCTGGCGATCGCCCTGGTGCTCGTCTACATCGGTGCCGTGATGGTGCTGTTCCTGTTCGTCGTGATGATGCTCGACCTGAATACCGACAGCATGCGTGAGGGCTTCTGGAAGCACCTGCCGGTGGCTGCGGTCATCGGTGCGCTGATCGCCTTCGAGATGGGCATCGTGCTGATGGGCGGCTTCCAGCTCTCCGACGCGCCGGTGGCGACCGCTGCACAGCTGCAGCAGGGCAACACCAAGCTGCTCGGCATCGAGATCTACACCAGCTATCTGTACCCGCTTCAGATCGCCGCCGTGCTGCTGCTGGTGGCCATCGTGGCGGCCATTGCCCTGACCCTGCGTCGTCGCAAGGATTCGCGTGCGATGGACGTCTCCGAGCAGGTCAAGGTCACGAAGGCCGAGCGTCTGAAGATCATCAAGATGGCGCCGACCGTCGCAGCTCCCGCGCCGGCCGCCGCCCCCAACGAAGGAGGCCAGGCATGATCGGCGCCGCTGGACTGACCCTGGGCCATTTCCTGACGCTCGGCGCGATGCTGTTCGCGTTGTCGGTGATCGGCATCTTCCTGAACCGCAAGAACCTGATCGTGCTGCTGATGGCCATCGAGCTGATGCTGCTGGCGGTCAACCTGAACTTCGTCGCCTTCTCGCACTACCTCGGCGACATGGGCGGCCAGGTTTTCGTGTTCTTCATCCTGACCGTCGCCGCGGCCGAATCGGCCATCGGCCTGGCCATCCTCGTCGTGCTGTTCCGCAATCGCGCCAGCATCAACGTGGAAGAACTCGACGCGCTCAAGGGCTGATCGAACAAGGACACAGGCGAACAAGATGTCTGCACAACTCTCCCAGAACCTGCTGCTGACGGTGCCGCTGGCGCCGCTCGCGGGCGCGATCCTGGCCGGCTTCTTCGGCAAGACCATCGGCCGCCGTGCCTCGCACATGGTCACCATCCTCGGCGTGCTGGTGGCGTTCGTCCTCTCGGCCATGACGCTGTACAGCGTCGCGGTCGATGGCGCGCGCTTCAACGCCACCATCTATGAATGGATGGTGCTCGGGCCGCTGAAGATGGAAGTCGGCTTCCTGGTCGACGGCCTGACAGCCATGATGATGTGCGTGGTGACCTTCGTGTCGCTGATGGTGCACATCTACACCATCGGCTACATGGAAGAGGACGACGGCTACCAGCGCTTCTTCTCCTACATCTCGCTGTTCACGTTCAGCATGCTGATGCTCGTCATGAGCAACAACATGCTCCAGCTGTTCTTCGGCTGGGAGGCTGTCGGTCTGGTGTCTTACCTGCTGATCGGCTTCTGGTACAAGAAGCAGAGCGCGATCTTCGCCAACATGAAGGCCTTCCTCGTCAACCGTGTGGGTGACTTCGGCTTCATCCTGGGCATCGGCCTGTTGGTGGCCTACGGTGGCTCGCTCAACTACACCGAGACCTTTGCCAAGGCGGACGTGCTGTCCAAGATGGTCTTCCCGGGCACGGACTGGGCGCTGCTGAGCGTGGCCTGCATCTGCCTGTTCATCGGCGCGATGGGCAAGAGCGCGCAGTTCCCGCTGCACGTCTGGCTGCCGGACTCCATGGAAGGCCCGACGCCGATCTCCGCGCTGATCCACGCCGCCACGATGGTGACGGCTGGCATCTTCATGGTGGCGCGCATGTCGCCGCTGTTCGAACTGAGCGACACCGCGCTGAACTTCGTCATGGTGATCGGCTCGATCACGGCGCTGTTCATGGGCTTCCTGGGCATCATCCAGAACGACATCAAGCGCGTGGTGGCGTATTCGACGCTGTCGCAGCTCGGCTACATGACCGTGGCGCTCGGCGCCTCGGCCTACTCGGTTGCTGTGTTCCACCTGATGACGCACGCCTTCTTCAAGGCCCTGCTGTTCCTGGGTGCCGGCTCCGTCATCATGGGCATGCACCACGACCAGGACATCCGCAACATGGGCGGCCTGCGCAAGTACATGCCCATCACCTGGATCACGTCGCTGCTGGGCTCACTGGCGTTGATCGGCACGCCGCTGTTCTCGGGCTTCTACTCGAAGGACTCGATCATCGAGGCCGTGCATGCCAGCCATCTGCCGGCTTCGGGCTTTGCCTATTTCGCGGTGATCGCGGGCGTCTTCGTGACGGCGTTCTATTCGTTCCGGATGTACTTCCTGGTCTTCCACGGCAAGGAGCATTTCCACCACAAGCCTTTCCCCGGCGAGCACGACCACCACGACGATCACGGTCATGGCCATGACCACACGCCGCACGAATCGCCCTGGGTGGTGACGGTGCCGCTGGTGCTGCTGGCCATCCCGTCGGTGGTCATCGGTTTCCTGGCCATCCAGCCGATGCTGTATGGCGAGTTCTTCAAGGACGCCATCTTCGTCAACCTCCACGCCCACCCGGCGATGGAAGAGCTGGCCAGCGAGTTCCACGGCGCCCTGGCCATGGCCGCGCACGGCCTGAAGACGCTGCCGTTCTGGCTGGCGTTTGCGGGTGTCGCCACGGCCTATGTGTTCTACATGGTCGCGCCCAGCATCCCGGCAACGCTCGCCAAGGTGCTGCGTCCGCTGATCATCATCCTCGAGAACAAGTACTTCATGGACTGGTTCAACGAGAACGTGCTGGCCCGCCTGGCCCGAGCGATCGGCGTGGGTCTGTGGAAGGGCGGCGACGGGGCGCTGATCGACGGCCTCGTCATCAACGGCTCGGCCAAGACGGTGGGCGGCATCGCGGGCCTGGTGCGCCGTGTGCAGACCGGCTTCCTGTACTGGTACGCGCTCGTCATGATCCTCGGCGTGACCGGTCTGATGACCTGGCAGCTCTGGCCTTACATCAAGCCCCAGTTCAGCGCCCTGTTCGGGTCCTGATCGAGCGGCGGAGAACAAGAATGTTGCTGAGTCTTGCGATTTTTCTGCCCATCGCCTGCGGCGCCTTGCTGCTGGCCCTGGGGCGCGATGAACAGGCGAGTGCCGTGCGCTGGATGGCGCTGGCCGCCGCCGTGGCGAGCTTCCTCGTCACGCTGCCGCTGATCACTGGTTTCGACACCTCCACGGCTGCGATGCAGTTCGTTGAGAACGTGGCCTGGATCGAGCGCTTCAACATCCGCTACCACCTCGGCGTGGATGGCATCTCGATGTGGTTCGTGCCGCTGACGGCCTTCATCACCGTCATCGTCGTCATTTCCGCCTGGGAGGTGATCGAGACGCGCGTGAACCAGTACATGGGCGCCTTCCTGATCTTGTCGGGCCTGATGGTCGGCGTGTTCAGCGCACTGGACGGCATGCTGTTCTACGTGTTCTTCGAGGCCACGCTCATCCCGATGTACATCATCATCGGCGTCTGGGGCGGCCCGAACCGCGTGTATGCGGCCTTCAAGTTCTTCCTGTACACGCTCGCCGGCTCGTTGCTGATGCTGATTGCGCTGTTGTACCTGTACTACCAGTCGGCCGGCAGCTTCGACATCCAGACCTGGCACAAGCTGCCGCTGGCCGGCGGTGCGCAGACCTGGCTGTTCTTCGCCTTCCTGGCGGCCTTCTCGGTCAAGGTGCCGATGTGGCCCGTGCACACCTGGCTGCCCGACGCGCACGTCGAGGCGCCGACGGGTGGTTCGGTGGTGCTGGCCGCCATCATGCTGAAGCTCGGCTGCTACGGCTTCCTGCGCTTCTCGCTGCCCATCGCACCGGACGCCGCCCGCCAGTGGGCGTGGCTGATCATCGCGATGTCGCTGATCGCCGTCGTCTACATCGGCCTCGTGGCCCTGGTGCAGAAGGACATGAAGAAACTGGTGGCCTATTCGTCCATCGCCCACATGGGTTTCGTGACCCTGGGCTTCTTCATCTTCAATGAACTCGGCGTGTCGGGCGGCCTCGTGCAGATGATCTCGCACGGCTTCGTGTCGGGCGCGATGTTCCTGTGCATCGGCGTGCTCTACGACCGCGTGCACTCGCGTGAGATCTCGTCTTACGGCGGTGTGGTCAACACCATGCCCAAGTTCGCGGCCTTTGCGGTGTTCTTCGGCATGGCCAATTGCGGCCTGCCGGCGACCGCCGGTTTCGTGGGTGAGTGGATGGTCATCCTGGGCACGGTGGGTGCGAACTTCTGGCTGGGCCTGATCGCCGCCACCGCGCTGATCTTCGGCGCGGCCTACACGCTGTGGATGGTCAAGCGCGTCTACTTCGGCGACATCGCCAACGATGACGTGCGCGCGCTGACCGACATCAACGCCCGCGAATTCATCATGCTGGGTCTG
Source organism: Methylotenera sp. (assembly GCA_021738245.1). GTDB lineage: Bacteria > Pseudomonadota > Gammaproteobacteria > Burkholderiales > Burkholderiaceae_C > Pelomonas. The sequence continues at coordinate 21,706 of JAIPCJ010000043.1, read as the reverse complement.
CTGGCCGTGGCGACGCTGTACATGGGCCTCTATCCGAAGCCCTTCACCGACGTGATGCACCACTCGGTCACCGAGCTGCTCAAGCACGTGGCGACCAGCAAGCTCCCGGTCTGATCCGAGCAGAGGCAAGAACAATGAACGACATGAACTGGCTCGCGATCTATCCCGAGATCCTGCTGTTGGTGATGGGCTGCGTGGTGGCCCTGGTGGACCTGTGGGTCACCGATGAACAGCGCCGTCCCACCTACTGGCTGACGCAGCTGTCGCTGGCTCTCGTGGCCGGCATGCACTTCTATTACTTTGATGCCGGCTTCACGACGTACGCCATGCAGGGCATGGTCGTCGCCGACCCCATGGGGCACCTGCTGGCCGGCTTTGCCTGCGTGGCGACGATGATCGCCCTGGTGTATGCGCGGCCCTACGCTGGCGTGCGCGAGATGCTCAAGGGCGAGCTCTTCATCCTGAGCCTGTTCTCGCTGCTGGGCATCTGCGTGATGCTGTCGGCCAACAACTTCCTGGTCATCTACCTCGGCCTGGAGTTGATGAGCCTGTCGCTGTATGCGCTGGTGGCCCTGCGCCGGGACCATGCCGTGTCGACCGAAGCGGCGATGAAGTACTTCGTGCTCGGCGCCCTGGCCAGCGGTTTCCTGCTGTACGGCCTGTCGATGATGTATGGCGCCACGGGCTCGCTGAGCATCCCCGAGGTGTTCGACGTCATCGCCAAGGGTGTGCCCAACCGTGGCGTGCTGGTCTTCGGCGTGGTGTTCGTGGTGGCCGGCCTGGCCTTCAAGCTCGGTGCTGCGCCCTTCCACATGTGGGTGCCCGACGTCTACCAAGGGGCTCCCACGGCCATCACGCTGCTGATCGGCGGCGCGCCGAAGCTGGCGGCCTTTGCCATCACCATCCGCCTGCTGGTGGAAGGCATGATCGGCCTGGCGGTCGACTGGCAGCAGATGCTGATCGTGCTGTCGGTGATGTCGCTACTGGTGGGCAACCTCGCCGCCATCGCCCAGACCAACATCAAGCGCATGCTGGCCTACTCCACCATCGCCAACATGGGCTTCATGCTGCTGGCGATGACGAGCGGTGTGGTCAACAACAACACGCTGTCGGCCGCCAACGCCTACAGCTCGGCCATGTTCTATGCCGTGACCTATGTGCTGACGACGCTCGGCACCTTCGGCATGGTCATTCTGCTGGCGCGTGCGGGTCACGAGGCGGAAGAGCTGAAGGACTTCGCCGGTCTGGCCAAGCGCAGCCCGTGGTTTGCGCTGGTCATGACCCTGTTCATGTTCTCGCTGGCCGGCGTGCCGCCGACGGTGGGCTTCTACGCGAAGCTCGCGGTGTTGCAGGCCCTGGTGTCGACCCACGTGGATGGCTATCTGTACCTCGCGATCTTCGCGGTGGTGGTGTCGCTGATCGGTGCCTTCTATTACCTGCGCGTCGTGAAGGTCATGTTCTTCGACGAACCGGCGGACAAGACGCCGCTGGCCGCGCCGGGTGACGTGCGCGTCGTGATGTCGCTCAATGGCCTGGCCGTGCTGGTGTTCGGTCTGCTGCCGGGCGGCCTGATGGCACTGTGCGCCCAGGCCATCGTGAAGGCGCTCGCCACCTGATGGACCAGACCACGGCGGTCTGGGGCGTGCTGGTCGTCGCCGTGGTGGCGGCCAATCTGCCGTACTTCAGCGAACGACTGCTGCTGGTCGGTCCCCGGCGCGCGCCGAAAGGTGGCTGGTGGCGCTTGCTGGAGCTCGTGTGCATGGCCGCCCTGACCCTGGGTGTCGGCACGGCCCTCGAAGCCCGGATCGGCCAGCGTCACTCCCAGGGATGGGAGTTCTACGCGGCAGCCGCCTGCCTGTTCGCGACGCTCGGCTTTCCGGGCTTCGTCTGGCGCTACCTGCGCCGCGGGGCCCATCGTGCCGAAGACTGACGACGCCCACCTCGTCGAGCGCCAGCTCGACAGCGCCGAGGTCTACCAAGGCCACTTCCTGCGCGTCGTCAAAGACCGCGTCGCGCTGCCCGACGGGGGAACCGCCAGCCGCGAGTTCATCCGCCATCCGGGCGCCGTCATGGTGGTGCCCTTGCTGGACGACGGCCGACTCCTGATGGAGCGCCAGTACCGCTATCCGATGGGGCGGGTGATGCTGGAGTTTCCGGCGGGCAAGCTCGACGCTGGCGAAGCACCGCTCGTTTGCGGCCAGCGCGAGCTGCTGGAGGAGACCGGCTACACCGCGGCCGAATGGGCCTATGCCGGCGTGCTGCACAACGCCATCGCCTATTCGGACGAAGGCATCCACATCTTCTTCGCGCGGGGGCTCTCGCAGGGCGCGCAAAAGCTCGATGAAGGGGAGTTTCTCGAGCTCGTCACCCACACCCCGGCCGAGCTCGACCAGTTGGCAGCTCGGGGCGAGCTGACGGACGCCAAGTCGCTGATCGGGCTGCTGTGGCTGCAGCGCTGGCAACAGGGCGCCTGGCGGCTGGACTGGCGACCGGCCTGACCCCCCAGTCGCGTGCCATCCGCCGCTGAGGGACGGTTCGCATCGCGTCAACGGCGCGTTTCAAATCTTGCATGACCTCTGGCGAAGTGTTGCCAGGCCGTTAAGCTCGCGCGCCTGAAACGCCGTTTCCAGGCACCCTACCCAGTCCTCTGAAGAAGGTCTCTCCATGATGCGTGCAACGCCGCTCCTCACCACCCTGTCGCTGGCCCTGGTTCTGACCCTGGCCGCCTGCAGCAAGGGGGGCAAGCCCGACGATGCCAAGGCCGCCGCCAAGCCGGCTGCGCCGCTGCTGCTGGCCCCGGAGGATCTGCGCCAGGTGGGGCAGAGTGGCTTGATCGGCGCACCCGTCATCACCGGCGCCATCCAGCCGGCCCGCCGGGCGGACCTGCGTGCCGAAGTGGCTGCCGTGGTGTTGCAGGTGGCCAAGGACAACGGCGAGCGCGTGCGGGCTGGCGACCTCATCATCCGGCTCGACCCGACTGCCATCCGCGACAGCCTGACCTCGGCTGAAGAAGCCGTGCGCGCCGCCCAGCAGAGCTTCGAGCAGACCGAGCGCGTGCTGGCCCGCCAGCGCACGCTCAACCAGCAGGGCATGATCTCCATGCAAGGCCTGGAAGATGCCGAGGTGCGCCGCAACGCTGCGCAAAGCGAGCTGGCCGCGGCCAAGGCGCGAGCCGTGACGGCGCGTCAGCAGGTAACGCGTACCGAAGTGCGCGCGCCGTTCGATGGCGTCGTCAGCGAGCGCAAGATCTCGGTTGGCGACACAGTGCAGATCGGCCGCGAACTGGTGAAGGTCATCGACCCAGGCTCCATGCGATTCGAAGGGCAGATCTCGGCCGATCGTCTCGGCGAACTGAAGGTGGGCCAGCCGGTGGCCTTCCGCATCAATGGTTTCGGCGATGCCGAGTTCCGCGGCAAGCTGGCCCGCATCGATGCCTCGGCCAACGCCACCACCCGCCAGGTCGAAGTCATCGCCGAATTCGACGACCGTGCCAAGGCGCCGCAAGTGGCTGGCCTGTATGCCGAAGGCCGGGTCGAGAGCAGCGAGCGCCGCGCGCTGGTGCTGGCGGAAGGTTCCGTGCAGCGGCAGGGCGATGCCGCCTTCGTCTGGAAGGTGGCCGGCAACCAGCTGAAGAAGGTCAGCGTCACCCTGGGTGACCGCGACGACCGTCGAGGCGAGGTCGTCATTGCGTCGGGCCTGGCGCTGGGTGACGTGGTGCTGCGCTCGCCCACCGGCTCGCTGGTGGACGGTGCGGCCGTGCAGCGCGTGGCTGCGGGCGCGGGTGCCGCCTCGGCAGTGGCTGCGGCTGCGGCTGCGAGCAAGTAAACGGGAGCGCTGCGATGTTCCTTTCCAACTTCAGCATCAGCCGTCCGGTGGCGACGGTCGTGCTGGTGATCGGCCTGATGCTGGTCGGCCTGCTGGCCCTGTCTAAGCTCAAGGTCAACCAGTTCCCCGAGGTCGAGCCGCCGGTGCTCGTCATCAACATCACCTATCCCGGCGCCTCGCCCGAGACGGCCGAACGCGAGGTGGTCAACCGCATCGAGAAGGCACTGCAAAGCATCTCGGGTGTGGACCGCTCCAACTCCACGTCCCGCGAAGGCGGCGCCACCATCGTGCTGATCTTCGACTTCTCGAAGAACATGATCGAGGCGGCCGACGAGGTGCGCAATGCCATCGCGTCGGTGCGCTACAAGCTGCCGATCGAGATGCGCGAGCCCATCATCACCCGGGCCGATCCCGGGGCGCAGCCCATCCTGCAGCTGTCGCTGTCCAGCACGACGCTGACCCACGCGCAGCTCAGCCGCCTGGCCGAAGACAAGTTGGCCGAGCGTTTCCGGGGCATCGCCGGCGTGTCGACCGTCAACGTGAACGGCTCGCTCAAGCGCGAACTGTCCATCCTGCTGCGAGCCGAGAAGCTGCGCGAGTTCGGCGTGTCGGTCACGGAGGTGCTCAACGCAGTGCGTGCGCAGAACACCACGGCCCCGGTGGGCAAGGTGCGCGGCGCGCTCGAAGACCAGAGCATCCGTCTGCTGGGTCGCCTGGAGTCGCCGGCCGAGTTCGAGCAGATGATCATCAAGCGCACCACGGTCAATGGTGTGGGCACGGTCGTGCGCCTGGGCCAGGTGGCCGAGGTCAAGGACGGCTTTGCCGAGATGACCGGCTACTCCCTGCGCAACGGACGGCCGAATGTCGGCATCTCCATCACCCGCTCGCGTGATGCGTCCACCGTCAGCGTGGCCAACGATGCGCGCAAGCTGGTGGCCGAGATCGCCAAGGAACTGCCGAGCGGCACGACGCTGGAGGTGACGCAGGACGGCGGCAAGGACGCCGAGAACAGCCTGCACAACGTGACGCACGCGCTGGTCTTCGGTGCAGGCCTCACCATCTTCGTGGTCTATGCCTTCCTGAACAGCTGGCGCTCCACCCTCATCACCGCACTGTCGCTGCCTACCTCGGTGCTGGCCGCCTTCATTGCGGTGTGGCTGATGGGCTTCTCGCTGAACTTCATGAGCCTGCTCGGCCTGTCGCTGGCCATCGGCGTGCTGATCGACGACGCCATCGTCGTGCGAGAGAACATCGTGCGGCACATGGAGCGCGGCAGCGACCGCGTGACCGCCGCCCGCGAGGGCACCGCCGAGATCGGGCTGGCCGTGGCGGCCACCACCTTCGCCATCGTCGCCGTGTTCGTGCCGGTGGCCTTCATGGGCAACGGCCCGGGCCAGTGGTTCAAGCCATTTGCGCTCACCGTCGTCGCCTCGGTCATCGTGTCGCTGCTGATCAGCTTCACCCTCGACCCCATGCTGTCGGCCTACTGGGGCGACCCGCCGGGCTACCACGAGCAGCCCAAGCGCGGCATCGAGAAGTGGTTCCAGCGCTTCAACCACTGGTTCGATGGCGTGGCGGACCGCTACGGCCATGTCATTGCGTGGGCCTTGCATCACCGCCGGTGGATGACGGCCTTTGCCGTGCTCAGCTTTGTCGGCGCCATCTTCCTGCAGGCCAAGTTCGGCGGCTCCAGCTTCCTGCCGCAGGCGGATGCCGGTTTCCTGGCGATCGAAGTGCGCAGCCCCGCCTCCAGCAGCCTGGACTACTCCAAGCTCAAGCTCGATGCCGCCGCCGCGCTTGCATCCACGATGAAGGAGACCAAGGCCACCACCGCCTATCCCAACGCCAGCGGTGGGCGCATCTATGTGGACATCGGCAAGAGCACCGAGCGCCAACGCTCCGCCGCCGAAGTGGCGAAGGAGCTGCGCGAGAAGGTGTCGCGCCTGGTCGGTGCCGAGTACGTGGTGCTCGACGACCTGAACAACGGCGCGCAGAAGCCGGTGCAGATCCGCTTCTTCGGCACCGACACCCGCAAGCTCCAGCAGATCACGCAGGACTTCCAGAAGACCATGGCCGGCATCAAGGGTGCCGTGGACATCGGCTACTCCGAGCAGGACCCGCAGAACGAACTGCAGATCGAACTCGACCGCGGCCTGGCCAACCAGATGGGCATCTCGGTGAATGACGCGGCCCAGGCCCTGCGCGTGGCCTTTGCGGGCGTGGAAGCCGGCGACTGGGTCGACCCCACCGGCGAGACCCGTGACGTGTCCATCCGCCTGCACCCGAGCGACCGCGTGGACGCCGCCAACATCGAGCGCCTGCCCATCGCCGTCTCAGGCACGAACCGCATGGTGCCGCTCGACCAGATCGCCACCGTCACCATGGGCAAGGGCCCGGGACAGATCCAGCACGGCGACGGCAAGCGCACCATCACGGTCAGCGCCAACGCCCAGGGCCGCTCGCCGGGCGAGATCACGGCCGAGGCCAAGAAGCTCGCCGAGAAGATCGACTTCCCGCCCGGCTTCGGCATCGAGCTGGCCGGTGCGGCGCGTGACCAGCAGGAGGTGTTCACCGCCATGATCACCGCGCTGCTGTCCGGCATCGCGTTGATGTACTTCGTGCTCGTCATCCAGTTCAACAGCTTCACCGCACCGCTCGGCGTGATGATGTCGCTGCCGTTGAGCCTGATCGGCGTGGTGGTGGCGCTGCTGCTGACCCGGGGCACGCTGAACCTGATGAGCCTGATCGGCGTCATCATGCTGATGGGCCTGGTGGCCAAGAACGCCATCCTGCTGCTGGACGCCACGCGCCAGGAAGAAGCCGCTGGCATCGACCGTGAAGAGGCGCTGATGCACGCCGGGCGCAAGCGCTTCCGGCCCATCCTGATGACCACGCTCGCGCTGATTGCCGGCATGCTGCCGGTGGCCATCGGCGTGGGGGAGGGCGGCGAGTTCTACCGGCCGATGGCCGTGGCCATCATCGGCGGCACCATCACCTCGACCCTGCTCACGCTGCTGATCGTGCCGACCTTCTACGACAGCATCGAGATCGCCCGTGACCACGCCCTGGCCAAGTTCCATCGGCGCGCCGAGCGGTTCACGGTGTTCGGCGGATTCGTGTTGACGCTGCTCGAAGCGGTGCTGACGCTGCTGCTGGTTCGCTTCGTGTTCCGGATGGTGATGCGCCTCGTGCGCCTGGTGACCGGCCGCGTCGCGGTCAAACCAGCCGTCCAGGGTTGAGGAGTCCTTGCGGGTCCAGCGCCCGCTTGATCGACCGCATCAGCGCCAGGGCCGTGGCGTCCTTGCGCTGGGCGAGCTCTTCGCGCTTGAGCCGGCCGATGCCGTGCTCGGCCGAGATCGACCCGCCCCGACGCTGCACCGCGTCGTACACCAGCGCATTGATCGGCGCCTCGTGCGCCGCCAGGAAGGCGGCTGGCGCCACACCCGCGGGGGCCTGCACGTTGTAGTGCAGGTTGCCGTCGCCCAGGTGCCCGAAGTCGATGATCTCGATGCCGGGCATGTAGCGCGCCAGCGCAGCGTCCATCTCCGCGACGAAACCCGGGATGGCCGACACCGGCAGGGCAATGTCGTGCTTGATGTTCAGCCCGGCTTGCGCTTGCGCGAGCGGGATCGACTCGCGCAGATGCCAGAAATCCCGCGCCTGCTGCAGGCTCTGGGCGATGGCGGCGTCGTGCACGATGCCGGCCTCGAAGGCGCCTTCGAGCAGTCCTTCGAACACCTGCCGGGCATGGTTGGCGCTTTCGGCATCCGACAACTCCAGCAGCACCGTCCAGGCGGCTGGCGCCAGCGGTTGTGGTAGCTGAGGCAACTCGCGGGCCACGAGCGCCAGCGAGGCGCGGTTCATGACCTCGAAGCCCGTCAGCGCGTCACCTGCGTGGTCGCGCGCCAGTCGCAGCAAGGCCACGGCATCGTCCGCACCGCCGCAGGCGGCCAGGGCCGTCAGGCGCTCTTTCGGTGCCGGGTAGAGCTTCATCGTGGCCGCGGTGATGATGCCCAGCGTGCCTTCGCTGCCGATGAACAGGTCGCGCAGGTCATAGCCGGTGTTGTCCTTGCGCAGGCCCGACAGGCCCTGCCAGACCTCGCCGGCGGCCGTCACCACTTCCAGGCCAAGGCACAGCTCGCGCGCATTGCCGTAACGCAGCACCTGCGTGCCGCCGGCATTGGTGGCGAGGTTGCCGCCCAGGGTGCAGGAGCCCTCGGCCGCCAGGCTCAGCGGGAACAGCATGCCGGCGCCAGCGGCGGCCGCCTGCACGTCGGCCAGCACGCAACCGGCCTCGGCGGTCAGGCTGGCATTGGCGACATCGATCTCGCGCAGGCGCTTCATGCGGCTCAAGCTCAGCACCAGCTGCTGCCCGCTGTCGTCCGGCGTGGAGCCGCCCACCAGGCCGGTGTTGCCACCCTGGGGTACGACCGCCACGCGATGCGCCTGGCAGAGCCGCAGCACTGCCGCCACCTCCTCGGTGGAGGCCGGCCTTGCGACCGCCAAGGCCCGGCCGGGGTAACGTTTGCGCCAGTCGGTCTCGTAGGCGGAAAGATCACCGCCGACGAGCAAGCCCGCATCGCCCAGTCGGGCGCGCAGGGTGTCGAGCAAGCCGCTCATGCGGCCTTTGCAGCCGCCAGGCGCTGCCGGATGTGCGCGGTGCACGCGGTGAAGACGGCGACGCTCAGCACCACTTCCAGGCCGGCCAGCACCTGGCCCGTGCCGCCCTCGCTCGTGGCGCGCACCAGGCCTTCCAGCACATACAGCCAGATGACAAGCGCCAGCCAGCGGTAGGTGTACATGCGGTAGCGCCACAGGCCGAAGGGTGCCGCCAGCAGCGGCAGGGCCTTCAGCGCCAGCGTGCCGCGGCCCGTGGGGGCGAGCCACAGTTCCCACGCCAGGCACAGCAGGATCAGCGCCAGCGTGCTGGCGACGGCGAGGTTGCGCGACAGGCGTTCATTCGGACGCGGCTCAGTTCTTTCAAGGGAGGCAGGCATAGCTGCGGCATCATAGAAGCCATGTCCCTGTCCCCGCATGCCGCGCCGTCCACCCCCACGGCGCCTTCCGACAATCCCGATGCGCCGCTGGATCGCAATCCGCTGGCCTTTGCGCGCAGCTTCATGGCCGAGCTGCTGGCCTGGCCTTGGCTGCAGACGCTGCACACCTTCCGCCAGCGTTTTCGTGAAGAGAAGCTCGGCCTGACCGCCGGCAGCCTCACCTTCACCACGCTGATCTCGCTGGTACCGCTGTTGACGGTGATGCTGGCCATCTTCACGGCCTTCCCGATGTTCTCCAGCTTCCAGTCGGCGCTGGAGCAGTATTTCCTGAAGAGCCTCATCCCGCCCAACATCGCCAAGCCGGTGCTGGCCTCGCTGACCCAGTTCGCGGCCAAGGCCAACAAGCTGGGAGCGGTCGGCCTCGTCTTCCTCGGCATCACCGCCCTGGCGCTGATGCTCACCATCGACCGCACACTGAACGCCATCTGGCGCGTGCGCCGGCCACGGCCGATGGCGCAGCGGGTGCTGGTGTACTGGGCCGCGCTGACGCTCGGCCCGCTGCTGCTCGGTGGCAGCCTCACGCTGACGAGCTATGCCGTCAGCGTCGGCCAGGGGCTGTTCACCAAGATGCCCGGCGACCTCGCTGCGCTGCTGGGGGGAGCAGACATCGTGCTGCTGGGGCTGGCCGTGGCCGGGCTCTTCCACTACGTGCCCAACACCCATGTGCGCTGGCGGCATGCGCTGCTGGGCGGCGCGTTTGTTTCGCTGGGCTTTTCGCTGGCCAAGTCGCTGCTGGCCTGGTACGTCAAGCAGGTCCCGACCTATTCGACGCTGTACGGCGCGTTCGCCACCGTGCCGGTCTTCCTGATCTGGGTCTACCTTGGCTGGGTGATCGTGCTGCTGGGGGCCATCCTGGCGGCCAACACGCCCGCCCTGACAGGCCGGCTGCACCTGCGTGCCGATGCGCCCGGCCAGTCGCTCGGTCTGGCGCTGGAGGTCATCCGCGCGCTGTGGCGGGTGCGCGAGGCGGGCCAGCGTGGGCTGTCTCACCTGGGGTTGGCCGTGGCGCTGCGGGTGGACCCGCTGCAGCTCAGCCCCATCGTCGACAAGCTGCTGGCGCTGGACTGGATCGGGCGCCTGGAGGAAGAGGGGGCTCAGCGCTTCGTGCTGCTGTGCGCACCCGAGACGGCCTCGGCCGAGCCGCTGCTTGCGGCCTTTCTGGCCGAGCGCCAGGGCTTGCTGGCCAATCTGTGGGCGCAGGGCGGCTGGTCGAGCCTGACGGTGGGTCAGCTCCTCACTGGGGCTGAAAACTCCCGGCCTTGATGATCCGTGCCCAAGCCGCCGCGTAAGCGCGCTCGCGGCTGGCGAGCTGTGCCGAGGTCATCAGGCCGACCGACAGCCCCAGCTCCGTGAGCCGGGCTTTCACGCTCGGTTGCGCAATGACGCCGGCCAGTGCGTGTGACAGCCGCTCCAGCGTGGCCACCGGCGTGCCGGCGGGTGCGAACAGCCCGTAGTAGGGCAGGTCTTCGAAGCCCGCGATGCCCAGCTCGGCAAAGGTGGGCACCTCCGGCAGCACCGGCTGGCGCTGCTGGCCCATCACGGCGACGATGCGCAGCTTCTTCTGCTGGTGGTTGACGATCAGGTCGGGCACCGAGCCCACGCCCGCGCTGATCTGGTTGCCCAGCATGTCGCTGATCATGGGTGCGCTGCCCCGGTAGGGCACGGCCAGCAGGTTCAGCCCGTGCTTCTCGCCCAGCAGCTTGACGAGGAACTCCGGCACCGAGGCCGGTGCGGGCACGCCCACGTTGCCCTGGCCGCCTTGCTTCTTCACCCAGGCGAGGTACTCCGGCAGGCTGGCGGCGGGCGTGCCGCCGGACAAGGCCAGCGCGTTGGCGAAGGTCGCAAAGCCCGCCACGGGCACGAAATCCTTGGCGGGGTCGAAGCCCGGGTTCTTCAGCACCAGCGGCAGGATGGAGATGGTGTGGTCGTGGCTCACGAACAGCGTGTTGCCATCGGGTGCTGCCGCCTTCAGCGCCTGGGCGGCGATCTGTCCGCCCGCGCCAGGCCGGTTGTCCACCAGGACCGTCGTGCCAAGGGCTGCCTGCAGCGCCTCGCCCAGCAGGCGCGCGATGGCGTCCGTGCCGCCGCCTGCGGGGAAGCCCACCAGCAGTCGGAGGGTCTTGTCGTCTGCGTGGCTGAGCCGCGGTGTGGCCAGGGGCAGGGCGGCCAGCGTGGCCAGGGCGGAACGGCGTCGGATCATGTCGGGGCTCCCGGAATGGACGCCGACGAGTCTACGGGTGCAGCACCACCAGCAGTGCGGTCGCCGCAGACTTGCCGGTATTGCGGATGGCGTGCGGCCCGTCCACGGCATAGCGGGCCGTCTCACCCGGCTTGAGTTTGCTGGTGACACCCTGCGCCGTAATTTCAAGGCTGCCGGTGAGCACGCTGAGGTGCTCGCGCGAGCCGGGCTCGTGGGCCTGGCTGTCGAGCACCCCGCCGGGCTGCACGCTCAGCTCGTACCACTCGAACTGACCTGCCAGCTCGATCGGCCCGAGGATGCGCAGCTTGCAAAGCCCGTCCGGGCTGGTCAGGCCGGGCGTCGCATGCGCAGGCACCGTCTCGATGGCGGGCGTGGCGGTCCGCTCGGCGCCCAGCAGTTCTCCCATCTCCACGCCCAGCGCGTTCGCCAGGCGCCAGACCACGGCCACCGTCGGGTTGGCCTGGTTGCGCTCGATCTGCGAGAGCATCGACTTGCTGACGCCCGCCCGCTTGGAGAGGTCATCCAGCGACAACCCGCGGCTGCTGCGCAGGGCCTGCAACGCAGCCCCCACGCGGGGCGGTTCGAGATCGGCAGCGGGCTTGTTCATGCTTGACGGGGATAGACGATTTCCGGATACTGCACGAAAGTTCGATATATCGAACAAGTTCAATTTACCGAATTGTGCACCAGGAGCGGCGCCATGAGCCAAGCCTTCTATCAACACCTGCAAGCTGAACTCGACGGCATCCGTGCCGCCGGTCTGTTCAAGGCCGAGCGCATCATCACCACGCCGCAAGGCGCGGTCGTCCAGACGACCGATGGCCGCGAGGTCATCAACCTGTGCGCCAACAACTACCTCGGGCTGTCGTCACATCCCCAGGTGATCGAGGCGGCGCACGAGGCGCTGCGCACGCATGGCTTCGGGTTGTCGTCGGTGCGCTTCATCTGCGGCACGCAGGACCTGCACAAGACCCTGGAGCAGCGCATCGCCCGCTTCGTCGGCTGCGAGGGCGCCATCCTGTACGCCGCCGCCTTCGACGCCAATGGCGGCCTCTTCGAGCCCCTGCTCGGCGAGCAGGACGCCATCATCAGCGATGCGCTCAACCACGCCTCCATCATCGACGGCATCCGGCTGTGCAAGGCCCAACGCTGGCGCTATGAACACAACGACCTGGCCGACCTGGAGCGCTGCCTGAAGGAAGCCACCGACAAGGGCGCCCGCTTCAAGCTGGTGTTCACCGACGGCGTGTTCTCCATGGACGGCACCATCGCCCAGCTCGACAAGATCCGCGCGCTGTGCGACCGCTACGACGCGCTGCTGGGCATCGACGAATGCCACGCCAGCGGCTTCCTCGGTGCCACCGGCCGCGGCACGCCCGAATACCGCGGCGTGTTCGGCAAGATCGACATCATCACCGGCACCTTCGGCAAGGCCCTGGGTGGCGCTTCCGGCGGCTTCACGGCAGCCCGCAAGGAAGTCGTGGAGCTGCTGCGCCAGCGTTCGCGCCCCTATCTGTTCAGCAACACCCTGGCCCCGAGCATCGCGGGCGCATCGCTCGCCGTGCTTGACCTGCTGGAAGGCTCCACCGCGCTGCGCGACAAGCTGGAGGCCAACACCACATACTTCCGTGAGGCCATCCAGGCCGCAGGCTTCGAGATCAAGCCCGGGACCCACCCGATCGTGCCCATCATGGTCTACGACGCGGTCATGGCGCAAAAGCTCAGCGCCCGCATCCTCGAGTTGGGCATCTACGCCGTCGGCTTCTTCTTCCCGGTCGTGCCCAAGGGTCAGGCGCGCATCCGCGTACAGATCTCGGCGGTGCATGAGCGCGAGCATCTGGAGAAGGCCGTCGCGGCCTTCACCCAGGCGGGCCGTGAGCTGGGGTTGCTGAAATGAGCCGGCCCACCCGCATCCTCATCATTGGCGCCAACGGCCAGATCGGCACCGAGCTGGCCGCAGAGCTTGCGCTGCGCCACGGCGACGAGGCCGTCATCACCAGCGACCTGAGCCCGCAGGGCCGCGTGCGCACCCTGCAGCACGAGGCGCTGGACGTCACCGATGCCGGCGCGCTGGCGACCGTCGTCAAGCGCCACAAGATCACCCAGATCTACCACCTCGCTGCTGCGCTCTCGGCCAATGGCGAGAAGCACCCGATGTGGGCCTGGGACCTGAACATGAAGGGCCTGCTCAACGTGCTGGAGCTGGCCCGGCACGAAAAGCTCGACAAGATCTTCTGGCCCAGCTCCATCGCTGCCTTCGGCCCGAACACGCCGGCCGTCGACACCCCGCAGACCACGGTGATGGACCCGACCACCGTCTACGGCATCTCCAAGCTGGCTGGCGAGCGCTGGTGCGCCTGGTACCACGCCAAGCATGGCGTGGACGTGCGCAGCCTGCGCTATCCGGGCCTGATCAGCTGGAAGACGCCGCCGGGCGGCGGCACGACCGACTACGCCGTCGAAATCTTCCATGCCGCCCTGAAGGACGGCCGCTACACCTGCTTCCTGGAAGCCGGTCAGGCCTTGCCGATGATGTACATGCCGGACGCGCTGCGCGCGACGCTGGAGCTGATGGACGCGCCGGCCCAGGCCATCCGCCAGCGCGGCAGCTACAACCTTGCCGGTGTGAGCTTTACGCCGGAGCAGATTGCGGCGTCCATCCGCCGCCGCCTGCCGTCGTTCACGATGGACTGCGTGCCGGACTTCCGCCAGGCGATTGCCGCCAGCTGGCCGCAGCGCATCGACGACCGCGACGCCCAGGCCGACTGGGGCTGGCAGCTGCGTTACGACCTGGACGCCATGGTCGACGACATGCTCGCTAACCTTCAACGCCAGCTGACGTCCTGAAGGCCAGGTGAGGCGGCGCCTCGCGCGCCCGGCAGCGCAGGCGCCGGTCGCGCTCGGCGAGCGTCAGCCTCTCTTGCGGCGGCACCGGTTGGCGCACGCCCAGCACCGCCGCCAGGTTTGCGTTCGGGTCATGCCGCGGCCGCAGCAACTCGGCAGGCCCGGTGAGCAGGGGCGTCACCCCCGGGCCGTGGCCACTCACCGTGCTGTCGCCATGGACGATGACGCCGATGGTCACCCGGCCTTCGCGCATCACCGGCCCGCGGCGGGTGTCGGCGTCGGTGATGGCCACGAAGTCGCCGAAGCGCAGGCTGCCCAGTCGGTAGCGCTCGCGGGCGGCGCGGTCGGCCAGCTGGATGTCGTAGTCGCCACGCCAGGCGGTGTTCTTGCCCAGGCCAGAGCCCATGAGCCGTGCCGGCACCTCATGCGTGATGGGCACATACAGGCGGCCATCGCGCGCGGCGATGCCCCAGCGGGCGATCAGGCCCGGCGCGCAGTTCATCAGCTCGATGCGCGGGTGCTGCGGCAGCCGCAACCCCTGGCCGATGGAGGTGATGCCGATGCGGTCGCCAATCGCCAGCCGCTGCAGCACCGCCGTCGGGAAGTCCACCAGCACATGGTTGACCCCGCCGTGCTTGCCGGTCACCCAGCCCTGCTGGCCGCGCGCCAGGCCGCTGAGCACCGTGGCCCGGTTGCCGACGCAGGCATAGGTGATGAGCGCATTGTTCGGGCCATCGCGCGGGCCGATGACCTCGCGGCTGTTGTTGTGCAAGGCCACACCTGGCTCGATGTGGTCACCGGCCAGCCCCACGCAGAGGTCGCCAATGCGCCGGTTCAGCACGATGCCACCGGTGCCCGGCAGCACGCGAGGCACACCGTCGTAGCCGATGCGGTAAGGCGTGGCGCGGCCCACCGGATGGGCGATCTGGCCCTGCACGGTCACGGCCACGAGTTCATCATGGTTCAGGCGAGGGCCGCCGGCCGCGGGCGCCGGGAGGGAAGAGCGAGGCTCTGCATACATGGTCGGGCTCCGGCGTTCAGAGGCGGTACCACCAGGACTGGCTGCGATGCCAGGGGTCGTGGGCGTCATCGTTGGCCGCCTCGCCTGCCGTGGGCCAGGTCAGCGCATGCACGACGCACAGATGGCCGAGCGACTGCAGCAGCGCGGCGAGGCCTGCTGCGGCCACGGCCTGGCGCACGAACATCCGTTCGGCGGCCATCAGGCTGCGGCTTTCCTCCGGCGACAGCTCCAGTGGCTCGTGGCCCAGCCTGGCCAGGGCGCGCACCGGGCCGGGCGGCGTGTGGCCGTCCGGGGCCTGGCACAGCAGCAGGGCGCCGTCCAGCGCAGCCGAGAGCGCCAGTGCATCGTGCGCGCTGGCTTCGGCGTCGAAACTGCATTGCCAGCCGCTGCCAGCCCGGGCGGGCTCCGGCGCCGGCAGGGCCTCGGCATGGCGCTCGAAGCGCTCCAGCAGCGAGTCGTCCACACTGCTGCGCAATTGCGACTCGTGCAGGTTGTCGCCCACCCAGCGCAGCGGCCAGGAGCCGGCGTCAGTGCCGTCGCGCAGGGCGGTCCAGTCGTTCAGCGCGAGCGGATGCAGCCACGGTGCGGCCTCGGTGTCGACGCTGATCAGCTCGCTGGCATCCAGCACGCGCCAGAAGGAGCGCGGCAGCCAGGTCTCGAACACACGCGTGAGACCGAGGGCCAGCGGCCGGCCGCAGGCATGGCCCAGCACCAGCGCCGGGTCCAGCACGCAGCGCAGCTTCACGCCGTCGACGGTCACGCGCAGGTCGCTTGCGCCCATGGTCAACCTCCGTCGAATTCATCGAACACATCCGTGGGCCGCAGCCGCACCGGGGCGTTCTGGGTACCGCGCCGGTCGAGCTGCGGGCGAGCGGCGCCGGGCGGGTAGACCAGCTTGCGCAGCAGCGCGCCGCTGGCCGGGTCCACTTGCAGGAAGACATTGCGCAAGGCCCGGTTGCGAGCGGCGATGTGACGCTGCATCTGCGCTGGCTGGGTGTCGACCTCGATGTGGGTCGGCGCGCCACCCCGGCGCGGGTTGTTGAAGTTCGCGTCCGGCCGCAGCAAAGGGCGGGGCTGGCCCGCGCCGCGCGTCTTGTCGATCTGAACCCGCGTGCCCGGAAACCACCGCCGCAGGTCGTGCACGAGGCTGCCGATCACATGCCAGTGCGCCAGGTTGGGCGACAGCCCGCGCTGCGGGCGCGGCAGCTGGGTCAGCGCATCGATGCCGGCATCGGTTCCGGTCAGCGCATCGTCGATGACGGCAGCATCCCAGCTCGCGCTCATGGCGGGTCCCCGTCAAGCCGCCTGACGAATGCCCAGCACGCTCTGCAGCGCCGGGGTCACGCCGGGGAAGCCGCGGCCCTCGGGCGTCATGCGGTAGGCCGCCACCCAGGCTTCGGCATGCGCGCCCATCGGCCGCACGACGCTCTGGAACAGGATGGGGTCCGTGGCGGTCTTGAAGTCGTTGTCGGCCACGAACTGCAGGATGCGCCGCCCGCTTTCGGCCATCTTCGCGCGCTGGCTGGGCTCGGCCACGCCGCCGAGATAGCGGTTGGAGACGATCTCCACCACGTCCCACTTGGTGTTGGCGTCAAAGGCCTTCTTGATGTCCGGTGCGTCCAGCAGCTGCAGCACGGTCTTCAGGTGATGGCCGGTCTCCATGGCCAGCGAGAAGATGTTGCCGTAGGTGGAGCGGTCCAGCGCGTAGCGCAGGTCCAGGCCGATGCGCTGCACGGTGGCCACGCTGCCGAAGGGCCGCTGCTCGATGACCTGGCCGCCGCGGATGACCTCGCCAATCAGCAGATCGCGGAAGTACTGGCCCAGCGACACCATGAAGCCCACCATCTGCCGGTGGAAGTTGCGGTTGACCACCGCGCCTGCCGGCGCCTGGGCCGTGCCGTAGTTGAAGGCGCGGCGGTAGGCCACCATGCGGTCGGCGCGCTTGTAGCGCAGCGGCTGCCACTTCTCCAGCAAATACAGGCCCCGGGCACCCGGGCCGCGCTGGATGCGCATCTTGCCCAGGCGGAACAGGCGCAGCAGCGTGTCCACCACCTCGAAGATCTTCATGCGCTCGTGCTGGTAGATGTAGTACAGCTCGGCGGCGGCATGCAGCTGGCTGGGCACGACGGCGTCGTCGAAGTCCGGCGTGATATGCGGGTAGGCGATCTTGTCGAAGTCCGGCGGGCCGTTCTCGCCCAGGCCGACCAGGTCGAGAAAGCCGTCGCGGCTGTTCTCGCCGTTGGCGGCGCCCTTGAGCAGCTCGCTGAAGCGCTGCTCGAACGGCTGCTCGAACTTCTGCCGCTCGGCTGGCGGCATGGCCGCCAACTGGTCACGCAGGAAGGTCTCCCACAGACGCTGGATGGTTTCGGTGGTCTGGAAGCTCATGGTGTCGCTCCGGCGTGGCGTTGCATTCGGTGGGTGCGGTGGACTAGCTCAGCTGCGCTGCGATGTCCGCGATCAGCGCATGCACCTCGGCATAGCGCTGGTGGCGTTCTTCGGTCGACTTGCTGTTGAAGACGCGGAAGGCCGCCAGGAAGCGCTTGTGCAGCTCGCCATCGAGCAGGGCTGCCTCGGCGGCGACGGACTCGGCCAGCTTTTTCAGTGTGACGTTCTCGCCCCACTCCGACTTGACTTGCTTGTCAGGCTGACCGGGTGCGGCATCCACGCCCAGCGTCAGCACCTGAGTCAGCGGCCGGATGAGGCTGGCCGAACGTTCGGTCACATGCAGCGCCTGCGTCACCGGCGCGCTCGTGTGCACCGCCTGCAGCACCTGGGTAAAGCCGGCCTGCAGGTCCTGCTTCAGCGCCGCCTGTGCGGCGGCAAGGTCGCCGGTGTGGCTGGCCTTGAGCTGCGTGACGGCGGCGGCCAGGTCCTGGGACCAGCTGGTGCGCAACGCGGCGATGTTGTCGGCCGTGGGCTTGAGCACGTCGCCCAGGGCCTGCGGCAGCGCCGTCACGCGTTCGCGTGTGGTCGCCACGTCCTGCGCGGTGCTGCCCAGGTCAAGTTGGATGACCCTGCCGAAGCTCTCGTAGAACTTCGGCGTGTAACGGAGATCGGAATCGTCTGGCATGGTGGGCTCCTCTTGCGATGGCGGTTCAGGTGCGGCGCTGCCAGGACAGCGTGCGGTGCGGTCGGCCCAGGCCCGTGCGCTCCACGCTGTCCACCAGCGAGTCCAGCGAGGTTTCGAGGGTCGGCGGCAGGTTGATGGCGGCGCCCGAGCGGCAGTCATGGCCGGCCACGCTGCGCACGGCAGCCTGCACCACCGCCTGCAGCTGCGACAGCGAGACATCGATCTGCGCGCAGTTGGCCACCATGCTGTGCACCAGCTGGCTCCAGTTGCGCTCCATGTCGAGCTGCAGGCAGAGCTCCTGCTCGATGACGCCGAGGTAGGCGTCCAGCTGCAGGTCGCCATCGGGCACCAGCCCCGGCGGTACAGCAGCGCTGCCGCGGTAGATGGCCGTGTTCAGCTCGGCCAGGCCCTCGATGTCCCAGACCTGCGGTGGCGCCGCGGTGCCGCGCAGGCGCAGCTGGTCAGGGTCGGCAAGGCCCCGGGTCTGCATCAGGGCGCCGAGCTGCGCGGCCAGGCGCTGGGCACGGGCCACGGCATCCGCAAAGACCGGGTCGTTGGCCAGGGTGAGGTCGGGGCGCAGCTCGTCGGCGATGGCGTTGAGCTGCACCACCAGCTCGGGCGGCAGCAGGCTGGGCTGGTTGGGGCCCGGCGCGCGGCAGGGCGCGGCCAGCAGCACCTGGTCGATCATGAAGGCATAGGCCGACGCGCGCCGCTCGGTGCTGCCGAAGTTGGCAAAGCCCAGGCCATAGAGATCGATGGCGCGGTCGATGTCATACAGCAGCTTGTCCAGCAGCACGAGGCAGGTCCGGTTGCCCTGGCAGCAGCTGCTGGCAAAGCAGTCGATGGCGTCGGCCACGAGGCCGCGGCGGGTGGCGAGGTCGACGATGCGGCGGTCGGCATCATCCAGCCCCGTGCTGCCGTACAGGCCATAGAACAACAGGGGCGGACGGGCGATCTTCATCAGCCGGAATCCGCCGGCCGAGTCGAAGGCCGAGGCGAAGAGCTGCAGCGCTTCCAGGTAGGCGTAGAGCGCTGGCGACTCTGGGCTGATGCCGCGCCGGCTCACCGCCACCAGGCGGCGGAAGCGCTCCAGCGTCAACAGCGAGGTGGAGCCGACCGAGCGCAGGCCGTCGGCGGTGTTGTCGCCGCCCCGGCGCACCAGCTCGTCCATGGTGCGGGCCAGCTCGGTCTCGATCAGCAGCGAGCGCAGGTCATTCTGGCCCTGGGCCTCCAGCAGGTCATTGAGCTGGCGGTAGGCGTCCAACCCGCGCGGCCATTCGTCGGGGCCGTAGGCCTGCTGGGTGCTGCCGACCAGGTTGCGCAGCGCGTAGATGACCGCGTCGCGGCGGGTCTGCAGGTCGGCATAGGCCACCTGCGGGATGTAGCGGCCGCCGCCGAAGCCCACATTGGCCAGCGCCTCGCCCATGATCACCAGCAGCAGGTTGGCCGCCTCGTCCAGGCTTTGCGCGAGCTTGCGGAAGTCCGTCAACATGGCCGGCGTGTGCGCGCCGACCAGCCGCGCCAGGCGCGCATAGTCGTTGAGCTGGCGTCGCATCGCGAAGCCCTTGTCGCGGTTGCGCGGGTCCAGGCCGAAGCGCGCGGCGTCATAGCCTTCGGACAGCGTCGTGCGGATGGCCTGGCCCCAGCCGCGGATCTCGGGCGCCACGTCCTTCACGAGGGCGCTGGTGCTCAGGTGCTGCAGGTCCTGGTTGATGTCGTCCAGGGCCTGCTGCCATTCGGCACCGCCGGCGGCGGTCAGCATCTGCACCACCGGCGGGGCGGCGCTGGCCGCCTGCAGGAAGGGCAGGCCGCGCGACTCCTGGCCGATGGCCTGGGCGCGGGGGTCGGCGCTGTAGCGCGTCAGCAGCGCCTGGGCCACCTGCGCGGGGTCGCTGGGGTCGCCGACCTTGAGCTCCCGGCGGATCAGGTTGTCGAGCACCAGGCGGTCCTGGCCGCCTTGCGCGGTGCTGATGGGCAGGGTGTTGGAGTGGGCCATGGGGAGTCCTCGGTGTGGGGTTCGGTTTCAAGCCACCAGCCGCAGCGGCGCACGGGTGCGGCTGCCGCTGAGCTGGTCGGTCACGGCGTGGGCCAGGCGCTGCGGCGCAATGCGCCCGCTCTCCAGCGCGTAGTGAGCCGCACTGACGACATGGCGGGGCGGCAGGTCCACCGGCTTGCCGGCCTGCAGGCGGCGCGCGCCGGCCAGGATGGCGTCCTGGTCGCCCGCGTCGAAGCGGATGACATCGGCCAGCGCCTGCT
Source organism: Methylotenera sp. (assembly GCA_021738245.1). Lineage (GTDB taxonomy): Bacteria > Pseudomonadota > Gammaproteobacteria > Burkholderiales > Burkholderiaceae_C > Pelomonas. The sequence continues at coordinate 1,433 of JAIPCJ010000043.1, read as the reverse complement.
GCGCCAGATTGCGGCGGGTCTGGAAGGCGATCTCGTCCACCACCTCCGGAATGAGCCGCGGCGCGCTGCTCATCAGTCCCGCCGGGATGCGGTGCCCGGTGTCAGCGCGGTACAGCGCCTGCCAGACGCGCAGGAGCTGGGTGGCATCGGCCTGGAAGCCCATGCGGCGCAGCATCTCGGCCAGCAGATAGACGCGCAGATAGGCTGTGGGGTGCGCGCCGCCGGGGCGGAAGGTCATGGTGCGCGGCTGGGGGTGGGCCAGGAAGTCGGCCATGCCCCAGGCCGCGGCGGGGCCGCCGAGCAGGATGGCGGCCAGATCGGCAAAGATCTCCTTGTGCCAACGGCCATAGACGGACGCCAGCATCGGGCTGCCTGCCCGTCCCATCACCCGGCGCAGCACCGCCTGGCGGTTCTCCTGCCAGATGCCGGCATCGGCCTGGATGTTGTGCGCCACCTCGTGCAGGAAGACGCTCTGCCAGGGCTGGTCGCGGTCCCAGGGAATGCGGATCAACGGAAACGGGTTGGCCTCGCCCAGCAGCCGCGACAGCGCCACGCCGCGGCGCATCGTGGCCGGCGAATAGCCATGCTCCATGTACGACACGGGCTTGAGCAGCGGTGCGTCGAACAGGCGCGGCGCGGCCTGGCGGATGGCGGTGTAGCAGTCGGCGGCAATGCTGTCATGCGCTGCGAGCGAGGGGCCGAAGGCCGTGCCGCGCTGCGCGAACACCTCGTAGAACATGCCGAACAACCGCCGGGCACGGTCCAACTCGCGCTCGACCAGCGCGATGTCCACCAGCACCCGTTGAGGCGCGCGGCGGCCGGCATCGGCGCGCAGTTGCTCGAAGCGCTGGTGGATGCGTTGCTCCACCGCGGCCAGTCGGGCATTGGCGGACTGGAAATGCTCGGGCGAGGGCGCATAGGGCATGTCCTGCGGCCGCAGGCCGACAAAGGCGTTGTCGACGCGCGCCAGCCGCGACAGGCGGGCAGACAGGCCGGTGATCTTGGCCTGCAGGAATCGGCGCACATCCATGACCTGGTGCTCCTTGGTGGCGTGGTGGCGGGGGCTGCGGATGTCAGCGGCAACGCAGGTTGATGACCACGGGCCCGCGCGCGAGCAGCCGCCGGTTGCGCCGGCATTGCGTGCAGACATGGCCACCCGCGCGCCCCGCCGTGAGCGGGCGGCCAGTGGTGACGGCAACCTGGCGCGCGATCGGGGCCACCTGCCGTGCCACCACCTGTGCGGCCTGGCCGCGTGGCGTGGCCCGGCGTGCCGGCGCGACGAGCGGGCGAGACAGGCGCTGCACGGCCTGCGGGCGCGTGGCGACCTGGCGGGTCACACGGCGCACCGCCTGCACGGCCTGCCGCGGCGGCAGATTGCGGCGCTGCACCACGCGACGCGTGGCGGTCACGGCGCGGGCCACCGCGCGCGCAGC
>JAIPCJ010000234.1 GCA_021738245.1 Methylotenera sp. | reverse complement strand
CCCGTTGATCTTCGAAACCCAGCCTCGCCCGATTCCGGTCGACCTGCCCATCGACATCCCGCGCAAGGAGAGCGCACCGCCGCTGGCCGTGCCGACGCGCGAGCCGCTGGCTCAGGCCGAGCCGGCGCCTGCCGCCTTGCCCCCGCAGGTCGCACAGGCCGCCAGTGCCGAACTACCGCCCGAGCCGAAGCCGGCGGAGGTCAAGCCGGCCGAGAGGCCGCTCACCCGGCCCGCTGAAAAGCCAGCGGAGAAGGCTGCGAGCAAGCCTGCTGAGAAGCCAGCCGAGAAGTTGGCCGAAAAGCCTGTCGTGAAGCCTGTCGAGAAGACGGCAGACAAGCCCAAGCCTGCGAACGACGGCGCGCGTGCGCAGGCCCTGCTGGATGGCAAGGAGCCGGCTGCCGCTGCGGGCGCGCGCTACATCGTGCAGGTGGGCGCCTACGGCGAGAACAAGGCCGCACAAGAGGTGCGCGCCAAGGTCGAGAAGCTGGGCCTCAAGACCTACGCCCAGGCCGTCGACACTGCCGATGGCCGCCGGGTGCGGGTGCGGCTGGGGCCGTATGCCAGCCGCGACGAGGCCGAGCGGGCGGCCTCCAAGCTCAAGGGCGCCGGCTTGCCCGGTTCCATCCTGACCCTCTGACCACCCGGGGCCATGGACGTCTCGCTCAGCTGGGTCGATCTTGCGCTTGCAGGGCTGTTGCTGATTTCGATCGGCATCGGCCTGTGGCGCGGCCTGGTGTTTGAAGTGATGTCGCTGGCCGGCTGGGTGGTTGCCTATTTCGCGGCCTCGCCGCTGGCGCCGCTCGTGGCGGATCTGCTGCCCGACGGCGTCACGAGCCAGTTCGGCCCGGCTGTTCTGCACCTCGTGACGCTGGGCATCGCCTTCTTTGCCGTGCTGATCGTCTGGAGCCTGGCGTCGCGGCTGATCAAGACCCTCATTCATGCCACGCCGTTGTCGGCAGTGGACCGTCTGGGCGGCGCCGGTTTCGGTGCGCTGCGTGGCGTGTTCATTGCCTTGCTGCTGGTGCTGGTCATTGGCGCATCGCCCTTGGCGCAGTCGTCCACCTGGCAGGCCTCGCGCGCAGCGCCGGTCCTGACCAGCGTGCTGCATGACCTCGCGCCGCTGTTGCCCGAACCCGTTTCCCGCTTTGTTTCCCGCTCGATGACCCCATCTGACGCGGATTCGCCTGAATAAGGAACCCCACCATGTGTGGCATCGTCGGCACCCTCGCCGCTACCCCCGTCAACCAGCTCATCTACGACGCCTTGCTGCTGCTGCAGCACCGTGGTCAGGACGCCGCCGGCATCGTCACCATGCAGGGCCACAAGTGCTTCATGCACAAGGCGCGCGGCATGGTGCGGGACGTCTTCCGCACCCGCAACATGCGGGCGCTGCCGGGCAGCATCGGCCTGGGCCAGGTGCGCTACCCGACGGCCGGCAACGCCTACAGCGAAGAGGAGGCACAACCCTTCTACGTGAATGCGCCCTTCGGCATCGTGCTGGTGCACAACGGCAACCTGACAAATGCGCACGCATTGAAGGAAGAGCTGTTCGACATCGACCGCCGCCACATCAACACCGAGAGTGACACCGAGGTGCTGATCAATGTGCTCGCCCACGAGCTGGAGTTGGCCGCGCGCGACCTGCCGCTGACGCCCAAGGAAATCTTCGCCGCCGTGCGCGCCGTGCAAAAGCGCATCAAGGGCAGCTACGCGGTCATCGCGCTGATTGCAGGCCAGGGCCTGCTGGCCTTCCGCGACCCCTACGGCATCCGGCCGCTGTGCTTCGGCCGCGCGTCCAATGGGGATTTCATGGTCGCCAGCGAGAGCGTGGCCCTGGAAGGTACCGGCCATGTCCTGGAGCGCGATGTGGCGCCCGGCGAAGCCCTGTTCGTCGACATGACCGGCAAGCTCCACACCGAGCAGTGCAATGACGCGCCGTCGCTCAACCCTTGCATGTTCGAGTTTGTCTACCTGGCCCGGCCCGATTCGGTGCTGGATGGCATCTCCGTCTACCAGGCGCGCCTGAACATGGGCGAGACGCTGGCGCAGCGCGTCATCTCCACGATGCCGCCCAACGAGATCGACGTCGTCATCCCCATTCCCGAAAGCAGCCGGCCATCGGCCATGCAGCTGGCGCACCGCATCGGCAAGCCCTACCGCGAGGGCTTCGTGAAGAACCGCTATGTGGGCCGCACCTTCATCATGCCGGGGCAGGGCGCGCGCAAGAAGAGCGTGCGCCAGAAGCTCAACGCCATCGGCGTGGAGTTCAAGGGCCGCAATGTGCTGCTGGTGGACGACTCCATCGTGCGCGGCACCACCTCCAAGGAGATCGTGCAGATGGCCCGCGAGGCCGGTGCGCGCAAGGTGTATCTCGCTTCAGCGGCGCCGCCGGTGCGCTTTCCCAATGTGTACGGCATCGACATGCCGACCAAGGAGGAGCTCATTGCCCACGGCCGCAGCATCGAGGAGGTGCGCCAGTACATCGGGGCCGATGCGCTGATCTATCAAGACGTGGATGCCATGAAGCGGGTGGTCTCGGCCCTGCGGCCGGGCCTGGCTGGTTTCGAGGCCAGCTGCTTCGACGGCCACTACGTCACTGGCGACGTCAGCCTGGCTGACTTCGAAGCCATCCGCGAGCAGCGTGCCAACCAGCCGGGCGACGAAGATGCCGACGCCCGCAGCCGCCTCGCCCTGCAGGGCGGCAGTGAGGGCTGATGCGATGAGCGACGCGCCCCGCCGCCCCTTGCCCGAAGGCCTGCGCCGCGAGACGCTGGCCGTGCGCACGGCCCTGCCGCCCAGCCAGCATGGCGAAAACTCCGAGGCGCTCTTCCTGACGACCGCCTATGTGCAGTCCGACGCGGAGACCTCGGCACGCAAGTTCTCCAACTCGGAAGACTTCACCTACTCGCGCACCAGCAACCCGACGGTGCGCAGCCTGGAGGCCCGGCTGGCGGCGCTGGAGGGCACCGAGGCCGCCATCGCCACCTCGACCGGCATGAGCGCCATCCTGCTGCTGGCCATGGGCGTGCTGAAGGCGGGTGACCATGTCGTGTGCTCGCGCTCGGTGTTCGGCTCGACGATCAACCTCTTTGCCAAGGAGTTCGGCAAGTTCGGCGTCGAGACTTCCTTCGTTTCGCAGACCGACCTGGACGAATGGCAGGCCGCCGTGCGCCCCAGCACCAAGCTCTTCTTTGCCGAGACGCCGACCAATCCGCTGACCGAGGTCTGCGACATCCGCGCCCTGGCCGACATGGCCCATGCGGCGGGCGCGCTCCTGGCCGTGGACAACACCTACTCGACGCCCGCGCTGCAGCGCCCAGCCGAAATGGGGGCAGACATCGTCATGCATTCGGCCACCAAGTACATGGACGGGCAGGGGCGTGTGATGGCCGGGGCCTTGTGCGGCCCGAACAAGCTCATCCGAGACGTGTTCGGCCCCATCCTGCGCACGGTCGGCATGACGCTCGCGCCGTTCAACGCCTGGGTTGTGCTCAAGGGGCTCGAGACGCTCGCGCTGCGCATGAAGGCCCAGAGCGAGCAGGCGCTGGCCGTGGCCCGCTGGCTGGAGGCCCAGCCGCAGGTGGCGCGCGTCTACTACCCGTCACTGCCGTCGCACCCCCAGCATGAGCTGGCCATGCGCCAGCAATCAGGGCAGGGTGGGGCGGTGCTGTCTTTCGACCTGAAGGCGGCCACGCCCGACGCCGCGCGCGCGGCGGCTTTCCATGTCATCGACAGCACGCGCGTCATTTCCATCGCCACCAACCTGGGTGACACCAAATCCATCATCACGCACCCCGCCACGACGTCACATGGCCGCCTCACCGAGGTCCAGCGCCAGGCGGCGGGCATTGGCCAGGGCCTGATCCGGCTCGCCGTCGGTCTCGAGCATGTCGACGACATCTGCGATGACCTGGCACGCGGCCTCTCCACCTTGAATCACGCATGAGCTCCTTCGACAAGATCCGCACGCGCATTGCGCCGTCGCCGACCGGCTTTCTTCATCTGGGCACTGCCCGCACGGCGCTGTTCTCGTGGGCTTACGCCCGCCACTATGGCGGCGAGTTCGTGCTGCGCATCGAAGACACCGATGTTGCGCGCTCCACTCAGGATTCCGTGGAACAGATCATCCAGGCGATGAACTGGCTGGGGCTGAGCTACGACGAGGGGCCGATCTACCAGATGCAGCGCCTGGATCGCTACCAGGCCGTCATCGACCAGTTGATCGCCGAGGGCAAGGCCTACCGCTGCTACGCCACGCCGGAAGAGCTCAACGAGATGCGCGAGGCGCAAAAGGCCCGCGGAGAGAAGACCCTGTACGACCGCCGCTGGCGCCCGGAGCCGGGCAAGGTGCTGCCGACGCCGCCCGAAGGTGTGAAGCCCGTCATCCGGTTTGCCAACCCGATCGAGGGTGATGTGACCTGGGACGACCTCGTCAAAGGCCCCATCACCATCAACAACCGCGAGATCGACGATCTGATCATCGCCCGCACCGACGGCGTGCCAACCTACAACTTCGCCGTGGTGGTGGACGACTGGGACATGCGCATCAGCCACGTCTTCCGCGGTGACGAGCACGTCAACAACACGCCCTGGCAGATCAACATCTTCAACGCTTTGGGCGCGCCGCTGCCGCAGTTCGGCCACTTGCCGATCATCCTGGGTGATGACGGGCTGAAGCTGTCCAAGCGCCGCGGCGCCGTTAGCGTGATGGACTATGCCGCCAACGGCTACCTGCCCGAGGCCATGCTGAATTACCTTGCCCGCCTGGGCTGGAGCCATGGCGATGACGAGCTCTTCTCGGCAGAGCAGATGGTGGCCTGGTTCGATGGGGGCCACCTGTCCCGCAGCCCCGCCCAGTGGGACCCGGCCAAGCTGGATTGGGTCAACGGGCACTACGTGAAGACGGTCGACGAGGCGCGCCTTGCTGATCTGGTCGTGGCGCAATTGGCGGGCAAGGGCTTGGCGGTCTCGGCGGCGCAGGTGTTGCCCAAAGTCGGCCTCTTCAAGGACCGCTGTGCCACTGTGGCGGTACTGGCCGACTGGCTGTCGATGTACTTCGCGCCCGTATCGCCCTCTGCGGAAGATCTGGCAACCCATATCACCGACGCCGTGCGGCCGGCGCTTGCGCAACTTGCTGCCAAGCTGTCGGCCCTGCAGGACTGGAACAAGGCCTCCATCCAGCAGGCGCTCAAGGAGACGCTGGCGGAGGCGGGCCTCAAGATGCCGCAGTTGGCGGTGCCGGTGCGCGTTCTGGTGTGCGGTCGCGCACAGACGCCGAGCCTGGATGCGGTCCTTGAGCACTTCGACCAGAAAAAAGTGCTTGAACGCTTGCAAGCCGTTTAAATTTCGTCATATACTCTTGGTCTCGCTTGAACAGCGCTGCAAACGAAGCGATTGGCGACCAAGCTGGCAACAGCCGAATCAATAATCAAACGGGGGTATAGCTCAGCTGGGAGAGCGCTTGCATGGCATGCAAGAGGTCAGCGGTTCGATCCCGCTTACCTCCACCAGAATCTTGAACAAGATTTGAGTGGCGCGCAGTTCAAGCCGCGAAGGTTTAGTCCCCTTCGTCTAGAGGCCTAGGACACCACCCTTTCACGGTGATTACAGGGGTTCGAATCCCCTAGGGGACGCCAAGTTTGATGAACTTGGATAGTGTTGAAAAACATTATCGAAATCATCCCACGCGGAGTGGTAG
>JAIPCJ010000042.1 GCA_021738245.1 Methylotenera sp. | reverse complement strand
TCGACGTTCATCGCCCCATCGCGCACCTGGCCTGCCTGTGGATTGCCGCCCTTGGGGCCTGCGTTCGTCCAGGGCAGCCTGCGCCCGTCAGTGCTGAGCAGGTCAAAGCTCAACCGCAGCAGCGGTGCCTGGACGCGCTCGGGCGCGGTGGCGGTTCGCGATTCCAGCGCTGGCGCCGGGGCCGCGGGAGGCGCGACCTCGCCGTCCGAGGTCATCACATCCCAGCCAGGATTCGGCGTCAATCGAGCCGGCGGGGCGGGACGGCCGGGCCCGGCTGGCTTTGGCGCCGGCTGGGCATCCACCTTCAGCGGGGCACCAGCGCTCGCCTCGGGGCAGGGCTGGGCCTGGTAGGTCGTCTTGCCCGAGGCGTCGGTGCATTTGTAGACCGCCGCAACGGCCGACGGGCTGGTCACGGCCAGCGTCAGCGCAGCCACAACTGCGCAGCAATTCGTTCTCATGTCACTCCCTCGCGCGCCTGCGGCAGAGCCGCGGCAGCTTTCCACCCATTTTGCGGGATGGGCCCGACGCGAAACGGCTGCAATTCACACACCGACTCACTTTCCGCGTGCCGACAGTCGCGCGGCCCCGACCTCAGGGGCGCTTCTACGGCGTGGGCCCAACCGTCCCGCGCATCCATCGTGCCGGGGTCGCGCCGGCCCACATGGCATGCTCGAGGCTTTGACACCAGGCGGCCGCAGAGCGCAACGTACAGCGTGACGGGCCGTCACAACTTCCCTCCGATGAGCCGCATCCAGGCCAACCTCCTTCTTACTTTCGTGGCCCTGATCTGGGGCTCGGCCTTCGTCGCACAAAACCGCGCGATGGCCGATGTCGGTCCGCTGCTGTTCACCGGGGTGCGCTTTCTGGTGGGCTCGCTGGTCGTGCTGCCGTTGGCCGTCATCGAGTGGCGGCGACTCGGGCGCGAAGGCCGGCCGCTGTCGTGGAGCGACGGCGTTCACATCGCGGGCCTCGGCGCGCTGATGATGCTCGGTGCGGTGATGCAGCAGATTGGCATCCAGTTCACCAGCGTCACCAATGCCGGCTTCCTGACCGCGGTCTATGTGCCGCTGGTGCCGGTGCTGGCCTGGCTGCTGCTGCGGCAGGTGGCGCATTGGTCGGCATGGCCTGCGGCGGCGGGCTGCCTGGTTGGCGCCTTCCTGCTGTCGGGTGCGCATGAACTCCGCATCGGCGTGGGCGACTTGTGGGTGCTGGGTTCAGCGGTGCCGTGGGCCGTGCACGTGCTGATGGTGGGCCGCTGGGCCGACCGCATGGCTGCGCCCTTCCTGGTAGCGAGCGGCCAGTTCGCGGTCTGCGGGCTGCTGTCGCTCGGCGCGGCCACCGTGATGGAGCCGCTGCGCTGGGATGGCCTGCTCGCGGCCGCGGGGCCCATCGTCTACACCGGCGTGCTGTCGGTCGGCGTGGCTTTCACGGCGCAGGTGGTGGCGCAGCGCTACGCCCATGCAGCCGATGCCGCCATCATCCTGTCGTCCGAGACCCTGTTCGCCGCGGCCTTCGGCTATGTGCTGCTGGGTGAACGGCTCGACACCAACGGCCTGCTGGGCTGCGGCCTCATGCTCGCGTGCATCCTGCTTGTCCAGCTCACCCCGCTGGTGGGAACCCTGAGGCGTCGTCGAATTCTGACAACCCCGTCAAATTAGCTTTTAGACTTTGCCATCCCTTTCGCGGAGCCCTGCATGAGCGCTGATGTTTCCAAGCTGGACGCCTACTGGATGCCCTTCACCGCCAACCGGCAGTTCAAGCAGGCGCCGCGCCTGCTGACCCAGGCCGACGGCATGTTCTTCCGCGATGACAAGGGCCGCGAAGTGCTCGACGGCATCGCCGGCCTGTGGTGCGTGAACGCCGGCCACAACCGCCCGAAGATCGTGCAAGCCATCCAACAGCAGGCGGCGGAGCTGGACTTCGCACCGCCCTTCCAGATGGCGCACCCCAAGGCCTTCGAGCTGGCCGAGCGCCTCGCCCAGATCACGCCGGCGGGCCTGAACCGCATCTTCTTCACCAACTCCGGCTCCGAGTCCGTCGAGACCGCGCTGAAGATGGCCATCGCCTACCACCGCGTGCGCGGCGAAGGGGCCCGCACCCGGCTGATCGGCCGCGAACGCGGCTACCACGGGGTGAACTTCGGTGGCATCTCGGTCGGCGGCATGGTCGCCAACCGCAAGATGTTCGGCAGCCTGCTCTCGGGCGTCGACCACATCCGCCACACGCACGACCCGGCACGCAACGCCTTCTCGGTCGGCATCCCGCAGCATGGTGCCGAGTTCGCCGACGACCTTGAACGCCTCGTGCAACTGCACGACGCCTCGACGATTGCCGCCGTCATCGTCGAGCCGGTGGCCGGCTCCACGGGGGTGCTGATCCCGCCCCAGGGCTACCTGCAGCGGCTGCGCGAGATCTGCGACAAGCACGGCATCCTGCTGATCTTCGACGAGGTCATCACCGGTTTCGGCCGCACCGGCAACCCCTTCGGCGCCCAGACCTTCGGCGTCACGCCCGACCTGATGACGGTGGCCAAGGGCATCACCAACGGCTGCGTGCCCATGGGCGCCGTGTTCGCGCAGCAGAAGATCCACGATGCCTTCATGACCGGCCCCGAGCATCTCATCGAGTTTTTCCACGGCTACACCTACTCCGCCCACCCGCTGGCCTGCGCCGCCGGCCTGGCCACGCTCGACACCTATGCCGACGGCGACCTCCTGACCCGCGCGGCGCGCATGCAGGACGAATTCGCGAAGGCCCTGCACTCCCTGCGTGATGAACCCAACGTCATCGACGTGCGAAACATCGGCCTGGTCGGCGGCATCGAGCTCAAGCCGCTGGACGGCCAGCCGGCCAAGCGCGCCTTCAACGTCTTCCTGGACTGCTGGGACAAGGGCCTGCTGATCCGCACCACGGGCGACACCATCGCTTTGTCGCCGCCGCTCATCATCGAAAGCAGCCACATCGAACGCATCATCGACACGCTGCGTGGTGCGCTGCGGCGTGCGGCCTGAGGTCTGTGCCTGACGTCGTGCACTAGACTGCGCGCCGCTGTGCGGCCGCGTGCCGCCCCGAGGATTTGATGAAGTTGATCGCCCGCTGTGCCGCCCTGGCCTCTGTCTCTGCTGCCCTGTCCCTGGTTTCGCTGCCGGCGCTGGCCCAGACCCTGAACTACCTCGGGCAACAGATCGTGCCCACCAGCGCCGTCTTTCGCGGCGTGCCAGTGGGCGGCCTGTCCAGCATCGACTACGTTCCCGCCACCGGCCACTACCTGGCCATCAGCGACGACCGCAGCGACCGCGGCCCGGCCCGCTTCTACGAACTCGCGCTCGACCTGAGCAAGTTCCGCCGCAGCGCCTCGCCGGGCGACGCCGGCGTCAGCTGGGTCAACATGACGACCATCCTCGACCTCGACGGCCAGCCCTTCGGCCGCAACATGGTCGACCCCGAGAGCCTGCGGCTGGACGCCCGGCGCAACCTGATCTACTGGAGCAACGAGGGGCAGCGCAGCTCCGCCGGCTTCCAGAACCCGACCGTGCGCCGCATGACGCCGGACGGCAAGCCGGCCGGTGAGTTCCCGGTGCCGGCGTACTACAACCCCAGCGGCAGCGCGGCCGGCTTGGCCGCGGGCGACGTGGGCGTCTACAACAACCTCGCCTTCGAGAGCATTGCCCTCACCCCCGACGGCAAGACGCTCTGGACCATGACCGAGAACGGCCTGGCCCAGGACAGCCTGCCCACGGCGGTCGGCCGTGGCAGCCGGGCTCGCATGCTGTCCTTCGACCTGGACAGCGGCAAGGCCGGCGCGGAGTACGTGTACGACGTCGGCCCGGTGCCTTTCCCGCCGGCCAAGGCGGGCGATTTCGCGACCAACGGGGTGCCCGACATGCTCGCCCTGTCGGACCACGAGTTCATCGTCATCGAGCGCGCCTATGCCGTCGGCGCGCAGACGCCCGGCATCGCGGCGCTGACCAAGCTGCCCACCAGCAACACCATCAAGCTCTTTATGGTGGATACGCGCGGTGCGACCGACGTTGCCGGCTGGACCAGCATCAAGGGCCGCGAGGTCACGCCGGTCAAGCGCACGCTGCTGATGGACCTGTCCTCGCTGAAGAACGATGACGGCAGCATCCTCGCACTGGACAACATCGAAGGCCTGACGTTCGGCCCGGTGGTCAATGGCAAGCGCACCTTGATCCTGGTGTCGGACAACAACTTCAACCCGGCACAGTTCACCCAGTTCGTCGCCCTGACGATCGAATAACCGGCCTGACGCGGCTCGCTGGCCACCAGGCTGGCGTACCCGGCGGCTCCGCACCATGCACCCCGTTCCCTGGCGCGCCTACGTTCTGCTGGCCGCGAGCACCAGCCTCGTGGGCAGCTACGTCGGCCTGTCCAAACTGCTGGTGGCCGCCTTCCCGGTGTTCCTGCTGGCCGGCCTTCGCTTCGGCTTTGCAGCCGTGCTGATGCTGCCCTGGCTGCGCAAGCCGGCCGATGAAGCGCCGCTGGACGGCCGCGCGCGGCTGCTGCTGTTCCTGGAATCCTTCCTCGGCAACTTCCTGTTCTCCATCTGCATGCTGTTCGGGCTGCGGCAGAGTTCGGCCATGGTGGCCGGCGTCATCATGGCCGGCATCCCGGCCGCCGTGGCCCTGTTGAGCTGGGCCTTTCTGCGCGAGCGGCCCAGCGGCCGGGTGCTGGCCGGCATCGCCTGCGCGGTCGGCGGCATCGCGCTGGTGGCCACGGCCAAGCAGGGCGGCGCCGAGACCACGCTGGTGGGCGCGCTGCTGCTGCTGGCCGCGGTGTTCTGCGAAGGCTGCTACGTGGTCATCGGCAAGACGCTGACCGCAGGCCTGGGCCCCAAGCGCATCAGTGCGCTCATCAACCTCTGGGGCCTGGTGCTGGTCTCGCCGCTGGCAATCTGGCAAGGGCTGAGCTTTGACTTCCAGGCACCACGGCTGCAGGACTGGGGGCTGCTCGCCTACTACGCCGCCACCGCCAGCGTCGTCACGGTATGGCTGTGGATGGCCGGGCTCAAGCGGCTGCCTGCCGCCCAGGCGGGCGTGTTCATGGTGTTCCTGCCGGTCAGCACCGCGTTGATCGGGCTGCTGCTGGGCGAAAGCCTGTCGGGCCTGCAAGCCCTGGCCTATGGCCTGGCCTTATCGGGCGTGCTGCTGGCGACATGGCCCGGAGCCGCGCCGCGTCGGTAGGATGCCGGCATGTCTCTGGATGCCGACCTCGCCCGATGGCGCGACCATCTCCACCGCTTTGCTGCGCTGCTCGGCAACCCGCCCGATGGCGCGGCCGCGCCCGTGCCCGAAGCCCGGCCGGGCCACTGCCTGGTGCTGGCCCCGCACCCCGATGACGAATGCATCGTCGGCGCCCTCCCCTTGCGGCTCCAGCAGGAGGCCGGCTGGCGCGTAACCAATGTGGCCGTCACGCTGGGCAGCAACCCCGAACGCCGCGAGCCGCGATGGGCTGAACTGGTCGATGCCTGCGGCGTGCTGGGTTTCGGCTGCATCCGCCTCGGTGCCGAAGGGCTATCGGACGTGCGCGACGACACCGCCGAACGCGCCCCCGCCGTCTGGGCCGCCCATGTGCAGACCCTGGCCAGCTTGCTGACCGAGCAGCGGCCCGACCTGGTGCTCGCGCCCCATGCACTGGACGACAACCCCAGCCATCGCGGCACGTACCGCCTGGTGGCCGAGGCCCTGGCACGGGCGCGGCTAGACACCGTGCTCGCCCACACCGAGTTCTGGGCCACCCAGTCGACCCCGAACACGCTGGTGCAGACCGGCATCGCCGACACCGCCCGCCTGATCGCTGCTCTTGAGCGCCACCGTGGCGAGATCGAGCGCAACCCATATCACCTACGCCTGCCCGCCTTCCTGGCCGACAGCGTGCGGCGCGGCGGCGAGCTGGTGCTGGGCGCCGGCGAGGCACCGCCTGATGTCGCCTTTGCCACCCTCTACCGCCTCGTGGCCTACCGCGCCGGCCAGCCGGCTGCCGAACTGCCACGCCGCGTCTACCCGGCCGACCAGGCCCTGACTTCCGCCCTGCTCACGCCATGACCGCCACGTCTCACCTCCGCATCCACCAGTTCGCCGGCCTGACGCCCGGCCCGCGCCTGCTCGTCACGGGCGCCGTGCATGGCAACGAGGTGCATGGCACCCAGGCCATGGCCGAGATCATTCGCCAGTTGGACGCCGGCGAGCTCATCCTGCTGCGCGGCACCCTCACCTGCGTGCCCATCGTCAACCCGCTGGCCCACCAGCTGGGCCGCCGCGAAAGCGACCGCAACCTCAATCGCAACCTGCGTCCACCGGTCATCGCGCAGGACTACGAGGACCGCATCGCCCGCGTGCTGTGCCCGCTGATCGCCCAGCACGACGGCATCCTCGACCTGCACAGCTTCCAGGGCAACGGCCCGGCGTTCGCGATGATCGGGCCGCGCAACAACACCGGCGAGCTGGAGCCCTTCTCGCAGGAAGCCACCGAGTCGGCGCTGGCCGCACGGCTTGGCGTCGGCCGCATCGTGGAGGGCTGGCTCTCGACCTACGCCCTCGGCCTGCAGCGCCGGCAGCAGCGCGAGCACGACGGCTCCCGCCGGGCCAGCCTCATCAGCGACCCGCACTACGGCGTGGGCACGACCGAATACATGCGCTCCACCGGCGGCTGGGCCATCACGCTGGAGTGCGGCCAGCACCTGGACCCCAACGGACCCTCGGTCGCCCGCCTGGCCATCCTGCGCACCCTCGTCTTCCTGGGCATGCTGGATGAGCGCGCGGTGGAGCCCCACCACCCTGCCCAGCCGCCCGAGGTGCTGCAGCTGTACGACGTCATCGACCGCGAAGACATGGGCGACCATTTCGCCCGCGAATGGGCCAGCTTCGACCCCGTCGAGAAGGGCCAGGCCATCGGCACCCGCGCCAGTGGCGAGGCTGTGCTGGCGCCGAGCGAAGGCCGCATCGTGTTCCCGAACGTCAAGTCGCAGCCCGGCACGGAATGGTTCTACCTCGCGCGGCCGAGCGACCGCCGGCTGGGCTGAGGCTTTCGGCATCATGGCCGGCGACGCCCCACCCGCGCTGCCCACCCGCCGGTTCTGGCGGATGGCGGCCAAGGTGCTGCACGAGCTCGCGTCCATCGGCTTCGGCGGCGGGCTGGCCGCCTGTCTCTTCATCAACGGCCTGGCCGACCGCGGCACGGCCGAGACATTCGCCACCGCACGCGCGGCCTTCGCGGCGATTGCCAACTATCTGCTCGTGCCATCGATGGCGGTGGTGGTGGTCAGCGGCTTGCTGGCCATCGCGGCCACCCGCGGCTACATGGACGCCGGCTGGGCGTGGTTGAAGGCGCTGCTGGGCATCACGGTGTTCGAGGCCACACTCATGGTGGTGGGCTCCGGCAGCCGCCATGAGGAAATGCTGGCCGCCTTCACGGCCGACCCGGTCACGCTGCAGGCCTTGCTGCGTTCGGAGCGCAACACCCTGTGGCTGCTGATCGCGCTGAGCGTGCTCAACGTGGTGCTGGCGGTGTGGCGCCCTCGCCTGACGTGGCGGGTGCGGTGACACCGCGAGCCTGAGCGCGCAGCCGGGCCGCGGCCGACTGCAGGCCACCTCGCGCCGGTTGCAGCTCCCCCCCCTTGCCCTGGCCGAAAGCCGGCATGTTCACGTAGACGTTTTCATAGCGCCCCGGCCCGACGAGATAGGTCTCGTGCCAGATGCCCACGCTGCCATCGGTGCCGATGGCCCGGTTGAAAGCCTGCCAGGCCGGCAGATGCGCCGCCTGGCGATCCTGTGCATAGGCCTGCAGCGCGTCCATGCTGCGCCAGTACTGCACCAGCAGGATGGTGCGCGAGAACCACATCTCGTGGCTCCGCAAGCCGAGCTCAGGCTGGGCATAGAGCTCCCGCAACATCTTCGGCATGGCCGCCGCCACCGGCCACCAGCGGTGCACCGCCAAAGGGCGGTTGATGCGCATGCCGATCAAGAAGACGGCGAACTCACCGTCCAGCCGCGCCGTCAGGCGATCGCGATGGATCATCGCAAGATCAATCCATGGTGCCGCGGCGCTGCATCGACTCCCGCCAGCGCAGCAGGTGCGGATGCGCTTCGCCCGGCTTGACCTTCACGATCCGCGCGAAGTCGACCGCGACGACGGCCGTGATGTCGGCCACGCTGAACTGCCCTGCGGCGATGAAGTCGCGGTCAGCCAGGTGGTCGTTGAGCACGGCCAGGAAATGGTGCAACCGCGCCAGACCGCGTTCGGCCAGTGCGGGGATCTGGGCGTAGTCGACCGGGCCCGGCAAGGCCCGCCCCGCCATGGCCGGGCTGCTGTTGCGCACCGCTTCGGCGATGGCCATCAGGCCCTCGAACTCCACGCGCCACTGCCAGCCGGCGATCTCGGCCTTGTCCAGCGGTGTGCGGCCCAACAGGGGCGGCTCGGGAAATCGGGCTTCCAGGTAGGCCGCGATGCTGGCGTTGTCGGTCAGCACCGGACCTTCGTCGGTCACCAGCGCCGGCACGGTGCACTGCGGGTTGATGCGCCGGAAGGCCTCGCCAAGCTGCTCGCCGCTGCGCAGGTCGACCTGCACCGTCTCGTGCGGCACACCCTTCTCGGCCAGGAAAATGCGCGCCCGGCGCGGGCTCGGGGCGGTGGCGCAGTCGTACAGGGTGATCATGGCGCGAGCTTGTCTTGCGTGCGGGTGTCGAAGTCGCTGGCGTCGTGCCGCTCGTGGAGCTGCGTGGCGGGGTCGCCGTAGACGCGGTTGACCTTGCGACCGCGCTGCACCGCGGGCCGCTGGGCGATCTCATCGGCCCAGCGGATGACGTGGGTGTATTCATGCACCGACAGGAATTCACCCGCGCCATAGAGCTGCCCCTTGGCCAGCGCACCGTACCACGGCCAGGTGGCGATATCGGCCAGGGTGTAGTCGTCCCCCGCCAGGTAGCGGCGTTCGGCCAGCAGCCGGTTGAGCACGTCCATCTGCCGCTTGACCTCCATCGCATAGCGGTTGATGGGGTACTCCAACTTCTCGGGCGCATAGGCATAGAAGTGCCCGAAGCCGCCGCCCAGGAAGGGCGCACTGCCCATCTGCCAGAACAGCCAGCTGAGCGCCTCGGCACGCGCCGCACCCGATGCCGGCAGGAAGGCCCCGCCGAACTTCTCCGACAGATACACGAGGATGGCCCCCGACTCGAACACCCGCACCGGCTCGGGCCCGCTGCGGTCCATGAGGGCCGGGATCTTGGAATTGGGGTTCACCTCGACAAAGCCGCTGCCGAACTGCTGGCCTTCGTTGATGCGGATCAGCCAGGCGTCGTATTCCGCGCCGCTGTGGCCCAGGGCCAGCAGCTCTTCCAGCAGGATGGTGACCTTCACGCCATTGGGCGTGCCGAGCGAATAGAGCTGCAGCGGATGGCGGCCCACCGGCAGCTCACGCTCGTGCGTGGCGCCGGCAATCGGACGGTTGATGTTGGCGAATTGACCGCCACTGGCGGTGTTCCAGGTCCAGACCTGGGGCGGCGTGTAGTCAGGCATGAAGCGTTCCGGGTTTCAACCCGGCAACGCTAGCGCAAAAGCCAGTTTCCCGTTGCGCTTCACGTGATAAAGCGCCTCGTCTGCCGCCCCAAGCAAGACTGCGGGCTGGTCGCCGTGAAGGGGCAGGCAGGCGACCCCGAGGCTCACGCCCACGCGCACCGCCTCCCCGCTGGCCAGCACGATGGGCTGGGACAGGCCCTCGATCAACTGCGTCATGACCTGTGTCAGCACCGCGTCGCCTGGCCCCACGTCCCGCAGGGCCACCAGAAACTCATCGCCCCCCAGGCGCGCCACCAGATCAGACGACCGCCGCACCGCCGCCCGCATGCGCTCGGCGCAGGCCACCAACACTGCATCGCCTGCCGCATGACCGTGGGTGTCGTTGATGCGCTTGAAGCCATCCAGGTCAATGCAGACCACGCTGAGCGAGGCGTCACCTTCCCGCGCTTCCTGCACCAGCCGGTCCAGGGTCTGCTCACCGGCGGCCCGGTTCTTGAGCTGGGTCAGCCCGTCATGCTCGGCCCGGTGGCGCACAGCGTTCTCGTGGGTCTTGCGCTCGGTCACGTCGTAGATCACGCCCTCGACCGCGCCCCCCACGGGCTGCACCGAGATCAGGCAATGCACCCAGCGCCTCGCCTCACCCACCGGCACCAGCTCCAGGTCCGCCGAAACGGCTTCGCCACGCTGCGCGGCCTCGGCCATCATCTGGCGCACCTGCTCCGGTCGCTGGAAGACGCGGGCGATGAAGTCCTGCTCGCCCAGCGCACGCAGCTCGGCCATGCTCAGGCTGAGCAGACGCGACACCGTCGGGTTGGCGTTGATCAGCTGGCCCTGCCCGTCCACCACGAAGATGCCGGCGCTGCTGGCATCGAAGATCTGCCGGTACTGCGCCTCCAGGGCCTCCACCGCAGCCCGCAGCTGGCGCTCCGTCTGCAGGGCGCGCTCGTTGGAATCCAGCAGCGAATTTGCGCCGGCAATCAGCACGCCGATCTCGTCGTGCGCATGCCCGGGCGGTGTCTCCAGTCGCTCTTCGGCACCGGGCCGCATGCGCCGCAAGGCACTGGCCAGCCGCACGATGGGGCGAGACACCAGCCGTGCAGCCAGCAGATAGAGCACGATGGCCAGCACGGCCGCCTGGCCGGCCATGGCCGCCGCGAGGGTGTAGGCCTCCCGGTCGGCGTCTGCGCGCACGCGGGCCTCGTTGATCTGGATGCGCAGCAGCGCCAGGCGCTCGCTGCCGTCAAACGGCGACAGCACCGGCCGCTGCAGCGAGCTACCCTGCAAGCCAGGGCCCACGCCGGGGCGCGCGGCCTGGGCCAATCGATGACCGTCGGGTGCCACGACCTCAGCCACATCCACCCATTCGTTGCGGGCCAGGCCACTGACGACCTCCTGCAGCAGCACCGGGTCGTTGGCAAAGGCGCCGATGGAGAGCGTTTTCTCCACCGCGGCCACCACCGCTTCAACGTTGCTGCGGCTGCTGGCCAGCGCCCTCGCCTGCCCGAACTGGTAGGCAATCGTCGCCGCCACGACGGCCAGAAGGGCAGCGCTCGCAAACGCCAGCAGCATGAACCTCAGCTGCAGGCTGCGGGTGCCGCGCACCCGCGAGACGGCCGCCCCCGTCATCGGACCGCCGCCTCCTTGATGACCAGCACGGTGCGCAAGGCGGGGTCAACCGGCTCCCGGCTCAGCCAGCCGAGCGCACCGGGATTGCGGCGCAAGGCCGTCAGCATGGCCGCCTCGTCGGCCATGGCCTGCGGCGGCACGCTCTGGCCTGAGAACATCAGGCGCGACCAATAGCTGTTGACCTGGGCCACGCTCATGCCGGTGAGCGCCTGGTAGAACGCGGCGCGGCGCGGATCATCCCGCGGCAGGTCCAGGATCAGCGCGATCTCGCCGTTCGTGAACGCGCGGCTGCGGCCCATGTAAAGCGCAATCGCCTCCTTGGCGCTCAGGTTGCGCTCGGGGTTGGCCGCATTCACAACCACGTAGAAATCGGCCCGCGCCGCGCCAGCCAGCAGCAGGCTGGTCAGCAGGAGCAGCAGGCGGCAGCGCATGGTGGTGTCCCTCACGCCGCTCAGAAGATGAAGTCCAGCACGAGGCTGGTCAGGCGCGCCCGGGCGGCGCGGCTGTCGGCACCCGTCCAGAGCGAGCCGCCGCCGAAGGGCACGCGCACCTGGTCCCACTGCAGCTTGACCGCCGCCTGCGGGTGCACATCCCAGCGCACGCCCAAGGCGTTGCTGGACTGCTCGATGCGGCCCCCATTCAGCACCGCCGTGGCCGCATCGGCCAGCTGCTGCGCCTGTGCGGCCGCACTCGCACCGATCAGCGGCGTGAGGCTTGCCTGCCAGGCCGGTGGGCTCTGGGCTGCCAGGCCGTTGCGGACGCGGCTGAGGCTGACGTAGGGCGTCCAGGCGCCGAACCTGCGTCCCACCGTCAGATAGGCGGTGGTTTCGACCGTCAACGGTGAGGCCGCCACTCGCACGAACTCCAGATTGCCCTGCCAGTCGGCGGATTCATACCGGGCGCCGAGTTCGGTGAAAGTCACCGGCAGGTCGTTGGTGCTCAGGCGATCGCGGAAGGCCTGTGCTTGCGCTGCAATACCCGGTAGCGGCAATTGCGCCAGCTGGCCAAACGTGGCGAGCGCTGGCTGCAGGCCCGACAGGTCAAAGTTCACGCGGCCGCGGGCTGCGCTGGCGCGCAGGAGCCAGGGGCCTTCTTCGCGCGACACCATCGCCCCGTGCACGCCGTTCAGGCGGCCGGGCTTGGAGAAATTGTTGTCGCCGATGCGCGTATTGCCGAGCAACACCTTGACGCGCCACTGCGCATCGCCCACCCACCAGCTGCGGGCAGCGTCCGCGCCGTCCAGCGTGGTCGGCTGGCGGGCATAGAGCTCGACGGGCGGGCGCGCTGTCAAGAAGCCGAAGCCCACATTGCGGTAGTCGGCCATCAGGAAGGCGTCGACGTTCACGCGCCCCACGCGCAGCGTCCAGTCGCCATCCGGGCGGTAGCTGGCGTAGGCCCATTCGATGGCATCGGTGTCGGCCGCGAAGGCGCCGCGCTTCTTGGCGATCACCTGACCGACCAGCTCCAGCGTCGGGGTGGCGGCGTAGTTGAGCTGCACACCGAGGCGGGAGTCGATGTCAGCGCGCCAGGTGGAGGCATGCCCAGGCTGGGTCAGCTCGCGGCGATAGCCCCAGCCCTCGGGGCCGCTGAGGCCCGCCACGCCCAGCGTGCCGAACCCACTGAGCCGCAACGATTGACCCGCGGCCGGCTCCTGGGGCGCTTCACCGGAACCCACGTCAGCCGATACCGGGGCCCCAGCCAGGGCTCCCAGCAGCAGGCCCACGGCCCACGGCACAGCCCGGCGGCCCAGGCGCGGCGAGCGCGGCAAATCGTTCAACAAGATGTCTCCCTTCACGCCGCTGATTATTGGAGCCTGCCCCCCCTGCCGACCAGCCCCTGCTGCGCGCGAACCCCAAACCCGTCACGGTTGAAACGCTCGCTTGCCAGGGTATGCCTGCCGCCCGTGACAATACCCCGATGCGTATCGACTTCATCTCCGACATCGTCTGCCCCTGGTGCGCCATCGGCCTGTATTCGCTGGAGGCGGCGGCGGCCCGCATCCCGGGCCTGACGCTGGATCTGCATTTCCACCCCTTCGAGCTCAACCCCGGCATGGGGCCCGAGGGGCAGGACATCGAGGAGCACCTGGCCGAAAAGTACGGTGCCGGCCCCGATCAGCTCGCCGGCACCCGCCAGGCCATCCGTGAACGCGGCGCCGCGCTGGGCTTCGAGTTCCGGATGGAAGCACGCAGCCGCATCTACAACACCCGCGACGGCCATCGCCTGCTGCACTGGGCCGACGAGGCCTTCGGCGCCGAGGTTCAGCGTGCCTTGAAGGTGGGCCTGCTCAAGGCCTACTTCACCGAGGGCCGCGACGTCTCCGACACCGCCGTGCTGCTGGACGTGGCGGTGGCCGCTGGCCTGCCCGAGGCGGGCGCGCGCGAGCTGCTGGCCAGCCGCCGCTACGACGCCGAAGTCGCCGCGGCCGAAGCCGAAGTGCAGCGCCAGGGCATCCACGCGGTGCCGGCTATCGTGGTCAACCAGCGCCACCTGATCCAGGGCGGCCAGTCGGTGGAAGTGTTCGAGCAACTGCTGCGGCAGGTCATGGCTCAGCCGGCCTGAGACAATCCGGCCATTCCGTTTCCCGAAGCCCGCCGCTGGCGGGCTTCTTGTTTCCCAAGCGATCCATGTTCAAGAACCTGATCACCTACCGCATCGGCGAAGGCTGGCAGACCGACGCCGCCCAGCTCGCCGAGCAGCTCGCCAAGGAGCCCTTCCTCGGCTGCGCCCCCACCCAGCCCCTGGCCGTGGGCTGGGCCCCGCCCCGCGGCGTGGACCATGCTCCCCTCGTCGAAGTGGTCGACGGCCACTGGCTGGTCAAGCTCAAGCGCGAACAGCGCCTGCTGCCCTCCTCCGTCGTCAACGACCGCGTTGACGAACTCTGCGAACAGATCGAAGAGCAGACCGGCCGCAAGCCCGGCAAGAAGGCCAAGAAGGAGCTCAAGGAGCAAGCCGCCCACGAACTGCTGCCGCGCGCCTTCACCAAGACCTCGGCGACCCAGGTCTGGATCGCGCCCAAGGAACGCCTGCTCTTCGTGGATGCCGGCTCCAGCAGCCGGGCCGACGAGGTCATCACGCTGCTCATCCAGGCCAGCCCCGGCCTGAGCCTGCAGCTCGTGCAGACGGCTGAAAGCCCGGCCGCCTGCATGGCCGCCTGGCTGATGGACGGTGTCACGCCCGAGGGCTTCCAGATCGAACGCGAATGCGAACTCAAGGGCAGCGACGAGCAAAAGCCCGTGGTGCGCTACGCCCGCCATCCGCTGGACATCGACGAGGTTCGCGCCCACCTGACCAGCGGCAAGATGCCCACCCGCCTGGCGCTGAGCTGGAACGAGCGTGTCGCCTTCACGCTGACCGAGGCCTTCGCGATCAAGAAGATCAGCTTCCTGGACCTGGCCTTCGAGGGCCGGCCCGACGTGAGCGGCGACGAGGCCTTCGATGCCGACCTCGCCCTGGCCACGGGCGAACTCGGCCGCCTCATTCCGGCGCTGATCGAGGGTCTGGGCGGTGAGCACGACTTCGCCGCCGCCGCCACCCCGGTACCGACGCCGACGCCGGCCGCCCTGCCCACCGAGCCCCTGCCCGAGGGCGCTGCCCCCTGGTGAGGCGTCAGAACCCGAGCTTGAGCGTCAGGCGCACGGTGCGCGGCCCGGCCGGGTGCACGTGCCGGTCGGCCACCGCAGCGGCCTCGCCTGGCAGTCGCGACTCGTAGAAGTACTCGATGTCGTTCACCTTGCGGTCGGCGAGGTTGAACACGTCCAGCGTCAGCTCGCTGCGGGTTCCCAGGCGCCGGCTCACGCGCAGGTTGGTCGTCAATGACGCCCGCGAGCGCACGGTGTTGTCCTCGATGAGGGCGCCGGAGCCCAGGTAGCGCCACTGAAGGCTGGCCGACCACGGCCCCAGCTCGCGCAGCGTGACCGCCAGCGAGGCGACCTGGTCAACCGCGTTGGGGATGCGGTTGCCCGCGGGGTCGGTGTCGGCGAATCGCGCATGGGTCCAGGCCAGGTCGGCGTCGATCAGCAGCCAGGGCTCGGGTACGTAGCGGTTGTTCCATTCCACGCCGCGCCGCTTGCTCGGGCGGTTGGCCTCGGTCGCGCCCGCGTCGCCCACGTAGACCAACTCGGAATCGACATCGAGCTTCCACAGCGCCAGCGAGCTCTGCAGCCCGGGCAGCCATTCGGTGCGCGCGCCCAGTTCCAGGCCGCGAGCCGCCACCAGGCCGGGCACGGGCTCCAGCGCATCGCCGCTCCTGGGGTCGACACGGGTGGTCGTGCCACGTGCGTCATTGCTGTGAAAACCGCGGCCGGCATTGAAGAAGAACTCGGTTCGGGCCCAGGGCCCGGCGACCAGCGACAGCTTGGGCGACAGCAGGTGGGCCGATGTCCGGCCGCTGTTGGCAGCCAGCGTCAGGCTGTTCACGTCACAGCGGGCCTCGTCGGCCCGCAGCCCTGCGACGGCGCGCAGCCATGGGGCCAGCTCGACCGACGTCTGGCCATAGATGCCCGCCTGGGTCTGGCGCACCAGATCGTCGCGGGTCGTGGCCGTGATGCGGCGCTGCACGGTGTCGAACAACCCCACGCGGATGCGGTCGTGGCGTAGCTGCAGCCCGACCTCGGAGCGCGCGGGCAGGCCCGCCAAGACGTGGTCGAGGCTGTGGCTGGCCGTCAGGCCATAAACGCGGCGGTCATCCTGCTGGGAGAACTGGTCTCCGACGTCAGGCCGATCCAGGGCGTAGGTGAAATTGCTGAAGAGCTGCAGCCGGTAGTCCATGGCATATGCCGAGACGCGGCTGCGGCTGGCGTCGGTGGCGCGATGCCATTCGCCGGAGAGACTGCTGCGGCGGGTGTTGCCGCCGTCGCTGGTGTCGACCGCGTCGAAGCGGCCGAAGGGCTCACCGTTGTAACGCCCCGCGTCGATCAGGCGCTCAGGAACCTGGTCGGTCGAGTTCCAGCGGGCGTCGTAGCCCATCAGGCTGGCGCTCCACCCTTGCGCGCGCGTGCCACCCGACAAGGTCAGCACGCCGTTGGACTTGCGCAGGTGCTCCGGCAGGCGCCAGGGGCCGTCGTTGTGCTGCACTTCGACGGCTGCGAGCAGGTTCAGGCCGCCGCCCAGCGCGGTGGCCCCCGCGCCGACGAAGCGCTGGAACTGCCGCTGGCCCAAGGTCAGCGCGGCGAAGTTCTCGGTGAGTGTGGTCCGGTAGGTGATGTCGGCCGAACCGGCGGCTGAGAAGTCGCCGTTCTTTGCGAAGTACGGGCCTTTGCGATAGTCGATGCGCTCCACCAACTCGGGGATGAGGAAGTTCAGGTCGGCATAGCCCTGCCCATGGCCGTGCGTGGGCATGTTGACGGGCAGGCCGTTGACCGTGGTGGCGAAATCGGTGCCATGGTCGAGGTTGAAGCCGCGCAGGAAATACTGGTTGGCTTTGCCATCGCCTGAATGCTGGGTGACGATGAGGCCGGGCACGAACTCCAGCACCTCGCCCGGGCGCAAGGCGGGGCGGCTCTTGAGCAGCTCGGCGCGGATGCTGCCCTCGGAGGCTGCATCACTGCTGCCGATGGCGTTGTCGTAATGGCGACCTTCAACGGCCACGCGCTCCAGCGCCACGGCCGCTGTCGCAGACTGGCCCTGTGCGCCTGCCGCGACGCACGCGCAGGCCAGGGCCAGCACTCGCGGCGTGCCGCGAAAGAAATGAAAAGAGGGCATGAGGTTCTCGGTGAACTCGGCGCGCGCGCGCCCGGACCCTACCGGCCATCGAGGCAGGCGGATTGCTGACAAGCCAGACCAGGCGCTCGCGGCGCCGGTGGTGCTCAGGCGCGCGGGGGTGCCAGCGGCGGCGGCACGATGCGATCGCGCCAGGTGCGCGCCGCGCCCATCAGCGGCGGCAGCGCCTGGCCCTCGGCCAGCGTCCACCGCTGGGGCAGCCAGGCCAGGAACAGCGTGGCGCCCACCTGCCGGCCTTCATCGCCGGGGTCAGCCAGATCGAGCACGTCGCGGGTGTCGGCATCATGGGTGTGGAACACCCCGCCGTGCGCGTGCCGGCCCTGCCCTGGCCAGCCGCCGTGCCCCGCCAGGCGCACGTCCTGGGCGGCATGCAGCTGATCGAGCAGCCCCCGCAGCGGACCCGCCAGCCGTGCGGGCAGCGCCACCGCAACGCCAGCCCCCACGGCCGCAGTACGAGCAGCGCCGGTGTGCACATGGCGCTGGGCCTTCAGCCCGGCGGCCAACTGCGCCACGCTGTGCAGCGGCAACACCAGCACCAGCATCACGAGGATGCCGGCACGGGCGCGACGCAGCAGCGATGACAGGATGAGGTGCACAGACTTGACGAAAGTGGCAACACGGGCAGACGCCGCCAGACGGCCAGCGCCGGATCATCGACATCCGGCATGGCCCCCGTGTGACGAGACAAGGTCTGCCCAAAGCCTCTTTACGCAGCCATCGGTCGGCTGGATGCAGCCGCAGCGACTTCAATCGTGGGATGCGCCCTTGGCGGCGAATGGCGGGCCCCATCGCAGCGGCCTCGCAGGCCGCCCGGGCCACGCCCCCGGGCCGGGCTGCCGCACAGCCGGGGCTACCAGCGGGTGAAGGGGTTCACGGCCAGGTTGGCATTCACGTAGCGGGCTTCACCCGTGACCTCTTCACCCAGCCAGCCGGGGCGGGTGAAGGGCTGACCTTCGTGTTCCAGTTCGATCTCGGCCAGTACCAGGCCGGCATTGGCCCCCAGGAACTCGTCCAACTCCCAGGTCAGGTCGTCGCAGGGGCAGAGGTGGCGGACCTTCTCAACCACCGGGCCGTCGCACATCGCCAGCAACGCCACGGCGTCTGCCACGGGCACGGCGTACTCGAACTCGGCGCGGGTGGCACCGTGGGTGGCGCCCTTGATCGTCAAGAACGCCTGCTCGCCGGCGATGCGCACGCGCACGGTGCGGGCCGGGTCGCGGCTCAGATAACCCTGACTGAAGCGGGTTGCACGCTCGGCCTGCGCCCGCCAGGCGTCGCTCGCGACGAGGAATTTGCGTTCGATCTCAATGCCCATGGCTGCCTGCCTTGGCTGCGGCCTCGCGCAGCTTGTCCTTCTTGCTCTTGCGGGTGGTGCTCTTGATGCCCCCCGTGGCCTGGGCCTCGGTGGCCACGGCCTGCGGTTCGAAACCCGGCAGGCGTTCGCGCGGCACGCGCTGGCCCTGGCGCTTCTCGATCAGGCGGAAATGGCTTTCGGCGTTCTCGGGGCTGTCAGCGCAGATAAAGCTGAGCGCCACGCCCTGGGCCCCTGCCCGGCCGGTGCGGCCGATGCGGTGCGTGTAGTCGGCCGCCGACCGCGGCAGCTCGTAGTTGACGACGGCCTCCAGCGCCTCGACGTGCAGGCCACGGGCCGCCACATCGGTCGCCACGAGGACCTGCACCTCGCCCGACTTCAACGCCGCCAGCACATCCCGCCGCGCGCCCTGGCTGAGCTCGCCATGCAGGGCGCCTGCCTTGAATCCATGCGCAAAGAGCTTGTCCGAGACCAGCTCGGCGGTGTAGCGGCTCGCCACGAAGACGAGCACCCGCTGCCAGCCTTCGTCACGCAACAGCTGGCGCAGCGCAGGCAGGCGCTGGGCGCGATCCAGCTGCACGGCGCGCTGCGT
Organism: Methylotenera sp.; assembly: GCA_021738245.1. GTDB lineage: Bacteria > Pseudomonadota > Gammaproteobacteria > Burkholderiales > Burkholderiaceae_C > Pelomonas. The sequence continues at coordinate 10,377 of JAIPCJ010000042.1, read as the reverse complement.
GATCTGCGGCGGCGCCTCGTCAATGCTGATCCGCACCGGCTCATGCAGCAGCTGCTCGACCAAAGCCTGCACCACCGGTGGGCAGGTGGCAGAAAACAGCAGCGACTGGCGACGCGCGGGCAGCAGCGCCAGCACGCGCTGAAGTTCCTCGGCAAAGCCTGCCGCCAACAGGCGGTCCGCCTCGTCCAGCACCAGGCACTCCACACCGGCCAGCGTGAGGCCGTTGTGGTCGATCAGGTCCAGCAGCCGGCCGGGCGTGGCCACCATCACGTCGCATCCGCCGCGCAGCGCCATCAGCTGCGGGTTGATCGACACGCCGCCAAAGGCCAGTGCCACCTTGGGCCGATGCAGCAGCCGGCTCGCAAGCTCGCGCAGCAACTCAGCCGTTTGTGCTGCGAGCTCCCGCGTGGGCGCCAGCACCAGGGCGCGCGGCCCGGGGCGCGGGGCGGCGGCAACCAGGCGCTGCAGCAGCGGCAGCGCAAAGGCGGCCGTCTTGCCAGAGCCCGTCTGCGCCAGGGCCAGCACATCGGCGCCTGCCAGGATGGGCGGCAGGGCCGCCGCCTGGACGGATGTGGGAGCGTGATAGCCCTGCTCGCGCACAGCACGCAGCAAGGCGGGCGAGAGGCCCAGGGAAGCGAAAGACATGCGCGATTAGAACAAGGCTTGCTGGTCGCCGGCGAGCTGCCCGGCCGCGCGGGCCTCGATCAGCAGCAGCCGGCGCTTGGTGTCGATGCCGCCGGGCGCCGAGAAGCCGGTCGGTTCACCGCCGACGCCCATCACGCGATGGCAAGGCACGATGGGCGGAAATGGGTTCTCGGCCTCGGCACGCCCGACGGCGCGGGCAGCGCCGGGCTCGCCCAACGCGGCAGCGATCTCGCCGTAGGTGCGCGTCTGGCCGGGCTCGATGGCCCGGGTCAGCGCATGCACCGCGCGGCGAAACGCCGGCAGGCCGCGCTCATCGAGCACGACATGGCGCAGGTCACACAACTCGCCGCGCAACAGCGCCTGTACGCCGGCAATGGCCTCGGCGATGGTGGGCGGCCATTCGAGGCACTCCTGGGCTGACGGGAAGCGGCGGCGCAAGGTCTCCACGGTGACCTCCGGCAGGCGCGCAGCCACCACGCCCTGCGAGCTCCAGACCAGCCCGCAACGGCCCAGCGCCGTGTCGAACACCGTGCAGGCCAGCAGCTCCTCGGGCGGGCGCGGCGGCAGGTCCTCCACGATGGGCATGCCCTTCAGGCGGCCAGCGCCGCACCGGAGAGCCGCGCCGCCGTGGCCTGGGCGGCGACCTCGCGCGGCGGCAGCGTCTTCAAGCGATGGTCGCTCCAGACCTGGCGCCAACGTCGTGCACCCGGCGTGCCATTCCACAGGCCCAGGGCATGCCGCATCGCGTGAGGCCAGGAACGACCGGCCGTATGCAGCCGATCGAGGTAGTCGAGCCAGGCCGCTTCCACCTGCTCACGCGAGTGGGCAGGGTCCGTCGCGCCAAAGAAGCGCGAATCCCATTGCGCCATGCTCCAGGGCTCGTGATAGGCCTCGCGGCCGATCATCACGCCGTCGACCGCCGTGAGGTGCGCGGCGATCTCGTCAGGCGTCTTGATGCCGCCGTTGACCGCGATCGTCAGTTGCGGGAACTCGCGCTTGAGCCGGGACACGATCTCGTAGCGCAGCGGCGGGATCTCGCGGTTCTCCTTGGGGCTCAGGCCTTGCAGCCAGGCATTGCGGGCATGCACGATGAACACCTCGCATCCGGCAGCGGCCACGGTGCCGACGAAGTCGCGCACGAAGTCGTAGCTCTCGATCTTGTCGATGCCGATGCGGTGCTTGACCGTAACCGGCAAGCGGGTTGCATCACGCATCGCCTTGACGCAGTCCGCCACGAGCTGGGGCTCCGACATCAGGCAAGCGCCGAAGGCGCCCTTCTGCACCCGCTCGCTCGGGCAGCCGCAGTTCAGGTTCACCTCGTCGTAGGCCCAACGCTCCGCAAGCCTGGCGCAGGCGGCCAGGTCCGCCGGCTCGCTGCCGCCGAGCTGCAGCGCCACCGGATGCTCCTCGGTGTTGTAGTCGAGGTGCCTGGGCTGATCGCCGTACAGCAGGGCGCCGGTCGTCACCATCTCCGTGTAGAGCAGCGCGTGGCGCGTGATCAGCCGGTGCAGGTAGCGGCAGTGGCGATCCGTCCAGTCCATCATCGGAGCGACGGACAGGCGCCAGGGTGAGAAAGCAGTTGGCATGGCGGCAGGACTTGATCGGGACGTCATCACCACGCCCTTACCGAGGTGGTTGCGCTGGCAGCGCCATCGACGACGCGGCCGGCATGAGAGGCAGCAGATACTGGCCAAGCACCGGCGCGAGCGCGCGAACGAAGGGTTCGCTCAGGTGGGTTCTGTCGCGGTACATCGGCATGTCCCCCTGCCGGGTCGGGCAGCGGGTCGAGGTGCACATCTGTGACGACAGATCGACATACGGGATGCCGAGGCCGCGCGCGGTCTCCTGTTCGGCCTGGGCCACCAAGGGCAGGCGGTGCTGCGGCCCAAAGGCGGGATAGGTGCACGCATCGGCCGGCGTCCACCCCCACCAGGCGACCCGGGCCCAGCAGGTGGGCACATCCAGGCCGGTGTGAGGCGTGTCGCGCAGATAGACCACCTGCGTCCCGAGGGCCTGCAGATGCTTCACCGTGCGCTGCATGCCGTCCTGCCAGCGCGGCAGCGGCACGTCGTGGTAGCCCGCAGAATTGCCGAGCACCACCAGTTGCGGGCGCAGTCGCTCGATGCGCTCGAACATGCGGGCACGCCAGGTTTCACACGGCTCGAAACGTCGACGCGTGACGTAGAAATCCACCGGCGTGTCCACCGAAGGGCAGACCGCCTTGGTCAACGCCACGACGCGCCACCCCTGCTGGCGGGCCAGCATGTCGACAGCGGGCAACCACTGGGCGGCGTGCGAATCTCCGAACAAGACCACCGTCTTGTCGGAGGCGGTCACGCCAAACTCGCAGGGTGGCTGGTCGACCGCGTCGAACAGCACGAGGCAACCGGAAGGGTCCACCAGGGGCCAGGTGGCGGCTGCCATGTAGCGGTCGCCTTCAGTGGCGCGCGGAATCTGGCTGCGCATGAACTGCGCCCCGGCCGCCACGACGATGCAGGCGCCCAGCCCGACCGCGATCACGTGCAACGGCCGCGCCTGCCGGGCGACCCGGTGCATGAAGACCTGCTCCACGTAGCGATAGGACAGCCAGCCCAGCAGCACAGACAAGGCCAGCAGACCTGCGGTGAGCTCCGGCCCCTTGACGGGCGCCAGCACGGCGGCACCGATGATCACAGGCCAGTGCCACAGGTACAGCGAGTAGGAGCAGTCGCCCACCCAGCGCAGCACCGGCCACTGCAGGCAGCGCCCGGCGCCACTGTCCACACCACGCTCGGCCACCAGCAGCAAGCCCATCGCCCCCAGCACGGGCAGGGCGGCCCAGAAGCCAGGGAAGCGAAGGCTGCCGTCGTAGGTCAGGGTGACGCCGACCAGCAGCAACAAGGCCGCCCCGCCCAGCGCCTGGAGCACCCACGGCCGCAGTGCTCGCGACCAGGCCGGGTTGAACGCGACCAACATGCCCGCACCGAACTCCCACACGCGCATCGGCGTCAGGAAGAACGCGTACTTGAACTGAATCTGCGAGATCGCCACGCAAGCCGCCAAGCTGACGAGGCCGGTCACCACGACCAGGGCGATGACGCTGCGGCGCGGCCCCACCCGCTGGCCGAAGCGGCAGGCCACGAGCATCAACAGCGGCCAGAACAGATAGAACTGCTCCTCCACGGCCAGCGACCACAGGTGCAGCAGCGGGTTGGCCTCGGTATGGCCGCCGAAATAATCCGTAGGCCGGCTGGCGAACCACAGGTTGGCTGCGTACAGAGCCGATGCGCGCACCGACGACAGCAACTCATCCTGCTCGTGGGGGGCATACATCAGCCGGATGCCCACCAGCACCGTCGCGATCACGATCAGCGATGCCGGCAGCAGCCGCCGTACCCGGCGGGCGAAGAAGGCCCACAGGTCGACCCGCCCCGTCGCCTGCATCTCGCGCAGCAACAGCCCACCGATCAGGTAGCCGGAGATCACGAAGAAGACGTCGACACCGACGAAGCCGCCGCCAAAGCCAGGGATGCTGGCGTGGTTCAGCAACACCAGCAGGATGGCGATGCCTCGCATGCCCTGCAGGCCGAGGTTGTAGGCGTGTCGCGCCGAGGCGCCGGCCGGCTGCGCGGTCGCCAAGGTTCCGCCGGGTACGGCGGCTGCAGTCACTGCAGATCCCTCAGTGGATGCGCCTCAGGCGCCCAGGGGCTGACGAAGAAGGCGGCCACTTCCGCGGCATCCACCTCGGCCAGTGTGGGCGGGCGCCACCGGGGCGCATGGTCCTTGTCGACCGCCAGTGCGCGGATGCCTTCCACGGTTTCGCTGCGGTCAGCGCCGCCCCGCAGGTGGAAGCAGTGGTGCACGAGGTCGCGTTCCAGGCGGAGATCGTCGGCCAGGCTCAGCTTGCGCCCGCGGCGCACCAGTTCCAGCGTGACGGCCATCATCGTCGGCGAACGGTGCAGCAGCACCTCGTAAGTCTGGCGCGACCAGTCGTCCGAAGCCGCCGCCAGTGACGCCATGATGCGCTCGAGCGAAGGCTCGCCGAAATGGCGGTCGATGCGCTCGGCAGTGGCCTTGGGGTCGGATGCCGGCGCGAGGTCGGCGCGCTCCATGACGGTAGCCACCACATGCTCCGCGCTCGGCTGCGGGCTGGACTTCAGTGCCGACACCAGGTCTTCCCATTGCGCGCCGGGGACGAATACATCGCCCAGCCCCCACTCGATCGCGTCGCCTGAGGCAATCGTCTGGCCCGTCAGCGCCAGCCATTCACCGACATGACCCGGGCATTGCGCGAGGAAGTAGCCGCCCCCCACATCGGGGAAAAGGCCGATCGCGGTCTCCGGCATCGCGAGCTTGGAGCGCTCCGACAGCACCCGCAGCTTGGCGCCCTGGCTGATGCCCATGCCGCCGCCCATCACGATGCCGTCCATCAACGCGATGTAGGGCTTGGGGTAGGCGTGGATCAGGTGGTTGAGCCGGTACTCCTCGGTGAAGAAGTCCCCCAGCGCGGGGTCTGCGGCATGCGCGGCCTGATGGAAGAAGCGGATGTCGCCGCCGGCACAGAAGGCCGGCGCCTTGCCCTCGCGACCCGCACCCAGCACCGCCACGGCCTGGATTTCCGGGTGCTTGGCCCAGTGCAGCAGCAGCGTGGTCATGTCACGGACCATGCCGAGCGACAGCGCATTCAGCGCCTGCGGGCGGTTCAGCGTGATCAGGCCCAGGCAGCCATTCACTTCGGCGAGGATCTGGCCCTCGGACACCAGGGGCGGAATCAAGTCGTTCATGCGTTCTTGGAGACGGTTTGGACGGAGGAAGGCGCGAGCGCTTCGTTGACGATGAGCGCCCCGAGCACGAGGCTGCCGCCGATCAAGGCGGCACTGCCCGGATGTTCGCCCGCAAACAGCCAGGCCCACAACACCCCGAGCAGGGTCTCGGCCTGACCGAGCAGCGCAATTTCATGGCCGGGCAGCTCCCGCGCAAGGCGCACGGCCAGCAGACAAGGCACGGCGAGCTGGAACACACCGAGGAAAGCCAGCAAGCCCAGATCGTGAGCGCCGGACTGCAACGGCCAGGCAACCGGCAAGGCCACCAAGGCTGACAGGCAGGCGCCGATCAGCACGGCAGGCAGCATGTCGGTGCCGGCGCCCTGCTGCCCCACCTTTTGCAGCAGGCACCAGTTGGTGGCCGCAGCCAGCGGCACACCAAGGGCGACCAGAACCCCGACCAGGCTTCCACCCGGCCCGGCCTGCTGACCGAACATCCAGGCGATGCCCACGCTGGCCACGACGATTGCGGCCCAGGTGCGCACCGGGATGCGCTGGTGCAGGAACACGCGTGCGAACAAGGCGGTCAGCAGCGGGCCGAGCGACATCGTCACCAGCACATTGGCCACGGTGGTCAGCGACAGCGCCACCATGAACGCCGTGAACATGACCGCCCAGCACACGCCCGACGTCCATACGGCCACACCGCGTAGCGCCGGCAGCAGCGCCCTGCCCCGCATCACGCCCAGGATGACCACCAGCGCCAGCGCATTGAAGCTGCTGCGCCAGAACGTGATCTCGAAGCCGCGAGCCGCCTCCAGCTGCCGCGTGACCACACCCGCCGAACTCCACATCAGCGTGACCAGCAGCATCAGCAAAACAGCGCTACGGTGACTCATCAAGAAGAGCGCCCCTCAAAAGGGGCGCGGGCAAATCTCTGGCTATAGCCCCCCTCCCGGAGTGGGACTGGGGGGAGCCCAACATTCAGCCGCGGTACGCGCAGAGAGCGGGCGGGAGTGGGTAGCCTGCGCCTCAGGCGCGGGCTGCCCGCTTCCGCTCGTTCTCCGACAAGTAGCGCTTGCGCAGGCGGACCGACTTCGGCGTGATCTCGACCAGTTCGTCGTCGTCGATGAAGTCCACGCCGTACTCCAGCGTGAGGTCGATGGGCGGCGTGATCTTGATCGCGTCTTCCTTGCCCGACACACGGAAATTGGTCAGCTGCTTGGTGCGCGTGGCGTTGACGACCAGGTCGTTGTCGCGGTTGTGGATGCCGACGATCATCCCCTCGTAGACCGGGTCGTTGGGCTTGACGAACATGCGACCGCGGTCGTCCAGCTTGCCCAGGGCGTAGGTGAAGATCTCGCCATCGTCCATCGAGATGAGCACGCCGTTCTTGCGGCCACCGATCTCACCCTTGTGCGGCTCGTAGCCGTCGAAGATCGACGAGATCAGGCCCGAACCGCGGGTCAGGTTCATGAACTCATTGGCGAAGCCGATCAGGCCACGCGCGGGGATGCGGTACTCGAGGCGCACGCGGCCGTTGCCGTCCGGTTCCATGTTGAGCATCTCGCCCTTGCGCAGGCCCAGCGCCTGCATGACACCACCCTGGTGGGTTTCTTCCACGTCGGCGGTGACGAGTTCCATCGGCTCACTCTTCACGCCGTCGATGTCCTTGAACATCACGCGCGGCTTGGAGACGGCGAGCTCATAGCCTTCACGGCGCATGTTCTCGAGCAGGATGGTCAGGTGCAGTTCACCGCGGCCGCAGACCTCGAAGACGCCGTCTTCGTCGGTCTCGGAGACGCGCAACGCCACGTTGTGTTGGAGCTCCTTCTGCAGGCGGTCCCAGATCTGGCGGCTGGTGACGTACTTGCCTTCACGGCCAGCCAGCGGGCTGGTGTTCACGCAGAAGTTCATCGTCAACGTCGGCTCGTCGACCTTGAGCATCGGCAGCGGCTGCGGGTTGGCCGGGTCGGTCACGGTCACGCCGATGCCGATCTCCTCGATGCCGTTGATCAGCACGATGTTGCCCGGGCCGGCTTCGGTGACCTGCACCCGATCCAGGCCTTGGAAGGTCAGGACCTGGTTGATGCGGCCGTTGACGCTCTTGCCGTCCGGGCCTTCCATGACCGTGACCTGCATGCCGGGCTTGATGGTGCCCTGGCTGATGCGGCCCACGCCGATGCGACCGACAAAGGTGGAGAAGTCGAGTGCCGAGATCTGCAGCTGCAGCGGGGCGCTCGCGTCACCCGACTGCGGCGGCACATGCTTCAGGATGGTGTCGAACAGCGCCGACATGTCAGGGCCCCACTTCTCGCCGGGCGCGCCTTCGGTCAGCGAGGTCCAGCCGTTGATGCCCGAGGCGTAGACCACAGGGAAGTCCAGCTGCTCGTCGGTGGCGCCGAGGTTGGCGAACAGGTCGAAGGCCGCGTTGATGACGGCATCGCACTTGGCACCGGGCTTGTCGACCTTGTTGACCACCACGATGGGCTTCAGGCCCAGGGCCAGCGCCTTCTTCGTGACGAAGCGGGTCTGGGGCATCGGGCCTTCCTGGGCGTCGATCAGGAGCACCACGCCGTCCACCATGGACAGCGCACGCTCCACTTCGCCGCCGAAATCCGCGTGCCCGGGGGTGTCGACGATGTTGATGTGCGTGCCGCCCCAGCTCACCGCGCAGTTCTTGGCCAGGATGGTGATGCCACGCTCACGCTCGATGGCGTTGCTGTCCATGACGGTGTCGACGACCTTCTCGTGGTCGGCGAAGGTGCCGCTCTGACGCAGGAGCTGGTCGACCATGGTGGTCTTGCCGTGGTCAACGTGGGCAATGATGGCGATGTTGCGGATCGGGGTGGTCATGGGACTTCTCGGGGTGAAACGTGTGCGGGCGGCCTGTGCCGGTCTTCAGGCGGTAAGAAGAGCCTGGACCTCCGGCGGGGTCAACAGGCGGTCGGCGATCAGTTCGCCAGCGGTGATGTGGGCGCTGCCGAGGAAGGCGCGCGACTCGGGGCCATAGACGCGAACGCAGGCAGCGTCAGGCGCGTCCACCCGGCGACGCAGGCCGCTCAGGAAGCGCACGGCATCGGGCATGTTCAGACGCAGTTCGGGCACGTCTGCCAGCAGGCAGTCGGGCGAGGTCAGCAGGCCGGCGCGCTGCTCGTCGGGCAGGGCCTCGATCTGCGCCAGCGTCACGGCGCCCTGCAGGGTCAGGCCACCGGAACCGGTCCGGCGCAAGGCAGCGAGGCTCGCGCCGCAACCCAGCGCCGCACCGATGTCTTCGGCCAGCGTGCGGATGTAGGTGCCCTTGGTGCAGCGAACGTCGAGTGTCACGGTGCCAGCCTGCATCGCGACGATGTCGATGGCATGAATCGTCACGCGACGGCTCTTGCGTTCGATCTCGATACCCTGCCGGGCGTACTCGTACAGCGCCTTGCCCTCGTGCTTGAGGGCCGAGTACATGGGCGGCATCTGGTCGATCTCGCCCACGTAGGCGGCGCAGGCCGCGGCGATCTGCTCGGCCGTGATGCCGTCGGCATCGCGCCGCTCCAGCACCTCGCCCTCGGCATCACCGGTCGTCGTGCGGATGCCCAGTGCCAGCGTGGCCAGGTAGCGCTTGTCGGCATCCAGGCTGACCTGGCTGAACTTGGTGGCAGCGCCAAAGCACAACGGCAGCAGGCCGGTGGCCAGGGGATCGAGCGTGCCGGTGTGCCCGGCCTTCTCGGCGCGCAGCAGCCACTTGGCCTTCTGCAGCGCGTCGTTGCTCGACAGGCCCAGCGGCTTGTCGAGCAACAACACGCCATGCAGCGGCCGGCGCTGCACCCGCACGCGCGGTGCGCGCTCGACCGACGGCGCAGCCGGGCCCGCGGTGACGACCGGTTCAGTCATTCGGCTCCTCGCCGTCGTCGGCCGCGCGCGTGGCGTTGGCCTTGCTGATGAGCGCACTCATCTCGGCCGCGCGCTCGGTCGTGCGGTCGAACTGGAAATGCAGCGTCGGCACGGTGTGGATCTGCAGGCGCTTGAACAGACCGTTGCGCAGGTAGCCGGCCGCCTCGTTCAAGGCTTCCTGCGTCTGCACCGGGTCACCGATCAGCACCGAGAAGAACACCTTGGCATGGGCGTAGTCAGGCGTGACCTCGACCGCACTGATCGTGGCCATGCCGATGCGCGGGTCCTTCAGCTCGCGGATGAGCTCGGCCAGGTCGCGCTGGATCTGGTCGGCGACGCGAAAGCTGCGGTTGGGGATGGCGCGTTTGTGTCTCATGCTGGCTTCCCTTCAAAGAACAAACCCCGCCCGACGGGGCGGGGTTTGGCCCCGGGGTTCGGGTGATCAGAGCGTTCGGGCCACTTCCTTGATCTCGAAGAACTCGAGCTGGTCGCCCTCGGCGATGTCGTTGTAGTTCTTGAGCTTGATACCGCACTCGAAGCCTTCCTTGACTTCGCGCACGTCGTCCTTCTCGCGCCGCACCGACTCGACCTCACCGGTGTAGATGACGGTGTTGTCGCGCAGCAGGCGGAAGCGCGCACCACGGCGCACCAGACCGCTGGTGACCATGGAACCGGCGACCGTACCGATCTTGGAGGCCACGAACACCACGCGGATTTCGGCGGTGCCGAGAGACTCCTCGCGCTGCTCGGGCGCCAGCATGCCGGACATGGCCTTGGTCACATCGTCCACGGCGTCGTAGATGATGCTGTAGTAGCGCAGATCCACCGCATTGCCCTCGGCCAACTTGCGTGCGCCGGCATCGGCCCGCACGTTGAAGCCGATGATGACGGCCTTGGAGGCGATGGCGAGGTTGATGTCGCTCTCGCTGATGCCGCCAACCGCCGCGTGGACGATCTGCACCTTGACCTCGGCGTTGCTGAGCTTGAGCAGCGAAGCGGCCAGCGCCTCCTGCGAACCCTGCACGTCGGCCTTGATGATGAGGGGCAGCGTCTGCACGTCGCCCTGGCCCATCTCGTTGAACATGTTCTCGAGCTTGGCGGCCTGCTG
>JAIPCJ010000041.1 GCA_021738245.1 Methylotenera sp. | reverse complement strand
CAGGGCTCGACCCATGGGCGTCAATCGCGCATGCTTATGGCTGTTCATCCGTTCTCCTGTTTGGGTAGAGGGAGGTCTCGACAACCCCAGCTTCCCAAATCAGGGACGGATGAACAACCTATCGGAACGTCACACCTAGTGACGCCCTTGACCAAACTAGCCCGCATGACGCTGGCCGGTCTACACGCCGGCACGGGATTGACTTTCATCGTTGTCGTCGCAGCCGCCACGGCCGCCACCGCACATGCGATATACCGGTTCATCGAGCTGCCCACGGTGAACGCAGTGCGCAAGCGGATCGCAGCCAGTCGCGCAGCGCTGGCAGCGAACCGATCTGCCTAACAGGCGCGGGCTGCCACCACCACGCGTGCAGCTATCGCTCAGCGCTTGACCCTCAACGCAGCTCTGCCTGAGGTCCGTCAACCAGCAGTCTCCGCTCGCCGGTTCTGCGCACCCTGGCATGGCTAAGCCCCCGAAGGGCAGGCAGAGCGCCACGGCTGCGGCTCGCATGCAGCCTGTGACTTCCCGCGATGTTAGCCGAGTCCAGCCGAACGCATCCACGCCAAGGGGCGCTCGGCTCTTCCCGCGGAACTTCTCGCCCTCACACCGGCGATGTCTCGCCTTCCAGGCCCCCTGCGCCCAGGGCCAGCCGCAGCGGCGCGCCGCTCACCGTCTCCTGCCCCAGCAGCAGCTCGGCCAGCGCGACGAGCCGCTCGCGCTGGTCCTCCAGCACGCGCCGGCAGTCCGCCTGGGCCGTTTCGAGCAGCGCACGGGCTTCGTCCAGCACGGACTTCTGCACATCGGGCCCGATCAGTTCGCGCGGCACGCCGGCCATGCTGAGCAAGCCGAAGGTCTGGCCGAAGCCGTAGGAGCCGACCATGGAGGTGGCCAGCTCGGAAGCGCGCTTGAGGTCGTCGGCGGCACCCGACGAGGCGTTGCCGAAGGCGATCAGCTCCGCCTCGCGACCTGCGAGCATCATGGCCAGCCGGGCGCGCAGCTCACGCTCGCCGTAAAGCGGCTCGTCGTGATGGCGGGTGATGTAGGTGACACCCAGCGCCGGCCCGCGGGGCTCGATGCTGATGCGCTCGACGCTGCCCGCAGCCAGCACATGCGCCACCAGCGCATGCCCCGATTCATGGAAGGCGATACGGCGCAGCGTTTCGGGCGTGATGACCGCCTTGCTGCTGTTGACTTCGCCGCCGAGCTGATGGGTTTCAAGCGACTGGTAGAGCCGCTCCTGCGCGACCTCGGCCTCGCCCGCCTCGGCTGCATAGGCAGCCGCTCGGTTCACGCAGTTGGCGATATCTGCCGGCGACATGCCGACCGAGGTGCGCGCAAACGAGGCCAGGTCCAGGCCCGCAGCGGCCTTCACCTGACCGAGGTACAGCGCGAACAGCCGCTCGCGCTCAGGCGCCGTCGGCAGTGCGGTGCGCACGATGAGATCAAAGCGCCCAGGCCGGCACAGCGCCTCATCGACGTTGTCCACATGGTTGGTCGCGCCGATGACGACGACGTTCTCCAGTGCCTCGAAGCCGTCCATCTCGACGAGCAGGCGATTGATGATGCGGTTCTGCTCCTGCTCGCCGCTGCCGGCCCCCTCCTTGCCGCTGCTGCGACGGCCGATGCCGTCGATCTCGTCGATGAAGACGATGCAGGGAGCCGCGTCACGGGCGCGCTTGAACAGTTCTTTCACGCGACCGATGCCGGCACCGTAGAACATCGCGCTGAAGGCCGAGCCATCCACGCTGATGAAGTTGGCGCCGCATTCGCCGGCGAGCGCCTTGGCCAGCAGCGTCTTGCCGGTGCCGGGCGGGCCGTCCAGCAAGACGCCGCGGGGCGCGCGGGCACCGACGGCCGCGTACTGGCGCGGGTCTTTCATGAAGGCGGCCACGCGCCGCAACGCCAGCTTGGCTTCGTCGGCGCCGATGACGTCGTCGAAACGCAGCGCCGGCTTGGCCGCCAGCGGGGTGCGGCCGCCGAGCAACCCTTGCCGATGCGCCAGCAGCAGAAGGCCGCCCACCGCAGCCACCGCCAGCAGCGGTGCCAGCGGTGCCAGCCCGCGCTCCAGCGCCTGCGTGAGGCGTTGGCCGCCGGTGCGGTCATCCACGTCGACCTGCGTCAGCGTGAAGCCCTGCGCCTGGCTCAGCTCCGCCAACCGCAGGCTGGCCTCGCCGCGGCAGGGTGGTCCGCAGTCGATGAGCCGCGTGCTGTAGTGCTGGCCGGCCCGGTCGGTATAGAGCACGAGCGAGCCGTCCACACCGACGGCGACCACTTCGCCCGCGCGCAAGGCCCGCTCGAAGACGGAAGCCTCACGCGGATGGGCCAGCCATTGCTCCGCCTGGCTCTCAAAGGCCTGGGCGGTGGGGTTCTTGCGCGCCTGCACCTCGACGGCGGTGCGCCGCTGCAGCAGCGTGAGGCCACCCGCCAGGAGCAGCAGGCCTGCCACGAGGGCAGCAATGAAGAGCCTTTGGCGAAAGGCGGGGGCGGGCGTCTTGCTGGCGCTGTCCATGATGCGGGAACGGGGCAGTGAAGGGAACCGGCGCGCGCCGGTCCGGCAAGCCTATTCACGCGGCGCCGTTTCGACGCGTGCATCGTTCAGGCCTGACGCCGCCGTTACACGCACCAAGTGCAACATGCCGGGCGGACGTGCATTAGTGCCTGGGTGCAGTCGCGAGCCTTGGAGCGCAGAGGTCGGCATCGGCTGTTGACCGGGCGCCGCAGCGGCTCAGCCTCGGGTGGCTTCGCAGGCGCGCGGCAGGTTGCCACGCCAGGCCTGCAGCAGCGAGCGCGCCAGGCCTGGCAGCTCACCCCGGCCGACACGCTTGGCAAAGCCGAAGCGCTCCCCGGCGTAGATACGGTCATAGGCCAGACGGCCGACGTGCGCCGGCCAGCCCTGGGCGGCCATCAGCGCTGAGAAACGCTCCAGCTCACCGAGCGTGGCGCGCAGGGGCCGCTCGTCGGGCGGCAGCCAGTCTTGCATGTCCAGGCGCAGGGAACCCGGCTGGCAACGGATGACACGGGGCCCGAGGCTCGGCAGGGGTGAAGGGCGGTGACGGGGGCGCATGCCCTGACGATAGAAGCTGCCCTGCCGGTGCACGCGACGAAAACCACCGCTTCGCCGGACGGATACATCTGCCGCCCGCATCCGCGCGCCCAGCCGTGGTTTCGGTCACGCCCTGACGGCTTCCGGTCAGCACTCTGCCCTGCATCCTTATGCATTCCTTGCACCGGTGCCTCCACACTCCGCCCCTTCGCAGGAGTTGCTTTTCATGAGCCACGACAGTCAACGCACCGGCCTCGCGGCCCTGACCCTGGGCGCCATCGGCGTCGTCTATGGGGACATCGGCACCAGCCCGCTCTACACCCTGAAGGAAGTGTTCCTGCCGGCCACGGGTGTGGCGCTGAACGAGCACAACCTGATTGGGGCCACATCGGTCATCGTCTGGGCGCTGATGCTGGTGGTCACGCTCAAGTACGTGGTGCTCATCCTGCGGGCCGACAACCGCGGCGAGGGCGGTGCGCTGGCGCTGACGGCGCTGGCCGCGCACGCGGTGGGGCAGCGCAAGCGGCTGCGCGAGGGGCTGCTGCTGCTCGGCCTGTTCGGCGCCACGCTGTTCTATGGCGACAGCGTCATCACGCCCGCCATCTCGGTCATGGGCGCCATCGAAGGTCTGGAGGTGGTCACGCCCACGCTCAAGCCTTTCGTGCTGCCGATCTCGGTGGCCATTCTGGTGGCGCTGTTCCTGGTGCAACGCTTCGGCACGGCCGCGGTGGGCAAGGTGTTCGGGCCCATCATCGTGCTGTGGTTCGGCGTGCTGGCCGCCATTGGCGCGGTGCACATCGTGCAGCAGCCGCAGATCCTGGCTGCCTTGAACCCGCTGCAGGCCTGGGCCTTCATGAGCGAGCGCGGCTGGCATCTGTTCGCGGCGGTCGGCGCCATCGTGCTGGCGTTGACCGGCGCCGAGGCGCTGTATGCCGACATGGGCCACTTCGGCGTGAAGCCCATCCGCCTGGCCTGGACGGGCCTGGTCTTCCCGGCGCTGGCGCTCAATTACCTGGGCCAGGGCGCGCTGCTGATGGGCGACCCGACGGCCATCGAGAACCCGTTCTTCCGCCTGTTCCCGGCGCCGCTGGTGCTGCCGATGGTGGTGCTCGCCGCCATGGCGGCCGTGATCGCCTCACAGGCCGTCATCTCCGGCGCCTACTCCATGACCAAGCAGGCCATCCTGCTGGGCTTCCTGCCGCGGCTCACGCTGCGTCACACCTCGGCCAGCGAGTCCGGGCAGATCTACGTGCCCGCCGTCAACTGGGCGCTGCTGGCCGGCGTGCTGGGCGCGGTGCTGGCCTTCGGCAGCTCCTCGGCCCTGGCCGGCGCCTATGGCATCGCGGTGACGCTGACCATGCTCATCACCACCGTGCTCACCTACTTCGTCATCCGTGACGGCTGGCGGCTGCCGGCACCGGTGGCCATCGGGGCGACGGTGTTCTTCCTGTCGGTGGACGCGTTGCTCGTGGCCGGCTGCGCGATCAAGTTCCTGGATGGCGGCTGGTTTCCGCTGGCGCTCGGCCTGCTGCTCTTCATCCTGATGAGCACCTGGGCGCGCGGCCGCAAGCTGCTCATGGCCAGCCTGCGCAGCGACGGCCTGGCGCTGGAGCCCTTCATCGAGAGCCTGGCCCTGGGCGGCGCACATCGCGCCCAGCGCACCGCGGTCTACGCAGTCGCCGACCCGACGCTGGTGCCGCAGGCGCTGCTGCACAACCTCAAGCACAACCAGGTGCTTCACGAAACCAACGTCGTGCTGAACGTCGCCTTCCACGACCGCCCGACGGTGGACGCCGCCGAGCGGGTGCAGGTGCAGCCCCTGGCACCGGGCTTCTGGCGCGTGCAGGTGCACTACGGCTTCATGGAGGAGCCCGACGTGCCCGCCGCGCTGGCGCAATGTGCGCCGCTGGGCCTGGTGGTCGAGCCCTTCGACACCAGCTACTTCCTGAGCCGCGAGACGGTCGTCTCCACGCCAGGCGGCGGCATGGCGAGCTGGCGCGAGCGGCTCTTCGCCGCACTGAGCCGCAATTCCAGCGGCGTGGCGAAGTTCTTCCGGCTGCCCGACAACGCGGTGGTGGAGCTGGGTACGCGGGTGCAGATCTAGACGCCGGGCGGCCTTGGGTGAAGTACTTCACCCAGAGAGCCGTCAAGCCGGCGCGTGACGCCGTCATCGCCGGACCGAGGCACCCGGGGCAGGCCAAGAATTTCCTCACCACTTCAGGAGTTCTGCCATGCACATCAAGCCCCTGCCTTCCACCCCGCCCACCCCCGCCGCGCCGCCTGCGGGCAAGCCTGCGCCGGCTTCGGCGGCGGGAGACTTTTCCCAGCTGCTCAAGACCGCCCAGGCCACGGGCACGTCGCCCACGCCCACCAGCGGGAGCTGAGCATGACCTCGGTGGGCCTGCAATGCCGCACCGCGACCGAGGCCTCGCGCCCGGGCCGCGCCGCCAGCGCCCCGGCGCCGGCTCGCAGCACCTGCGAGGCGCGGCTCAACAGCCAGCACCTGCATGCGGGTGTCGTCGTCAGCTTCAGTGGCCCGGCCGCGGCGTCGGCGCTGCAACTGGCCCACGCCGCAATGTCACTGGGGCAGCACGGGGTGCAGCTGGTGAGCGATGCCGCACAGGCCACGGCCGATGTGGCCGGCGACGTGCTGGAGCACGGCGTGCTCGCCGGGGTGGTGGGCGCGGCCGTGGTCGGCACGCTGCTGTGAGGCCCCGCCATGCCCCGCCCTCTGCTACGCGCCGCGGGCCTGGCGGTGCTCGCCCTGCTCACCGGCTGCTCGCTGCTGAGCCCGATGGCGCCGATGGCGGCCTGGGAGGCCGTCAAGTACGGCGGCAACGCCGCCATGGCCGCCCAGCCGCCGCGCCCCATTAACACCGTGCACCACGGCGACGCCCCCGTGCCCTCGGTCTGCGTGGAATACAACCGCGAACTGCCACTGGACGAGCTGGTGCCGGCCCTGCAGGCCGAACTCAAGACCCAGGGTGTGGACAGCCGTGTCTACGACGCCGGCACCGGCCCGCGCAGCTGCCTCTACTGGCTGCGTTATGTCGGCAGCATCGCCTGGGGTGTGCCGCCGTTCGGCCAGGGGCATCGCCCCTATCTGAGCCGTGCGGCCCTGAGCCTGCACCGGGCCGACGGCCAGCTCATGGCCACCAGCGCCTACGCCGGTGACGACAGCCTGGCCCGCTGGGCCAGCACCCGCAAGAAGATCGCGCCCGTCGTGAAGGCGCTGATCACCGGCTTCGAGACCTGAAGCCTTGTTTTCTGGAGCCCTCGCCATGACCCTCCCGCCTTCTTCGCCGGGCCGCCTCGCGCTGGCCGCTTGCCTGATGCTGGCCGCCTGCGCGTCCGCCCCGCCGAGCCTGGTCACGCTGCCGGTCACGGCCGCCGCCCAGCCAGCGCCGATGTTCCTGGAGCAGCCGCGCAACGGCGCCATCTACCAGGCCCACATGGGCACAGCCACCCTTTTCTCGGCCGAGCGCCGGCCCCGCGCGCTGGGCGACACCCTGAAGGTGGACATCGCCGAGACCCTGCGCGCCGCCCAGAAGCACAGCGCAGACACCAGCCGCGACAGCAAGCTCGCCTCCAAGGGCCCCGGCGGCGCCAAGGCCGGCACGGCCCTGGCCAAGCTGATCAACATCGACGCCAGCGCCTCGGGCAGCGACAGCTTCAAGGGCGCCGGCAATGCCGAGACCAGCAGCAGCTTCAACGCCCAGCTGGCCGTCACCGTCATCAATGTGCTGCCCAACGGCCACCTCCTGGTGGCCGGCGAGCGCAGCATGGGCCTGAACGGGGGTGTCAGCACGCTGCGCTTCTCCGGCATCGTCAACCCGCGCGACATCGGGCCGGGCAATGTGGTGGCCTCGGCCGATGTGGTGAACGCCAACCTGGAGAGCGTCGCCCAGGGCGATGTCTCGGACGCCGCCTCCCGCAGCTGGCTGCAGCGCGTGCTGGCGCGCAGCCTGTCCATCTGGTGACGTCAAGCGCTTTACACGGCCTGGGCTGGCGTTCATTGCCCGACCGCGCCCGGCGCTAACGCCCTACAAGACCGCACCCGCGGCCTGCGCGAGCCGTGCCGACAAGAACTCGAAAGTCGTTGATGAAGAACCGCCGCACCACCGCGCCCCTGGACGAACACGACACCTGCTGGCTCAGCAGCGCCGAGGTACGCACCTACCGGCGCGGCCAGCGCATCATCAAGGCCGGCAGCCCGCTCGGCGAATGGGTGGCCATCAGCCGCGGCGCAGCCTACCTCGTCTCGCAGGTGGCGCCGGGCACGCGGGTCGCGGTGGCGGCGCTGTGGCTGGGTGACGTCATCGGCGGCGAGTCGCCGCTGGGCAAGCTGGCCGCACGCTACGACGTGACGGCCCTGGTGGACGTGACCACCATCCACATCCCGCTGGCGCAGCTGCAGTCGGCTGACGCCCCACCCCTGGCCAGCCAGACGGGCGAGCTCTACAACGCCACCGCCAGCCGGTTGCAGGGGCAGATCTCCATGCGCCTGGCCGGCAACGGCCTGCAGCGGCTGGTGAGCGTGATGGCCACCCTGGCCACCGCGCTGGCGCCCGATGAGGCAGCCCGGCGCGCCGACCGCATCGCGCTGCCCGTGGCACAGCGCTGGATCGGCCAGCTCTCGGGCCTGTCGCGCCGGCAAGCCTGGCTCTACCTCGGCCAGTTGCGCGAGCACGGCTGGCTGGTCACCTCCCGCAGCCAGGTCACGCTGGAAGGCCTGCATGCCTGGCTGGCGCTGATGCCGGAGGTGGAGGCCGCCGGGCTGGACTGCATCGCCACGCTGGCGCAATGCCACGCGACGCTGATGCGGCTGAGCGCACGCGCGCTGCAACGCGGCTGAGGGTGCTGCCGATCAGGCAGCCACCGGCACCCATCCCGAAGCGTCCGCCCCAGATGACGCGCGTTGCGGCATGGCCCGGGCTGTGGCAGCCGATGCCAGCGCATCGTGCGACTTGAACACCCCGATCGCCTCACTGAGACGGCCGGCTCGCTGGCGCAGCTCGTTCGCGGCCTCGGCGGACTGGCCCACCAGCTGCGTGTTTTGTTGCGTGGCGTGGTCGAGCGCGGAGACCGCCTGGTTGACCTGGTCAATGCCCAGCAGCTGGTCGGCCGACGCGCGGCTGATCTGCTCGATCAGGGTGTTCACCTCCGCCACCCTGGCCACGATGGCCGACATGGACTGGCCCGCGTCGTCCACCAGGGCTGCACCTTCGCCAACGCGCTCGACGCTGTCCTGGATCAGCTGCTTGATCTCACGGGCCGCCGAGGCGGAGCGCTGGGCGAGGTTGCGCACCTCGCCGGCCACGACCGCGAAGCCGCGGCCCTGCTCACCGGCACGGGCTGCCTCCACGGCGGCGTTCAGCGCCAGGATGTTCGTCTGGAAGGCGATGCCGTCGATGACGCTGATGATGTCGGCGATGCGCTTGGAGCTGGCGCTGATCTGCTGCATGGTGTCCACCACGCGCTGCACCACCTGGCCGCCCTGGCTCGCGGCCTCATGGGCATCGCCCGCCAGGGTGGCGGCAGAGCGGGCGGTCTCCGAGTTGGCGCGCACGGCGGCCGTCATCTCACCCATGGAGCTGGCCGTCTGCTGCAGCCGCACGGCGGTGTCGGCCGTGCGCTGGCTCAGCTCCTGGTTGCCGGCGGCGAAGTTCTCGCTCGCCTGGCGGACGCCCTGCACCTGGCCGCCCACGTCATCCACCAGGCTGCGCAGGTTCAAACCTGCCTGATTGACGGCGCGCATCAGCATGCCGATCTCGTCCACCCGGTCCAGGTGCAGGTTCTGGCCGGCCTGGCCCGCCGCCACGGCCTGGGCCTGCTTGAGCACCGCCTTCAGCGGGCCCACGATCTGCTGCTCCAGCAGCCAGCACTTGGCGAGCGATCCGGCGAGCATCAGCCCGCCAATGAGGCCCAGCTCCCGCAGCTCCAACCCCGCCAGCAGGCCGCCGATCATGGCCAGAACCACCACGCCGAACACCGCCAGACGCAGGCGCCAGCTCACCGACATCGTCTGCCCGAGCGAACGCCAGGCCGACAGACCGCCGTGCACGATCAGACCGCGATGAAAGCGCCGACTGCCCGCCTTGCCGTCGCGAAAGCGCGCATAGGCCTGCTCCGCGGCCTGCACCTCTTCGCGCGAGGGCTGGGTGCGCACCGACATGTAGCCCACCACGCGCCCCCCGCGCACCACCGGCGTCGCGTTGGCACGCACCCAGTAGTGATCTCCGTCCTTGCGGCGGTTCTTGACCAGGCTTGTCCAGGACATGCCGGACTTCAGCGTGCTCCACATGTCGGCAAACGCCTCCTTGGGCATGTCCGGGTGGCGCACCAGGTTGTGCGGCTGGCGCATCAGCTCGTCGGCGGTGAAACCGCTGACCTGGATGAACGCCTCGTTGGCATAGGTGATGTAGCTGTCGGTGTCCGTGCTGGACATGAGGGTCGCGCCTTCAGGGAAGGCGTACTCGCGCTGGGTGACGGGCAGATTGCTTCGCATCGGTGGCTCCTGTTTGTCCAGGACAAATGCTAGGAAATCATCTTTATCATTTCAATCGTTTGTCGCAGTAAATTCGTGAACGAATGCGCTGACCGGCTGGGCTCTGCGGGCCCGTGCGCCACCGGGCTTGCAGCAGCCCGTCCCCCGCCTGACGCTCTGCTGTGCCGGCACCGGCCGGCGTGCACCGGGGCAGATCCCGCTTCTACAGTTGCGTGGCCTGCTGGCCCGCTTCCCAGGGTGCGGCTGGCCTACCCAGCCCTTGTTTCGCCCCTTGCCACGCTGTCGTCCCCTCTCGTCAGGCTGCTCGTTCTGGTCGCGCCTGGCGATGCTGCCCCTGCTGCTGACCGGCCTGGCCGTTGGTCATGACGCCCGCGCCGCCGGCAGCCTGCTGCTGCTGGACGAGCCCCCCGAAGCCGCCACCTGGCAAGGTGGGCTGTCGGTGCGCGGCTGGCCCAGCGCACCGGGCAGCGCCCGCCAGCGCGAAGCCCTGCTGCCGGCACTGAGCTACGAATCACCCAACGGCCTGTTCGCCGCCACCGACACCGGCCTGGGCTGGAACCTCGCCCCGGCCCTGCTCGGCCATGACAGCGCCAAGGCCTGGCAGCTCGGCGCGCGGCTGTGGCCGCAGTCGGGGCGTTCGCGGCACGAATCGCCGCCGGGCGTGGACCGGCTGGGCTCGCGCCTCATCACCCAGCTTTTTGCCAATGCCCAGCCCCTGCCGGAGCTGCTGCTGCAGTCGGGCCTGTCCTGGGGCAGCGGGCGGCATCACAACGGCAATCAGCTGGAGCTCGGGGCCACCAGTGGCATCCCGCTGGGCGCCGACCTCATCGGCATCAGCCTGGCGGCCACCTACGCCGATGCGGCGCATCTGCGCGGCAGCTTCGGCATCGGGCCGCGCGAGTCGCAGGCCAGCGGCCTGCCGGTGTTCCGACCGCACGCGGGGTGGCAGGACTGGAGCGTGGCGGTGAGTGCCGAGCACAAGTTCTCCGCGGACTGGACCGTCAACGGCCAGTGGCTGCATGCCCACCTCGTCGACCAGGCCGCCGCCTCGCCGCTGGCCCACAGCCACGACCAACCCAGCTTCCTGATCAGCATCTGGCATCGCTTCTGAGCGCAGCCCGCCGTTTTCCGCATGCATGACGTCCTGCTTTACGCGCTGCCGCTGTTCGGCCTGTGCCTGGTGGCTGAACTGGCCTGGGGCTGGTGGCGCGGGCGCCAGACCTACCGGCTGGCCGACACCCTCAGCAGCCTCAGCCAGGGTTTGCTGAGCCAGGCGGTGGCGGTGGTCACACCGCTGTTCCAGACCGGGCTCTACGCCAGCGTGCACCGCCACCTGGCGCTCGTCTCGCCAGGCCTGTGGCACGGCGCTCTGGGTGTGGCGGGCAGCATCGTGTTCTATGACTTCTGCGACTACTGGCTGCACCGCGCCAGCCACGAAAGCGCCCTGCTCTGGGCGGCGCACGCGGTGCATCACCAAAGCGAGCACTTCAACCTGAGCACCGCGCTGCGGCAGGAGAGCTTCTACACGGTGACCGGCGCACCGTTCTTCCTGCCCATGGCCATGGCCGGCGTGCCGACCGCGCACTTCGCGCTGGCGGGCACGGTGGTGCTCTTCTATCAGTTCTGGATCCACACCGAGCACATCGGCCGCCTGGGCTGGCTGGACCGCATCGTGTCCACGCCCTCCAACCACCGGGTGCACCATGCCGTGAACCCGGCCTACCTGGACCGCAACTACGGCGCCATCCTCGTGCTGTGGGACCGGCTCTTCGGCACCTTCACCGAGGAGCGCGAACCCTGCGTCTACGGCACGGTCAAGCCGCTGCACAGCTGGCGGCCGCTGGCGGCCGTCGGCCAGGTGTATGCCGAACTGTGGCGGCGCATGCGGGCCACACCGCGCTGGGCCGACAAGCTGCGCGTGCTGGTGAAGTCGCCCGGCTGGGCGCCGCCGGGCGTCACGCTGCAGGCGATGCCCACGGCCGAGCGCCTGAGCCAGCCGCGATTCGACCCACCCGCCCCGCCCGGCGCGCGGGCACTCGCCGTGGCCCTGTTCACAGCGACGGCCGTCGCCAGTGGTGGCTGGCTGGCCGTGGCCGATGACCTGCCCCTGCTGGCCAACCTGGCCATCGCCGCTGCGGCCACCGCCGCATTGGCCGCGGTCGGGCGGCTAATCTCGCCGCGCGCATAAGCAGCGCCGCTTTCCTTCGTTCCTCGAAGCAAGCCCCGTCCGTATCGTGCAAGGCCTGAACCGACACCGGCCGCCATGCACATCACCAGCCTCTCCGCCAGCCCCAGCGAACGCTCACGCTCCGCCTGGCTCACGCAGTTCGCGATGACCCGGCTGGAGGGCCGCCACGGCCGCCATGACGACGTCCTCGTGCGCGACCTGCCCGCCGAGGCGCTGCTGGCCGCCGACGTCCAGCACCCCGCCATCGCCGCTGCCGTGCAGGCCGTCGAGGCGGCCGAGCTCGTCATCGTCAGCACGCCCATCTACAAGGCCGCCTACAGCGGGCTGCTGAAAGTCTTCCTGGATCTGCTGCCGCCGGACGCCCTGCGCGGCAAGCTGGTGCTCCCGCTGGCCACCGGCGGCAGCCCGGCCCATTTCCTGGCGCTGGACTACGCGCTCAAGCCCGTGCTGTCGGCCCTGGGCGCCCGGCATGTGCTGGACGGCGTGTTCGCGACTGACGCTCAATTGCGCCGTCATGAGGCCGGCGGCTATGTGCCCGAGCCCGACCTCATCGCCCGGCTGGACCGCGCCCTCGCCCCCATCGCCAACCGAATGCGGGCCACGCAGGAGGAAGCCGCCCTCTGTTGACGCGGCACCTCGCTCACTTCACCACCGCTTGTCTCCTCGCCCCCCGTTGCGGGATCGGCGACTTGTCCCGGCGCCTCACCGGCGCGGATCGGGTGCGCCCTGGCGCCGGGACCTTTTTTGAAGGACGAACGACATGACTCTGCGCTCCCTGCTCCGCTGGACCGCCCCGCTCCTGCTGGCCGCCAGCTTCCATGCCCAGGCTGAGACCACCCTGCGCATCGGCTTCCAGAAATCCGCCAGCCTCCTCACCCTGCAGAAGTCCAGCGGCTCGCTGGAGAAGAAGCTCGCGCCGCTGGGCGTGAGCGTGAAGTGGGTGGAATTCCCCGCGGGCCCGCAACTGCTGGAAGGCCTGAATGTCGGCGCGGTGGACGTGGGCTTCGTGGGTGAGGCGCCGCCCATCTTTGCGCAGGCGGCAGGCGCGCGCTTCGTCTACATCGGCTTTGACCCCGCCGCCCCCGAAGCCGAGGCCCTGGTCGTGCCCAAGGACTCGACCGTCAAGACCGTGGCCGACCTCAAGGGCAAGAAGGTTGCGCTCAACAAGGGCAGCAACGTGCACTACCTGCTCGTGAAGGCGCTGGAGAAGCAGGGCCTGAAGATCACCGACATCCAGCCCGTCTACCTGCCGCCGGCGGATGCACGCGCCGCCTTCGAGCGGGGCGCGGTGGACGCCTGGGTGATCTGGGACCCCTTCCTCGCCGCCGTCGAGCAGCAAAGCGGTGCCCGCCTGCTGGCGGATGGCCGAGGCCTCGTCAACAACTACGCCTACTACCTGGCCGAGCGCGGCTTTGCCGAGAAGCAGCCCCAGGTCATCCAGGCCCTGTTCGACGACACCCAGGCGCAGGCGACCTGGCTCAAGGCCAACCTCAAAGCCGCCGCCGCCGTGATCGCGCCGCTGCAAGGCCTGCCGGTCGAGGTGGTCGAGAAGAGCCTGAGCCGCTACCAGTTCGGGGTGAAGCCGCTGACCGCCGCGGTCGCCGCCGAGCAGCAGAAGATTGCCGACACCTTCCACGCGCTGGGCCTCATTCCCAAGCCCATCCGCGTGGCGGATGCGCTGCCGGGCAACACCAAGCTCGCCGAGGCTGCACGGTGAGCGCCACCACCACGCGCCGCGCGGCCGTCGCCATCCTGGCCACCACGGCGGCAGTCTGGACGCGCGCCCAGACGCCGCCGCAATTGCGCATCGGCTTCCAGAAGGGCAGCTTCAACCTCGCGCTGCTGAAGAGCTACGGCCTGCTGGAGCAGCGCCTGCCGGGCACGCGCATCCAGTGGACCGAGTTCCCGGCCGGCCCGCAGCTGCTGGAGGCGCTGGCCCTGGGCAGCGTGGAGATCGGTGCCACCGGCGATGCGCCACCCGTGTTCGCGCAGTCGGCGGGCAAGGACGTGGTGTATGTGGGCGCCGAGCCGCCCAAGCCCGACAGCTCGGCCGTGCTCGTCAAGCCCGACTCTGCGCTGCGCAAGCTCGCCGACCTGAAAGGCCGGCGCATTGCCTTGCAAAAGGGCAGCAGCGCCCACTTCCTGACCGTGCAGGCCGTGAAGAAGGCGGGCCTGGCCTGGAGCGACATCCAGCCCGTTTACCTGCCGCCCGCCGAGGCCCGCGCCGCCTTCGAGCGCGGCTCGGTGGACGCCTGGGCCGTGTGGGACCCGTACTACGCCGCCGCGGAGATCTCCGGCGAGCTGCGCGCCCTGGCCACCAGCCGAGGCCTCAGCAACAACAACACCTTCTACCTCGCGTCGCGCGCCCTGAGCCGCGATGGCGCGCTGCTCAAGACCCTCTTCCAGGCGCTGACCGACACCGACGCCCGTGTGCAGGCCGACCGCCGCGACGCGGTGCAGCGCTATGCCGACTTCGCCGGCCTGCCGGTGGCCACCGTGCAGCGCATGGTGGAACGCCGGGGTGGCGCACCGGTCGGCCCGCTCACGCCCGCGCTGGTGCGCGAGCAGCAACAGGTGGCCGACGCCTTCACGGAGCTCGGCCTCATTCCCCGCGCCATCCAGGTGGCCGACGCCGTCACGCAGGTGAAAGCATGAAGATCTTCTGGTTCATTCCCACCCACGGCGACAGCCGCTACCTCGGCAGCGCGCGCGGCGCCCGCGTGGCTGACCACGCCTACTTCAAGCAGATCGCCATCGCCGCCGACAGTCTCGGCTACGAAGGCGTGCTGCTGCCCACGGGTCGCAGCTGCGAAGACTCCTGGGTCGTCGCCGCCAGCCTGATCGACGCAACCAAGCGCCTCAAATTCCTGGTCGCGCTGCGCCCGGGCCTCGTGGCGCCGGCCCAGAGCGCCCGCATGGCCGCCACGCTGGACCGCCTCTCGGGCGGCCGGCTGCTGGTGAACCTCGTCACCGGTGGCGACCCCGACGAGCTGGCCGGTGACGGCCAGTTCCTGGATCACAGCGAACGCTATGCGCAGTCGGCCGAGTTCATCCGCATCTGGCGCGAGCTGCTGACCCGCTCGCACACCGGCGAGACCTTGGACTTCGACGGCGACCACCTCAGCGTCAAGGGCGGCAAGGTGCTCTACCCACCCATCAACCGCCCCTACCCGCCGGTGTACTTCGGCGGCTCCTCCGGCCCGGCGCACGACCTGGCGGCCGAGCAGGTGGACACCTACCTGACCTGGGGCGAGCCGCCGGCCGAGGTCGCCAAGAAGCTGACCGACGTGCGCGAGCGCGCCGCCGCCCGCGGCCGCACGCTGCGCTATGGCATCCGGCTGCATGTCATCGTGCGCGAGACCGAGGACGAAGCCTGGCGCGCCGCGGGCGAGCTGCTCTCGCAGCTCGACGAAGCCACCGTGGCCGCCGCCCAGGCCAAGTTCCGCGCGATGGACTCGGTGGGCCAGCGCCGCATGGCCGAGCTGCATGGCGGCCGCTTCAACAAGGCCGACGTGCGCCAGGGGCTGGAGATCTCGCCCAACCTGTGGGCCGGCGTGGGCCTGGTGCGTGGTGGCGCAGGCACGGCGCTGGTGGGCAACCCGCAGCAGGTGGCGGAGCGCATCCGCGAGTACGCGGACCTCGGCCTGGAATCCTTCATCCTGAGCGGCTACCCGCACCTGGACGAAGCCCACCGGTTTGCCGAGCTGGTCTTCCCGCTACTGCCGCTGGACGTGCGCGAGAAGCTCACCGCGCCGGCCCTGACCGGCCCCTTCGGCGAGGTGGTGGCCAACCACATCGTGCCCAAGGCCGCGGCCGCCAGCTGACGCCATGCTCAAGCGCATCACGCCCTGGCTGCTGCCGGCCGCCCTCATCGTGGCCTGGGAGTTGGCCTCGCGCAGCGGGCTGCTGTCGGCCCGCATCCTGCCCGAGCCGGCCGCGGTGCTGGCCGCCTTCTGGCAGCTGCTGCGCTCGGGCGAGCTGGCCCACCATGTGGGCGTGAGCGCCGCGCGGGCCTTCTCGGCGCTGGCCGTCGGCGGCGGCCTGGGCCTGCTGCTGGGCCTGCTCACCGGCACCTGGCGCCAGGCCGAATCACTGCTGGACACCACGCTGCAGATGCTGCGCAACATCCCGGCGCTGGCCCTCATCCCGCTGGTCATCCTGTGGTTCGGCATCGACGAGGCGGCCAAGCTGGTGCTGGTGGCGGTGGGCGTGTTCTTCCCGGTCTACCTGAACACCTTCCACGGCATCCGCAACGTCGACCGCGACCTCATCGAGATGGCGCGCAGCTACGGCCTCAGTGGCTGGCGGCTCTACACGCAGGTCATCCTGCCGGGCGCCCTGCCCTCCATCCTCGTGGGACTGCGTTTCTCGCTGGGGCTGATGTGGGTGCTGCTCATCGTGGCCGAGACACTGTCGGCCCAGGCCGGCATCGGCTACCTGACCATGAATGCGCGGGAGTTCCTGCAGACCGACATCGTGCTCGTGGGCATCCTGCTCTACGCCTTGCTCGGCAAGCTGGCCGACGTGCTGGCCCGCGCGCTGGAGCGCGCCTGGCTGCCCTGGCACAAGGGCTATGCCGCGGCGGGAGATTGAGATGTGGGTGAATGAATTCGACATTCCCGTGGTGACGCGTGAACCCCGACCCGAGCCGGCGCCTGAGCCCCTGGCGGCGGCACCGGGCCTGGCGCTCACGCTGCGCGGCGTGGCCAAGTCCTTCGGGCCCCGGCATGTGCTGCAGGGGCTGGACCTGGACGTAGCCCCCGGCGAGTTCGTGGCGCTGGTGGGCCGCAGCGGCTGCGGCAAGAGCACGCTGCTGCGATTGATCGCCGGGCTGGACGCGCCCAGCGCTGGCCGCGTGGAGGCCGGCGAGGCGCATGAACGCCGGCTGATGTTTCAGGACGCCCGGTTGCTGCCCTGGAAGCGCGTGGTGGACAACGTGGCCCTCGGCCTGCCCGGGCACGATGCCCGTGACCGCGCGATGGAGGCCCTGGCGCAAGTGGGGTTGGCCGGCCGCGGCAAGGACTGGCCGGCCACGCTCTCCGGCGGCCAGCGCCAGCGCGTGGCGCTGGCTCGCGCGCTGGTGCACCAGCCACGCCTGCTGCTGGACGAGCCGCTCGGTGCGCTCGATGCGCTGACGCGCCTGGAGATGCACCGGTTGATCGAGCAGCTCTGGCGCCGCCATGGCTTTACCGCCTTGCTGGTCACGCACGACGTCACCGAGGCGGTCGCCTTGGCCGACCGCGTGCTGCTGATCGACCGGGGCGGCCTGGCGCTGGACGCCACGGTCGCCCTGCCGCGCCCGCGCGCCCGCACCGCGGCCGGCTTTGCCGAGCTGGAAGACCGGGTGCTGCGCCACATCCTCGGCGCGGGCTGAGCCGCGGTGTCGGGCACACTGGCCCGATGCGACACCTGCTGCTGCCGGCCACGCTGCTGGCCTTGATCACGGGATGCGCCCCGGTCCCGCAACTGCCCGATGCCCCGCTGGCGCGGGCCGACGCGGCCGTGCAGGCCTTCATCCACGACCGCCAGCTGCCGGGCGCCGCGCTGTGGATCGAGCGCCTGGACCACGGCGCCTACCACCGCGCCTACGGGCAGCGCGCCATCGAGCCCACGCCCGAGATGCTGGACGAGGCCACCGTCTTCGATGCCGCCTCGCTGACCAAGCCCGTGGTCACGGCCACACTGGTGCAAGGGTTGCGCGAGCGCGGCCAGCTCGACATCGACGCGCCCCTGCAGCGCTACCTGCCCGACTGCGGCGGCCCAGACAAGGCCGGCATCACGCTGCGGCAGTTGCTCACCCACAGCTCGGGCCTCCCGGCCAGCCTGCCCGGCAATGGCGCAGGCGACTGGGCGGGCGCCGCGGCGGCCGAGCGCATCGCCTGCGGCCTGCCGTTGACCGCGGCACCCGGCACGCGCTTTCGCTACTCCGACGTCAACTTCATCCTGCTCGGCCGCATCATCGAGCGCGTGTCGGGCCAGCCCCTGGCCTCGCTCGCGCGGCAGGCCGTGTTCCAGCCCCTGGGCATGCAGGACAGCGGCTATCTGCCGCTGCAGCGCCTGCCGCCCGGGCGCATTGCCCCCACCGAGCGGCTGAGCGACGGCCGCATGCTGCGCGGCGAGGTGCACGACCCCACGGCCCGCAAGATGGGCGGCGTGGCCGGCCATGCCGGCCTGTTCACAACCACGGCGGACCTGGCCCGCTTTGCGCGCATGCTGCTGCGCGGTGGCGTGGCCGACGATGGCCGCCGCGTGCTGTCGGCCGAGAGCGTTGCGCTGCTCACCACCGCGCAGTCGCCGACCGGCATCCCTGAGCAGCGCAGCCTGGGCTGGGACCTGAGCTCGCCCTACGCCCGGCCGCGCGGCACGCTCTACCCGGTCACCAGCTTCGGCCACACCGGCTTCACCGGTTGCGCCTTCTGGCTGGACCCGGGCAGCCGCAGCTTCTACGTGCTGCTGTCCAACCGCGTGCATCCGCAGGCGGGCACCAATGTGCTGCCGTTGTATGGCGAACTCGGCACCCTGGCGGCGCAGGCCGCGGGCCTGGGCCCTTGAGCCCTCAGGCGTTGGTGCTCAGCGAGCCGGGGTAGGTGAGCGAGCTGCCGGCGGCCGACACCGAAAAGGTGACGCTGGCCGACGCGTTCTGCTGCATGAGGGCGTTGTAGAGCGACATCACGCCGCCCGGGCTCTTGGCCAACTGGGCGGCCTGCGAGATGGCGGCACTCTGCCGGATGGTGCTCGACAGCTTGAGGGCCTCCTGGGCCTGGCTGGCGATGCGCTTGGCAAAGCCCGGCTGGCTGGTGTCGGCCGCGAAGAAGGCCTTGACGGCGGCCTTGTCGGCGTCCGTGGCCTTGGTCTCGACCGTCCCGTCGCTCTTGACAGTGAACTCCACCGCGCCGCCCAGCTTGACCCCGGCCTTGGCCATGGCCGCACGCAGTTCGGTGGCCAGCGTCTTTTGCGCCGTCTCCAGCGCCTTGGCGGCCGTGGCCGACTTGGCCATGCCGGCCGCCCGCTCCAGCGCCGCTTTGGAGACGGTCACGCTGCCCGCCTTCGATCCGGCGGCCTGCGCCGTCGTGGCCGCCCCGTCGGACGTCTTGGACGACAGGTAGTTCAGCAAGGCGTTGTTCAGCGGTGCAACCATGCCGGCATGGTGCCGCCGCAGGGCCGCGCCCAAGGCCGCATCTGCGCCCGATTTCCCGCCCAACTCAGGCCTTGGTGCCGCCCGTGGCACCATGCCGACCCATGAGCCTGCATGTCGCCTGCCTGTGTGCGGCCTGGTGCCGCACCTGCGAGTCCTACCAAGCCACCTTCGAAGCCGCCTGCGCCGAGCTGCCGCAGGACGGCCTGCGGGTGCGCTGGATCGACATCGAGGACGAGGCCGACCTCATCGGCGACCTCGACATCGAGACCTTCCCGACCCTGCTGATTGCCGACGACACCGCGGTGCGCTTCGCCGGGCCGCTGACGCCTCAGCCCGAGACGCTGCGCCGCGTGCTGCGCGCCCATCTGGCCGACCCCACGCCCGCGCGGGTCGACACCGAGCATCAGGCCCTCGCGGCGCGGCTGCGGGCGCTGCCCTGAATGACCAGTCGGCGCGCGGTGGCGCCGCCGATGTCGTACAGAATGCGGCGCCATGACGATCCGCCGCTGGCTGCGCGCCCTTCTCTGCCTACTGGCCTGTCTGCAGGCCACGGTCTCGTCGGCAGCGCCCGGGTCGCCGGTGCGAACCGGATCTCCCGCAGCGGTGCAGGTGACTTACGAGTTCGCGATCTACTACACGGGCAAACCTGCGCGCCCCCCGCTGGCCGCCCTGCAGACCGCGCTAGCGCAGGACGCTACCCTGCCGCGCCGGGTGGAGAGCCTGCCCCGCGAGGCCCGCTCGGCGGTACTCGTGGCTCGGCTCAATCCCGACGTGCAGAAGGACTACCGCCCACCTGACCTTTCCCTGCTGCAGCGATTCGGGCGTGGCTTGAGCCGCGAGCAGGCCGAGGCCATGCAGAGCTCGACGCTGGCGCTGATCGTGCGCTTTGCCCATCCCCAAAAGGTGTGGATGGCGGCCTATCGGCGCTCGCTGCAGCTGATGGCACAGCTCGCCGAGGACACCGGCGGCCTGCTGTGGGATGAAGAGACGCGCGAGGTCTTCACGCTCGACCAGTGGCGCAAGCGCAGGCTCGACACCTGGGACGGCAATCTGCCAGACGTGTCCCAGCACACCGTCATCCACGCCTACCAAAGCGACAACTTGGTGCGCGCGATCACGCTGGGCATGGGCAAGTTCGGGTTGCCCGATGTCGTGGTGCAGGACTTTTCCTGGTCCATGAACCGCCCCATGGGCAACCTCATCAACCTGCTTTCGCAGAGCCTGGCCGAGGGACTGCACATCGGACCGGGCGGTCGGGTCGAGCTGGCGTTCAAGACACTTCAGCATGCGGGTGTACGGCGAACGCAGAGCAGTGATCTGCTGGCGGGCAGCAAGGGCCGCGCGGCGCTCGTGCTGGTTGAAGGACGCCCGGAGCGCGGCGACCCTGACAACCGCCTCGTCGAGATCCGCTTCGACGCCGCCCCGGGCAAGGACGCTTACGCACGCCAGGAAGCCCTGCTGTCCTCGCTCTACGGCTCGCAGGACTCGATCACCTACGTCAAGCATGACGCGGCGCTGCTGGCCGCGCGCGATGCCGCCAGGGCACGCTTGCCCGCGCTGCAGCAGGCATTTGCAGCCGGCCTCACCCCTGGCGAATACCTGCTGGTGAAGGCGCCCTTCGACACACCTGCGGGTGGGGTGGAGTGGATGTGGGTCGAGGTCACATCGTGGAAGGGTGATGCCATCCAGGGCCTGCTCAAGAACGAGCCGTTCAACATCCCGAGCCTGCACGGCGGGCAGATGGTGACGGTCTCTCAGGCCAGGCTGTTCGATTACATCCGGCGTTATCCCGACGGTCGAGAAGAAGGCAACGAAACCGGGCGCCTGATGCAAAAGCGCACACCGGCGCCATCGCGCTAGCCGCCCAACCGCAGGACAAGCCCCCACAACTGGGAGAGCCGACCTTCGCGTAGGACAGCACCGACAGCCTCACGCGCCCCGTGCCGCTGTCAACGCCCCGGGCCGGCACCCACAGTGCGGGCATGACCGCCTCGAAACGTGCCCAGCCCGCTGACCTGACACCGCCCGGCCCCTCGCAGGCCTTCATTCGCGCCGCCGGTGCCGAGGCGGCGGCGCCGGTGCGTGCGGTGCAGTTCGGTGCCGAGCGCTTTGCCGAGCATGGCCGAAGCCTCGCCGCCGCGCAGCGGGTGGACGACCTGCGCGCCCAGCCGCGCCCCTTCTCGCCCCGGCTGCGCAGCAACCTCAAGGTCTGGGCTGCCGCGCTGGCCGTGCTGTCCGAAGAAGGCCTGCAGGCTGACATCGACCCCGCCCACGCCTGGCTGCTGGACAACGCCCGCATCGTGCAGCAGCAGCTCGATGAGGTGCTGCACGATCTGCCGCGCAGTTATTTCGAGCGGCTGCCGCGCCTGGCCGATGAGCCGCTGCAGGGCCTGCCACGGGTCTACGGTGTCGCGTGGGCCTGGGTCGCCCATGCCGACAGCGCGCTGGAGTTGCCGCTCCTGCACCATTTCCTGAGCGGCCACCATGAGGTCGAGGCGCTCACGCTGCGCGAACTCTGGGCCCTGCCCTCCACGCTGCGCGTGGTGCTGGTGGAGAACCTGCGCCGGCTGGCGGAACGCGCCGCCTGGCGTCACCTGGCACGCCGCGCGGCGCAGCGCCTCTTCGAGGCCCTGCCTCAACTCGATGCCGGCGCGGTGACCTCACAGCTCCGGCAGTGGCAGGCCGCCTGGCCGCAGGACCCGGCCGTGCAGGCGCTGGCGCTGCGGCTGCATGAACGGCTCACCGACCACGCGCTGGGCCGCCCGGCGTCGGCCGATGACGACGGCCCGGCCTGGGAAGCCGCCCGCGACTGGCTGCAGCAGGCCCTGCCCGACCCGGTCGCCGCCCAGGCGGCCGAACAGGCCGAGAGTGCGGCTGACCATCAGAGCATCCGCAACGCCATCGGCAGCCTGCGCAACCTCGGCGCCGCTGACTGGGCCGGCCTGTTCGAAGAGGTGCACCCGACGCTGCGCGCCCTCGCCCGCATCGATGTGTACCAGCAGGAAGACGAGGCCACGCGCGGCCTGACGCGGCATGCGATCGAGGCCCTGACCGAGCGCCACGGCCTGCCCGAGGCCGAGGTGGCCGAGGCGCTGCAGCGGCTGTGCAACGACCCGAGCTGGCCCGACGACGCCGAGGAGACCGCGCCGCTGCACTGGCTCAGCGGGCCGGGCTGGCCCCGGCTGCTGGAGCAACTGCAGCGCAAACCCACCGCGGGCGAGCGCTGGCGCGCCGTGCTGCGGCGGCATCGCAGCGGCCTCTACCTCGGCAGCCTCGCGCTGCTGCTGGGCATCACGGAGATCGGGCTGCTGGTGCTGGGGCTGCCGCCTGCGGCGCACTGGCCCATGGTGGTGGCCGCCGTGCTGCTGTCGCTGCTGCCGGCCAGCGAGGCCGTGGTGGCCCTGGCCAACCGGCTGATCAGCGAGTCCGCCCCGCCCGCGCGGCTGGCGCGGCTGCACTTTCCACACGGCCTGCCACGCACGGCACGCACGCTCGTCGTCATCCCGTGCATGCTGACGCGGCCCAAGGGCATCGCCACGTTGCTGGCGCAACTGGAGCGCCACCACCTCGCCAATCAGGAGAACGAGGCTCAATTCGCGCTGCTCAGCGACTGGGGCGATGCCAAGGCCGAGCACCAGCCGCAGGACGAAGCGCTGCTGAACGAAGCGCGCCGCGGCATCGAGGCGCTCAACGAGCGCTACGGCAGCGCCTGCGGCGGCCGACCGCGCTTCCTGCTGCTGCACCGCGCACGCCGCTGGAGCGAGACCGAGCAGCGCTGGATCGGCTGGGAGCGCAAGCGCGGCAAGACCGAGGCCCTCATCTCGCAGCTCGCCGGCGATCCGGCCGAGCGCTGGCCCGACCGCTTCATCGACCTCGGCGCGCTGTCGCAGCCGGCGCCGGGCACGCGCCACCTCATCACGCTCGATGCCGACACCGCCCTGCCGCCTGGCGCGCTGCGGGCGCTGGTGGCCGTGGCCGCGCATCCGCTGAACCGGCCCCGCGTCGCCCGCCAGGCGCACGGCGCCGTCACCGTGGTGCGCGGCCACGGCATGCTGCAGCCCCGCATCGCCACGCCCCTGGCCACCGCGGCGGGCAGTTCCACGGTGCATGGCACCTGGTTCCACAGCCTGTTCGCGGGCCAGCCGGGGCTGGACCCCTACAGCGCCGCCAGCTCCGAGGTCTACCAGGACCTGTTCGACGAAGGCAGCGCCACCGGCAAGGGCCTGATCGACGTGCAGGCCGCCGCGCAGGTGCTGGCGCACCGGCTGCCTGAAGGCCAGGTGCTCAGCCACGATCTGCTCGAAGGCTCGTTGATGCGCTGCGCGGGTGTCAGCGACGTGGTGCTCGTGGAAGCCGCGCCCATGCATGCCGACGTGGCCGCCTCCCGCATCCACCGCTGGACGCGTGGCGACTGGCAGCTGCTGCCCTTCATCACCCAGCCCCGCCGCTGGGGCCTGCGCGCCATCCACCTGTGGAAGATGCTGGACAACCTGCGCCGGTCCCTCGTGCCACCGGCCGCGCTGCTGCTGCTGGTGGGTTCGTGGCTGGGCGTGGGCCTGACACCGGCCTATGCGCTCGGCCTGGTTTGCGCGGCCTTCGGGGCGGGGCCGCTGATGGGCGCCCTGGCCGCGAGCGCGCCGTCGGGCGATCCGGTGTCCCTGCCGCGCTTCTACCGCCAGGCCGCCCAGGAGCTGGGCCGCGCGCTGGGCGGCATGGCCTGGCATGTGGCCCTGCTGCCGCAGGCGACCTGGCTGAGCGTGGACGCCATCGTCCGCGCCCTGTGGCGCCAGCGCGTGAGCCGCCGCCACCTGCTGGAGTGGACCACCGCCGACGCCGCCGAGGCCGCCGCCCGCACCGACTGGCGCTCGCTGCTGCAGCAGCACCGGCGACTCACGCTGGCCAGCGGCGTGCTCACCCTGCTGCTGATGACGCCCGCGCTCGTGGGTCGCCCGATCGACTGGCGGATCGCCCTGCCGATGGTCATCGTCTGGGCCCTTGCACCGCTGTGGATCGGCCTGGCCAGCCGGCCGCGCACCCGACCACGCCGCGAGGCCATCGACGACGACGAGCGCCAGTACCTGCTCAGCGTGGCGCGCGACACCTGGCGCTGGTTCGAGCGCTGGGTGACGGCCGACGACCATGACCTGCCGCCCGACAACGTGCAGTTCGACCCCGACATCGCCGTGGCCCACCGCACCTCGCCCACTAACATTGGCCTGTACCTCCTGTCGGCCTGCTGCGCGCGGGAGTTCGGCTGGCTGCACGATGTGGGCCTGGCCGAGCGCGTGGGTCGCACGCTCGACACCCTGGAGCGGCTGCCTCGCCACCGCGGCCACTTCTACAACTGGATCGACACCCAGCGCCTGACGGTCCTCGATCCGCCCTATGTGTCGGCCGTGGACAGCGGCAACCTGTGCGCTCACCTGCTGGTGGTGGCCTCGGCCTGCGAGGGCTTTGCGCGCGGCGGCGAGGGCATGCCGCCGCCGCCGGCCGTGGCCGAAGCGCTTCAGGCGGTCGCGGCGCGTGCCCGGGCACTGGCACTGGCGCATGACTTCCGCTGGCTCTACGACCCGCAGCGCCGCCTGCTGCACATCGGCGCCCTGGCCGCCCCGGGCTGCGAGCACGGCACCGAGAAGCTCGATGCCAACCACTACGACCTGCTGGCCTCCGAGGCGCGGCTGGCCAGCCTGGTGGCCATCGCCAAGGGCGACCTGCCACCCGCGCACTGGGGGGCGCTCGGCCGCCCCTTCTTCTCGCGCGGCCGCCTCACCGGCCTGAAGAGCTGGTCGGGCTCGATGTTCGAGATGCTGATGCCCTCGCTGGTGCTGGATGAGCCGGCCGGCAGCGCGCTTGAAGAAGCGGCCCGGGCCGCCGTGATGGAGCAGATCCGCGCCGGCCGCGCGGCTGGCCTGCCCTGGGGCGTGTCGGAGAGCGCCTATGCGCGGCGCGACCAGAGCCTGGCCTACCAGTACGGCCCGCAAGGGGTCGCCACGCTCGCCTTGCGAGACACGCCGCCGGACGAGATCGTCATCGCGCCCTACGCCACCTTGATGGCCACGATGGTGATGCCACGCGCGGCAGTGGCCAACCTGCGGGCGCTGCAGGCCCTGGGCGCTCGGCATGAAGGCGGCTTCGTGGAAGCGCTGGACTACACCGCCAGCCGCCAGCCCGAGCCCCCCGCCGACGCCCCGACACCGCAGCGCCGTGAACGCTTCCAGCGCATCGGCACCGCCATGAGCCATCACCAGGGCATGTCGCTCGTCGCCCTGACCGAAGTGCTGTGCGGCGGCGCGCCCCAGCGCTGGGCCGACGCCGAGCCGCGGCTGGGCGCCGTACGCTGGCTGCTGCACGAGCGGGCACCGCACCGCGTGCCGGCGCTGATCGAGCCGCCCGCGCGCCCCGTGCGCAGCACGCCGCGCCGAGCCCGCATCTCGCTGGTGGTGCCGGACCTGCACGGTCGCGCCCTGCCCGCCACCGCCTGGCTGGGTCAGGCGCGGCTGGGTGCCATGGTGCGCGAGCACGGCGGCGGCACGCTGGTGTGGGGCGAGCCGGGCCAGCCGGTGCTGATCAGCCGCTGGCGCGACGACCTGCCCCAGGATCTGCTCGGCCACCACCTGCATCTGCGCGACCTGGACCTCGCCTGGAACGGGGCACCCGACACCAGCCCCTGGCGCTCGCTCACCTTCAAGCCGACACCCGGCCCGCAATGGCGCTACGGCTGCCGCCTGCATCCGGCCAGCGCGCAGTTCACCGCAGAAGGCGAAGGCCTGCAGGCCCATACCGAAGTGTGGGTGGCGGTGGAGGACGACGTCGAGCTGCGCCGCATCACGCTGCGCAATCTCTCGCAGCGGCCACGCCGGCTGGCGCTGGTGTCGAGCTTCGAGCCGGTGCTGGCCCCGGCGCGCGCCGACCTGGCCCACCCGGCCTTTGGCAAGCTCTTTCTGCAAGCGCGCTGGAACCCCGCCCAGCAGGCCCTGCACTGGCAGCGCCTGCCGCGCAGCCCCGGCGAAGCGGCCGTGCACGCGGTGCATGCGCTGGTGGGGGCGGAGCTGGACGGCGGCGCCCGGCTCGACGCCCTGCGCGCCGCGGCCGACCGTGCCCACTGGCTGGCCCGCGGTGGCGCCCCCGGTCAGCCGGGCGGCGTCATCGCGCATGCCGGCGCGCAGGCCCTGCTCGGCAGCGAGGTGGCCGGTCTGCACACCGAGGCGGGCGCGCTGGACACCGGCAATGACCCGCTGTCGCTGCTGCACCTCGTGCTGCACCTGCCGCCCGGCGCCAGCGTGACGCTCACCCTCGCCACGGCCGCGTCGCGCGACGCGCAGACCCTGGAGCATGTGCTGGACAAGCACCGCCAGCCGGCCCTGTGCGAGCGCGCCCTGACCCTGGCCCACACCATGGCGGCGGTGCGCACCCAGGGCGCGGCTCTGGCCCCCGGCGCCTGGCGGGCGGGCCTGTTCCTGCAGACCCTGCTCACGGCCCAGACGGCGCGCGACGCCATGCCGGTGCCGGAGACCGGCTTCGAGCGCGACGCCCTCTGGCGCCACGGCATCTCGGGGGACGATCCCATCGTGCTGGTGCGCGTGGCCGATGCCACCGGCGTCGTCATGGTCCGGGAGCTGTGCGCTCTGCTGCAGGCCCAGGGCAGCCCGATGGCGGTGGATGTGGTGGTGCTCGACGCCGAGCCGCCGTCCTACCTCGCGCCCGTGTCGCGCGCGCTGCGCTCGCTGGCCGAGCAGCAGGCCCATGCCATGGGCGGCCGCTGCCGGGTGCATGTGCTGGCCGACGAGACGGTCGGCCCCGACACCCGCCTGGCCCTGAACCTGCTGGCGCGGGTGCGCTGGTTTGCCGACGGCCGGCCGCTGGCCCAGCAGCTGGAGCGCCTGGGCATCCTGCACGAGCAGGCGGCCAAGGCGCGGCGGGCGGCCGGTGCCACGCGGGTGTCGTTCGCGCCGGCCTTGCCGGGGCTGCCAGCGCCCGAGCACGGCTTCGACACCGGCAACGGCGCCTGCCGCTTCCAGCTGAGCCCGCAGGAGCAGCCGCCGCGGCCCTGGGTCAATGTGATCGCCAACGAGCAGTTCGGCTGCCAGGTGTCGGAACGCGGCGCCGGCATGAGCTGGGCCGGCAACAGCCGGCTGCACCAGATCACGCCCTGGTCCAACGATGCCCTGCTCGACTCGCCGGGCGAATGGCTCATCCTGCATTGCCTGGCCAGCGGCAAGGCCTGGCTGCTGGGCCGTGCGAGCGACACGCAGATGGCGGCCCACGTGCCAGGCGCCACTGCGCTGGCCTTCCAGCTGCCGGGGCTGGTGGTGAGGCTGCGCTGGACGGTCGACGCCACCACCGCCGTCAAGCAGTGCCAGGTGGAGCTGCACGGCGCGCCCGGCACCGCGCCGCGGCCGATGCGTCTGCTGGCGGCCGCCCAGTGGCAACTGGGCATGGACGGCAACGCGAGGCGCAGTGTGGTCACCCGGCTGGAGAAGCTGCCCGGCGACGGGCCTGTGCTCGCCCTCGGGACGCAGACCGACGGGCTGAACGGCTTTGGCGGCCACACCGCGTGGCTGGCGTTGCGCCCGCCGCGGCCGGGCGACCAACCCCGCGAGCAAGTCCCTGCGCTGGCCGACGATGACGCGCTGTGGCTTTGGCCTGAGGACGCCGGGTTCAGCCCCGACCTCAATCTGCCACGCCCCTGGACGGCCACACCTGAGGCCAGCGGCGACCGCCGCCTGCTGTTCGATGACGAAGGGCGCCTCGTGGCCCCGCACGCGCTGGACGGCCTCGCCGGCCCCGCCACCGACCCGGCCGCCCTGCTCGCCGTGCCGCTTCGCCTGGAGCCTGGCCACGCCTGGCACGCCACCGTGCTGCTCGGCCATGCCCCGAGCCTGGCCGAAGCACGTGACCAGGCAGCGCTTGCCTGGCGGGCCGACCCGCTGCAACGCCTGGCCAGCCAGCGCGACGTCTGGCGCGCGTTGAGCCGGCCGGTGCAGGTGGACACGCCCGACCCGGCCTTCGATGCCCTCGTCAACCACTGGCTGCCTGCCCAGGTGCTGGGCTGCCGCATCTGGGCGCGGGCGGGCTTCTATCAGGCCGGCGGCGCCTTTGGCTTTCGCGACCAGCTGCAGGATGCGATGGCCCTGGTGCAGCACGCGCCGCAGCGCCTGGCGGCGCAGATCCGCCGGCACGCGGCGCGGCAGTTCCCGCCGGGTGATGTGCAGCACTGGTGGCACGAGCCGGCCGGCGCCGGGGTGCGCACCCATTTCGCCGACGACCGCCTCTGGCTGGCCCTGGCGCTGGCGCTCTATGTGGAGCGCACCGGCGACACCACGCTGGCCGACGAGCGCCTGCCCTTCCTGCACGGCCGGCCGGTGCCCGAGGGGCAGGAAGACGTGTACGAGACGCCCGCCGTCAGTGACGACCTGGCCACCGTCTACGAGCATGCCGCACGCGCCATCGACGTGAGCCTGCCCGTCGGTGCCCACGGCCTGCCGCTGTTCGGCACCGGCGACTGGAACGACGGCATGAACCGCGTCGGGCCGGAGGGCCGGGGCGAGTCGGTGTGGATGGGCTTCTTCCTCTGCGCCGTCATCGATGCGCTGCAGCCGCTGGCCCGGGCGCGCGGCGAGGCAGCGCGGGCCGATCGCTGGCGGCAGGCCCGCGAGGCCCTGGCCGCGGCGCTCGACGCCCAGGCCTGGGACGGCCGCTGGTACCGCCGCGGCTGGTTCGATGACGGCAGCGTGCTCGGCACCCACAGCGCCAGCGAATGCCGCATCGATCTCATCGTGCAGGCCTGGGCCGTGCTGACCGGCGTGACCCAGCCCGAACGCGCCGCCCAGGCACTGGACAGCGCCTGGCGCGAGCTGCACGACCCGGACGCCCATCTGCTGCGCCTGCTGTGGCCACCGCTGAAGGACCACCAACCACCGGCCGGCTACATCCAGGCCTACCCGGGCGGTGTGCGCGAGAACGGCGGCCAGTACAACCACGGCGCCACCTGGGCCCTGATGGCCAGCGCCCACCTCGGCCAGGCGGCCCGTGCCTGGGCCGCGTTCACGGCCATCAGCCCCGCCCACCGCGGCGCCCACGGCGAACCCTATGGCCTGGAGCCCTTTGCGGTGGCCGGCGACATCGAGACCGCGTCACCCCACGCCGGCCGCGGGGGCTGGAGCTGGTACACCGGCGCCGCCGGCTGGCTTCTGCGCGCAGCGGTGGAGTCGATCTGCGGCGTGAAGCTGGCCGACGGCGTGCTGCAGGTGCGCCCCTCCCTGCCGCCGCACTGGCCGACTGCCCGCGTGCAACTGCAGCACGCCGGACGGCGCATCGAGGTGCTGGTGCAGCGGGCACCGCGTGG
>JAIPCJ010000040.1 GCA_021738245.1 Methylotenera sp. | reverse complement strand
CTGGCCCAGGTGGCGCAATGTGGCCAGGGCGGCTTCGCGCGCCGGGCCAGGCGGCTGGGCCAGCAGCACACGTTGGGCTGCCGACGGCGGTGGCGCCGCGCCTGGGGCTTGCAGGGCCAGCGTGAACTGCGCCTCGAAGCTGCTGCCGTGCCCCGGCTGGCTCTGTACATCCAGCCGGCCGCCCAGCAGCCCCGTGAGCTGGCGGGCCAGCGTCAGC
This sequence comes from Methylotenera sp., assembly GCA_021738245.1. Classification (GTDB taxonomy): domain Bacteria; phylum Pseudomonadota; class Gammaproteobacteria; order Burkholderiales; family Burkholderiaceae_C; genus Pelomonas. Next base: position 29,857 of record JAIPCJ010000040.1, on the reverse strand, counting down.
CCCAGGCCTGCCTCGCCGAGGTCGGGCGCATGCATGGCACGGGTGTCGCCCTGGCGCAGTCGTTCCAGCTGGCGCGTGCTCAGTCCGGGGCCGGTGTCCTGGACGGTGATGCGCAGGGGCACGCGCTCCTGGTCGTCCGTCGGGTCTGCGGCCAGCCGAATCAGCACCTGGCCTGACGCCGTGCAGCGCAGCGCCTGCGCCAGCAAGGTGGCCAGCAGTTGCAGCAGTCGAGCGGCATCACCCACCAGCTGCCCGCGCGCTGCCAGCAGACTGCCATCGGCCCAGTCGCAGATGAGGGCAACGCTCGGTTTGGCGTGCAGCGGACGGACCTGTTCCAGTGCCTGGGCGACCACGTCTTCCAGCCGGAAGGGGTAGGGCTCCAGGCGGACCTGGCCGGCCTCGATGCGGGCCACGTCCAGCGCGTCGTCCACCAGCGCCAGCAGGGCGCGCGCGCTGGCGTCGGCCTGGGTCAGCAAGTGGCGCTGCTCCGTGGTGAGCTGCGTCTGCTGGGCCAGTTGCATCATGCCGAGCACCGCGTTCATCGGGGTTCGAATCTCGTGGCTGACCTGGAAGAGCAGATGGTTCTCGGCCGTGGTCACCGGGGCGTTGCTGGCTTCGGTGTCAGCGGCCGACCGGCGCCCGCGCCAAAGCGCCCAGGCGGTCAAGCCCAGCAAGACGGCATTAATCACCACCGCCGCCAACCAGGCCACGCCGTGCGGCTGCAGAGCAAGCTGCAGCGCCAAAAGCGCAGCCGCCGCCGCCATGGCGAGCCAGAGGAGACCAGGCGGGATCGAGCGAGGCGACATAGGGTGTGATTGACGTCAGGTCAATTATGGGATTGCGACCTCGACCGTGGCGCCTTTCTCTCCCTGGGGAAAGCCCAGGGCGCTCACCCAACAAGGCTCGCGGGGCTGCGGTTATCCTGGGCAGCCATGCCACTCATCCTTGTCGTCGACGATCAGCCCACCAACATCCATGCGCTCTACCAGTTGCTGGTGGACGAATGCGAGGTGTCGATGGCGACAAGCGGTGCCGAAGCGCTGGCCTACTGCGCGCAGCAGCTCCCCGATCTGATCCTGCTCGACGTGCTCATGCCCGAAATGAGCGGCTACGAAGTCTGCGACCGGCTCAAGGCCGATCCGCGCACCCGCGGCATCCCGGTCATCTTCGTCACGGTGCAAGGCAGCGCCAGCGACGAGGCCGAAGGTTTCGCGCACGGCGCGGTCGATTACATCCCCAAGCCTTTCGTCGACGTGGTCGTGAAGGCGCGCGTGCGTACGCAGCTGGCGCTGAAGCTGGCGTCGGAGAGCTTTGCGCGGTCGCAGATCGAGCTCTTCCAGCGCGACAAGCTCGCCTCGGTTGGCCGCACGATCTCGGGCATCGCCCAGGAACTCAGCTCGCCGCTGGGCAACGCCCTCATTTCTGCGTGCACGCTGCAGGATGACCTCGCCCAGCTGCGGGTCATCTCGCAGGGCGGCAACATCAAGCGCAGCGACCTCGAAAAGCACCTGCGGGTCAGCGAGGAGAGCGTCGGCCTCGTGCTGTCCAACCTTCAGCGCACGCTGTCCATCGTCGACTCCTTCCTGCAGTCCACGGCCGACAACTTTGGCGACCAGCGCCGCAGCTTCTCGCTGCTGGAGCTGATCCACGAAGTGGTGGCCTCGCTGGCGCCGGCCCTGGAGGCGCATCAGGTGCGCTGCGAGCTCGATGCGGGGGACGATCTGCACCTGCTGAGCTTCCGTGGCGCGCTGGCCAAGGTGCTCACGACTCTGATCCAGAACGCGGTGAAGCATGCGTACCGCGAGGCCGGCGGCGAGGTGCACCTGCGGGTGCGGCCGCTGGGCACCGATCAGCTCGTCGTCACGGTGCAAGACCACGGCGTCGGCATTCCAGCCGGCATGCTGGGCCGGGTGTTCGATCCCTTCTTCTCCACGCGCTTCGGCATGAACCGCAGCGAGCCGGGGCTGTACATCGTGCGCAACCTGGTGACCTTCGCGCTGGGTGGGCAGATCCAGGTCGAGTCCACGCCAGGTGTGGGCACGACGGTGCGCTTGACGCTGCCCTTGATCTCGCCAGAGGCGCGGCGCGCCGCGGGCTAGCGTCATGCCGTCGGCGCTGGCACGACTGGGGTGGCGGCTGGCGCTGCTGCTGTCGCTGCCGGCGCTCATCGGCGTTGGCGCGCTGGCCTGGCAGCGGCATCAGTCAGCCGCTCTCTCCGGGCCCATCACCATCGCGCTGCTGCAGGCGCTGAGCGGCCCGGTGGCGGCCAGCGAGGCACCGCAAGTGGCCGCGGCCCGGCTGGCGGTGCAAGAGATCAACGAGGCGGGCGGTCTGCTCGGCCGGCGTGTCGAACTCAAACTCGAGGACACCCGCGCCGATCCCCGTGTGGCGGCTGCTGCGGCTGACCGGCTGATCACCGCCGAGCGGGCGGTGGCCCTGTTCGGCTGTGGCGTCTGGGGCTGCCGGCAGGCCGTGCTGCCCGTGGTGGAGGCGCGCGGTCATCTGCTGTTCCATGCGGCGGCGTCCGAGGGCTTCGAGAGTTCACCGCACATCGTCTACACCGGCCCGACGCCCAACCAGCAGGCTTTGCCGGCCGTGCATTGGGCCATGCAGCAATTCGGCCGGCGGGTGTATGTGCTGGGCACCGAGGGGATGCACTCTCGGCGCCTGGCGGTGGTGTTGCGCGACTTCATCATGCTCGGCGGCGGGCAGGTGCTCGGTGAGCGAAACCTCGCCCTGGGCGCGGCCGATGTCGGAGGCGCACTGGCCGACCTCGCCCGGGTGCGCCCGGACGTGGTGGTCAGCAGTGTCTGCGGCGACGGCAACCGCGCCTTGTTCGACGGCCTGGTCGCTGACGGTCTGTCTGACCTCCCGCTGCTGTCGCTGTGCGCCGCAGAGCCCGAGATGGCGCCCCTGCAGGGCGGGCGGCTCTCGCGCCATTTCCTGCCCGTGGCCTATCTGCAGGCGCTGTCCGACCCGGCCAATCAGCGCTTCCTGGAGCGCTTGCGGCGCAGCCAAGGCGCTGCCGCGACCGCCAGCGACGCGGCGGTGGCGACCTATGCGGCCGTCCACCTGTGGGCGGCATCCGTGCGCGAGGTGGGCAGCGAGCGCACCGACGCGGTCAATGCGACCGTGGTGCATCAGACCTTCGCCGCGCCCTATGGCTTCGCCGCCGTGGATGCGCAGACCCGGCATCTGTGGCGTCCCCTGCGTATCGCGCGGGTCAAGGTCGATGGGGGGCTGGAGGAGGTGCTGGCATTGCCGCGCTATGTGCGCCCGGAGCCCTGGCCCACCTTCCGGTCGACCCAGCACTGGGGCGCGGTGCTGTTGCGTACGGAGTCCCGGCCATGAACGAGGCTCTGCCGACGGTCGAATCCACCCGCCCCGCGTGGCGCGCCGGGCCGGCCTTGTTGCTGGGCCTGCTGCTGCTGTCCATGCTGCCGCTGGGCCTGATGGGCTGGTGGCAGTTGTCCAGCTTCGAGCAACGCCTGCACGAGACGGTGCAGGAAGGGCTCATCCTGCTGGCGCGCAAGAAGGTGCAGGAGGTGAGCGAGTACCTGAACGAGGTCGAGGTCGACGGCCGCATGCTGGCCCAGGCGAGCGATACCAGCAGCCTGCTGGCGCAGCGCGCGGATCGCGCCGCGACCCGTGTGCCGGCCACCAGCCGCGTGTTCTTCGAGCGGCTGGACGACAGTGGCAAATACCTGAACGTGATGCTGGTGCAGCCGGACGGCCGGGTGAGCTTCGCGTCTCGCACACCGCCGGCTGCCCCTCTGCCGGGGCGCATTGATGCCGGGTGGTTCGCGAGCACGGGGCTCATGGAAGCACACCAGCGGGCCATCGGTCATCTGGATGCGCAGATCACGACCGTGCATAAATCGCCGGTGGATGGCAGCCTCACGCTCTTCCTCGTGCATCCGGTGGTGACCGCGGACCAGGTGCTGGGCAGCGTGGTTTTCCAGCTCGACCCCGACCGGCTGCTGCGCGTGGCCACCGAACGCTCAGGCCTGGCGCTGGCCGGCGAGACCGTGCTGGCGCGGCGGGAAGGCGGCCGGGCCTTCTTCCTCAATGAGCTGCGGCGGGAGCCAGGCCAGAGCCTGTCAGCCGGCCTCGACCTGAATTCGCCAGATCTGCCGCCGGCGCCGCGGGCGTTGCGGGGCGAGAGCGGCAGTGGCCTGACGCGGGATTACGCCGGGGTCGAGGTCATCTCCTCCTGGCGCCCGCTGCCTGCCCTGGACTGGGGCATGGCCGTCAATCTCGATGCGCGTGAGGCCTACGCTCCGGCGCGCTCCTTGCGGGACCGTTTGCTGGGTGCCTTGGGCCTGGCCCTGGTCATGGCCCTGGGCCTGGGCTGGGTGCTGGCGCGGCGCATCGTCGAGCCGGTGACCATGCTCAGCGCGGCGGTGGCCCGCATCGCGGGCGGCAAGCTGGATGAGCGCGCGCCGGTGTGCGGGTTTGTGGAGTTCCGCGAGCTCGCGCGTGGCTTCAACCAAATGACGGACCAGCTCGTCGTCGAGCGTCAGTTGCTCGAAGCCCGGGTCGAGCAGCGCACCCGCGCCCTGAACGACAGCGAGCAGCGCTTTCGCGGGGTGTTCGAGCGGGCGCAGGTGGGCATCGCGCTGTGCGACCCGCAGGGCGTCATCCTCGACGTGAACCAGGCGCTGACCGCCATGCTCTGCCGCGAGGCGGCCGAACTGCGAGGCGCCAAGCTGGCCGACCTGCCCGACTTTCGCGCCGGCCGTATACCCGGCACCGAGCTCGCTCGCCTGGCGGCGCCGCGTGTCGACCACGTCCGCTTCGAGCGGGGGTTTGCGCTGCCGGGCGGCGGCGAGCTGTTCGTCGACGGCAGCGCCAGCGCCATCCGTGATCGCCGGGGGCGGCTGGTCAATCTCGTGCAGATGCTGATCGACGTGACCGAGCGTCACCGGGCGGAGGTCGAGCTGGTGCGGGCCCGGGTGGCGGCCGAAGCCGCCAGCCAGGCCAAGAGCGAGTTCCTGGCCAACATGAGCCACGAGATCCGCACGCCCATGAATGGCGCCCTGGGCATGCTCAACCTGCTGCTGCGCACGCAGCTCACCCCGCGCCAGCTCGACTACGCCAGCAAGGCGCGCACGGCGGCGCAGGCGCTGCTGGGCGTCATCAACGACGTGCTGGACTTCTCCAAGGTCGAAGCCGGCAAGATGGAGCTCGACCCGCACCGCTTCGTGCTGAGCGACTTCATGCGGGAGCTGGCCGTGATCCTGTCGGCCAATGTCGGCAGCAAGGATGTCGAGGTGCTGTTCCGGCTCGACCCGCGTCTGCCGCCGGCACTGGTGGGCGATGCGACGCGGCTGCGGCAGGTGCTGCTCAACCTCGCCGGCAATGCGCTCAAGTTCACCGACCGCGGCGAGGTGGTGCTGGCCCTGAGCCTGCTGGGCGAGGATCGCGGCGGGCCGATGCCCAAGGTGCGCCTGCATTTCGAGGTCAGCGACACCGGCATCGGCATCCCGGCAGACAAGCTCGAAGACATCTTCGTGGGCTTCAGCCAGGCGGAGCAGAGCACCTCGCGCCGCTACGGCGGCACGGGGCTGGGGCTGGCAATCAGCCGGCGCCTGGTGGCCCTGATGGGCGGCGAGCTCAGGGTGGACAGCCGGGTGGGGGAGGGCAGCCGCTTCCACTTCGACCTCACGATGGAAGCCGCCACTGCGGAGGTAGCCGAAGCCGACTCGGGGCAGCGCGGTCTTCGGGTGCTCATCGTGGACGACAACCCGATGGCGCGCGAAGTGCTGCAAGGCATCGGGGCCAGCCTCGGCTGGCAGTGCGGCACGGCGGCCAGTGGTGAGCAGGCGCTGGCCCTGCTGCACGAGGTAGCCCAGCGGGGCGAGCCCCGCTTCGATCTCATCTTGATGGACTGGCGCATGCCCGGGCTGGACGGGTGGGAGACCTCTCGCCGCATTCGCGAGAGCCACGACTCGGATGCGCCCGTCATCATCATGGTGACTGCGCACGGCCGAGAGTTGCTGGCCGAGCGCAGCGAGCACGACATCCAGAGCCTGGGTGGCTATCTCGTGAAGCCCGTGACGGCCTCCATGCTGCATGACGCCGTGGCCGAGGCGACCCGGGGCACGCCGATGCCGGTGCCGCGGGCTGGGACAGGTGAGCTGCGCCTGGCGGGCATGCGGCTGCTGGTGGTCGAGGACAACGGCTTCAACCAGCAGGTCGCGCAGGAACTGCTCGAGGCAGAGGGCGCCCTCGTCACGCTCGCCGGAGGCGGTGTGGAAGGCGCCCACCTGGCGCTGCTGGCCGAGCCGCCCTTCGATGCCATCTTGATGGACCTGCAGATGCCTGACATCGACGGCTTCGAGGCTACGCAGCGCATCCTCGCGCGTCGTCCGGAGAGCCTCATCATCGCGATGACGGCCAATGCCATGGCCTCCGACCGGCAGGCGTGCATGGCCGCCGGCATGCGCGACCATGTCGCCAAGCCCATCGACCTGCAGCAACTGGTGGCCTCGCTGCGCCGGCATGTCCAGCCCGACGACAGCCGTTTCGGCCCCACCACGCAGCCCCCGCCCCTGGAGACGCCGCCGTTGCTGGAGCCCGACCTGGCCTTGAAGCGCCTGGGAGGCCGCCAGGGCCTGTACGACCGGCTGGTGCAATCCTTCTCCCAGGACGCCCCAGCAGAGCTTGCGGCCCTGGCCCGACATCTGCAGGACGGGCAACGCGCCGACGTGGTTCGAGGCCTGCACACGTTGCGTGGGCTGGCCGGGGCCGTGGGCGCCAGCGCCTTGGCGGCTGCGGCTGGCGCCCAGGAGCAGGCGCTGCAAGCCGGCGGGGCGTCAGCCCTCGCGGCGGTCGACCTGACAGCCCTGCAAGCCTGGCTCGACGACACCCTGGCAGCGCTGCGGGCGCTGCCGCCCGTGCCGCTGCAGACGCCGCCGGCCGAGCCGCCCGCCCGGGCTGCAGACCCGCTGGACAGCCTGCGCCAACTGCGGCAGCTGCTGGCTGACCGCAATATGCGCTCCGTGGCGGCTTGCGAGCAGTTGGCGCGTTCGGGCCCCGACCGCTGGCAACCGGAGTTCAGCCGTCTGGCCGACGCGGTCGCGTGCCTGGACTTTGCCGCGGCGCTCGCGCATTGCGAGGCCTTGTTGGCCCGAATGCCTCCGGCTTGACGCAGCGCAACGAAAAGATGTGTGGTCATGGCCCTGCGTGGCCTGGCACTCCGCTTGCCATGCGTACAATGAGAATCATTCGCATCAAAACGACTGCCGTCGCCACGCCATGTCCGAGCCGCTGCCTTCCAGTCTTGCCGTTGCCCCCGCGGGCCTGGCGTTGACCGTCGAGCAGGTGAGTGCCCCGCAGCATTCGCCGGAATGGGCGGGCTGGCTGGCCGATCTGGGCTTCCTGCCCGGGGAGGCGGTGCGCGTGCTGCGCCGTGGCGCCCAACGCACGGGCAACCTGGTCGTGCGCGTCGGGCAGTCCACGTTCGCGCTGCGCCACGCCGAGGCGGAATGCATCGCCGTGACGCCGCGTCATGTCTGAGCACCGGCACGCGAGCGCCGCGGTCGTCCATGTCCACCGCGGCGGCAAGCTGGTTGCCCTGGTGGGCAACCCGAACTGCGGCAAGACGGCTCTTTTCAACGGCCTGACCGGCAGCCACCAGAAAGTCGCCAACTACGCCGGCGTGACTGTCGAGCGCAAGGAAGGTCGGCTCGTCACGGCCGCTGGCAAGGCTTTGCGCCTGCTGGACCTGCCCGGCACCTACAGCCTGCATCCGCGCTCACCCGACGAGCGCGTCACCTGCGATGTGCTGGCCGGCCGGGCCAAGGGCGAGAAGCGCCCCGACCTGGTGGTCTGCGTGCTGGACGCGACCAACCTGCGCCGCAACCTGCGCCTGCTGCTGGCCGTGCGCCGCATGGGCCTGCCGGTGGTGGTGGCGCTGAACATGGCCGACCTGGCCGCCCGACGCGGGCTGAAGATCGATGCCGCCGCCTTGAGTGCGCAACTCGGCGTGCCGGTGGTGCGCACCGTGGCCATTCACAAGGAAGGCCTGGACGAGCTGCGCGGCCTGCTCGATCAGCCGGAAGTCTGGGCCGGTGCCCCGCTGCCTGAAGCGGCCGAGCAGCAGGTGGACGACCATGTCACGGTCAAGACCATGCTGCGCGCCCTGCACCTCGACCACGACCTGCCCACGCTGCCAAGCGACCGTGTGGACCGCGTGCTGCTCCACCCGGTCGCGGGTTCAGTGATCCTGGCGGTGCTGCTCTTCCTGCTTTTCCAGGCGGTGTTCTCCTGGGCCGAGCCGCCCAAGGACCTGATCGAGTCCGGCATGGCTTGGTTGGGGGCCCAGGTCGGCCAGTGGGTGCCCGAGGGCTGGCTGCACAGCCTCATCGTCGACGGCGTGATCGCCGGAGCGGGCGGCGTGCTGGCCTTCCTGCCGCAGATCCTGATCCTCTTCTTCTTCATCCTCGTGCTGGAGGAGTCGGGCTACCTGCCGCGTGCGGCCCTGCTGCTGGACCGGCTGATGGGCAGCGTCGGTCTGTCGGGGCGCAGCTTCATTCCGCTGTTGTCGAGCTTTGCCTGTGCCATCCCCGGCATCATGGCCACACGCTCCATCTCGAACCCGCGCGATCGGCTCGTCACCATCCTGATCGCGCCGCTGATGACCTGCTCGGCGCGGCTGCCGGTGTACGCGCTGTTGATCGGCGCCTTCGTGCCGCAGCGCCAGGTGGCCGGGCTGGAGCTGCAAGGCCTGGTGCTGTTCGGCCTGTACCTGGCGGGCATCCTGGGCGCGCTGGCCGTGGCCTGGGTGCTCAAGCGCTTCACCAACTCCGGCCGGCTGGTGCGGCCGCTGATGATGGAGCTGCCCAACTACCACTGGCCGCATCCGCGCTCCATCGCCATCGGGCTGTGGCAGCGCGCCGTGATCTTCGTGAAGCGGGTGGGCGGCATCATCATGGTGCTCACCATCGCGCTGTGGCTGCTGGCGAGCTTCCCGGCACCGCCTGAAGGGGCGACGGGTGCCCCCATCCAGTACAGCGTGGCGGGCTGGCTGGGCGCGGGCCTGGCCAAGATCTTCGAGCCCATCGGCTTCAACTGGCAGATCAGCCTGGCCCTGGTGCCCGGCCTTGCGGCGCGCGAGGTCGCCATCAGCGCGCTGGGTACGGTCTACGCGCTGTCGGCCACGGGTGACGATGCCGCGCAGGCGCTCGCGCCGCTGATCTCACAGAGCTGGAGCCTGGCCACGGCGCTGTCACTGCTGGCCTGGTACGTGTTCGCACCCCAGTGCATCGCGACGCTGGCCGCGGTCAAGCGCGAGACCGGCGGCTACAAGGTGCCGCTGATCATGACCGGCTACCTCTTCGGTCTGGCGTATCTGGCGTCTTTCATCACCTACCGGGTGGCATTGCTGCTGGGCGGCGGCTGAGGGTCAGGGCGCCGGGCGCGTCGGCACGCTGGCGCTGCAGATCTCGATGTGGCCCGGGCTGTGCACGAACCAGCCGCCGCGGTAGCGGCGCGCGTCCAGCAACTGGGTCCAGGTGGTCGAGTCGGTGCGCAGCACCTGAAGCGCCGGGCGCTCGGCGGCGGGCACGTCCGACATCAGCCGGATGCGCTGGATGCCTGTGCGCTGCTCGGGTTTGTCGTAGAAGCCCATGGCCGCCGTCCCGCGGGGCAGGGCTGACAGCCATTCCATGCCCTTGATCACGCGGCCCACGACCGTGATGTTGAGGTCCAGCCCGCGCGGGGCCTGGCCGATGACGACATAGAGCTCGCTGCCGTTGCTGGAGTCCACCGCATCGCCGCGGCCCGCGCCCACCATGCCGTAGCAGTGCGCGAGCCAGGCTTTGCCGGCAGCAGGGTCGGCCGCGACCGGGAAGCCCTCGGCAAACCCGGTGCGCGGCGCCCAGCCGTCGACATCCGGCAGGCGGGTGAAGCCAGCGCTTTTGCCGATGGCGTCGAGCGGGACCGAAAACTCCGCCGGCAGTTTCGCGTTGACGCCCGCAGGCAGGGGCCTCGCCTTGGCAGCATCCTCGCCGTCGGGATCGCCCCATTGGGTGACGAAGTTGTCCTGCACGCGCAGGATGGCCAGGCCGTCCCAGTAGCCGCCGCGGGCCAACGCACGGATATTGGCCACGTGGGCCGGCGCGAAGCGCGGCGCGAGTTCGATGATGACGGTGCCTGCCGCCAGCTCCATCAGCAGGGTGTTGTCGGGGTTCAGGGCGCGCCAGTCACCGGCAGGCGAGTTGGCCAGGATTTCCTGGGCCGTCTTGGTGGGCGCGGCGGCCGCCTTGGGCTTGGTGGCACGGGCCGAGGGTTTGGGCGCTGCGACGGCGAGGCCCAGCAGACCGACCAGGGACAGGGCGAGAGCGGTGCGTTTCATGGCTGCGCAGCTTAAGGCCCTTTGTCAGACCCTTTGTGCGACTGTCCGCGCAGCCGCCTAGAGTTCGGCCAGGCCCTTCCACAGCATGTAGCCGGCCAGCAAGAACAGCAGGCTGGCGAAGGCCTTCTTCAACTGGGCCACGTTCATGGCGTGCGCCGCGCGCGCGCCCAGAGGTGCCATCGTCACGCTGGCCAGCGCGATCACGCCCAAGGCCGGCAGATAGAGGTAGCCCACGGCGCCCGGCAGTGCCGGCGCCAGGCCCCAGCCGCCGATGACATAGCCCAGGGTGTTGGCCACCGCAATCGGAAAGCCCAGCGCAGCACTCGTGGCGACGGCGAAATGCACCGGCACGTTGCACCACACCATGAACGGCACACTGACGAAGCCGCCACCCGCGCCCACCAGGCCCGACAGCAGACCGATGCCCGCGCCGGCACCGAGCTGGCCGGCGGTGCCCGGCATCTGGCGACTCGGCGCGGGGCGCTTGTTGCGCAGCATCTGCCAGCCCGAAAAGCTGACGAAGGCCGCGAACACCAGCGCCAGCCAGGCGCCCTTGAGCAGCGCGAAAAGCCCTGCGCCAGCCAGCAGCCCGCCCATCAGGATGCCTGGCGCCAGGCCCTTCACCAAGTCCCAGCGCACGGCGCCGCGCTGGTGGTGGGCGCGCACGCTGGACAGGGACGTGAACATGATGGTGGCCATCGAGGTCGCAATGGCCATCTTGACCGCCAGGCCCGGCGCGACGCCCCGCTGGCCCAGGATGAAGGTGAGGAAGGGCACCAGCAGCATGCCGCCGCCGATGCCCAGCAAGCCGGCCAGGAAGCCCGCCGCCAGACCCAGCGCCAGCAGCTCGATCACGAGCGACGCGGTCATGCCGCGCGCAGCCGCTTCAGCACCGCCTGCCATTCGGCTGGCGTGACGGGCGTGTTCGACAGCCGGCTGCCCTTTTGCAGCACGCCCATCGTGGCCAGCTCCGGGGCTTCACGCAGGGCCCTCAGGCTCAGGAGCGGGGTGGTCTCGCGCCAGCGCACGTCCACATGCACCCAGCGCGGCGACTCGCGGCTGGACTTGGGATCGTAGTAGGGGCTGGCGGGGTCGAACTGCGTCGCATCCGGGTAGGCGGCACTGCAGACTTCGGCCAGGCCGGCAATGCCCGGCTCGGGGCAGGACGAGTGATAGAACAGCACACCGTCGCCGAGCTGCATCGCGTCGCGCATGAAGTTGCGCGCCTGGTAGTTGCGCACACCCGTCCAGGGCAGCGTGCCGGCGCGCTGCAGATCGTGGATGGAAGCCTCGTCGGGCTCGGACTTCATCAGCCAGTAGTTCATGGGCTGATGCTAAGGGAGGAGAAAGGTGTCCATCGCGGGTCCTGGGGGCCGAGATCCTGAACACCCTGGGGTATACAGGTGGGCGAGGTCAGCCGGACTTCGGGTTCATCTGACGCGAGACGATCACGCCCGTCCGGAATGTTCCAAGCCCTTGCTCAAAGAGCATCGGATGAAGGAAATAAAAGCCCCGGGGACTGCGATGGACGGTCGGAATTCTAAGACCGACGGCGTGCCCTTGCATCCGTGAGGTTTGAGCGCCGAAACCCTCGCTAGGATGCGCGCCCAAGACAACAAAACCTAGGGGGGCGTTTGCATGGACCACGCGGATTTCGTGCACATGGTGCGGGTCAGCGAGCAGGCCAGTGCGCACGACAGCAAGGCTTACCGGCGCAGCGTCGCCCTGTTTGCGGCGCTGGGCTACGGCTGGGTGATCGGATGCCTGGCGCTGGCCGTCGGTCTCATCGCGTGGCTGGTGCCGCAGCTCCTGCATGGGCGACTGCGATTCGGCCTGCTGTGGGGCCTGGCGGCTGCGTTGGCGCTGTTGTGGGCCAGCGTGCGGGCGTTGTGGGTTCGCTTCGAGCCGCCTGAGGGCCTGCGCATCACGGCGCAAGAAGCGCCCGCGCTTTTCGAGGCCCTGGAGCGCATCCGAAAGAAGATCCACGGGCCGCCGATCCATGCGGTCTATCTGGACGGTGAGTTCAACGCGAGCATTCGCCAGGCGCCGCGCTGGGGGCTGCTGGGCGGTGCGGTGAACACGCTCACGCTCGGCCTGCCGCTGCTGATGGCGCTCGACCGGCAGCGGCTGCTGGCGGTGCTGACGCACGAGTACGGCCATCTGCGCGGCGACCATGGCCGCTTTGCGGCATGGATCTACCGCACACGCCTGTCCTGGCTGCGCCTGCACGACAACCTGCGCAACGACGAGAGCATCGCGTCGGCCGCCACGCAGGCCTTCTTGCGCTGGTACTTCCCGCGCTTCGCGGCCAAGACCTTCGCCCTGGCCCGCCAGGACGAGTACGAGGCCGACCGGATCGCGGGCCGGCTGCTGGGCGCCGAGGTGGCGACGGCCGCGCTGATCGAGATCGAGGTCAAGGGCGCCTGGCTGGCGCAGAAGTTCTGGGCTGACCACTGGCGTCTGGCCGCGGGAGCGGCGATTCCGCATGGCCCGTTCAAGGCCATGCGGGCGCAACTCGGTCAAGCTCTCGAGCCCGGTTTCGCACGGGAAGCGCTGCGCGAGGCGCTGGCGCGCGTCAGTGATCTGGCGGACACGCACCCCAGCCTGCGCGATCGCGTAGCAGCGCTGGGCGCCAAGGCGACGCTGCCTGAATGGTCCAAGCGCAGTGCGCTGGTGCTGCTGGGCGAGCATGCCGACCGGTGGCTGGCGCACTTCGACAAGCAATGGTGCCAGGAGAACGCAAGTGCCTGGAAGCTGCATCATGCCCGGCTGGCCCGGGTCGGTGAGCGCGTCCAGGCGCTGCACGCGCGCCGCGCGACCGCCAATGCCGCAGAACTGGTGGAGGAGGCGTCGCTGCGTCGGCAACTCGATCCTCGTGCGGACCTGCGCCCGTTGTACGAGTTGGCCTTGCAGCGCAGCCCTCAGCATCCGGGCGCGCTGAAGGGCATGGCGCAGACGCTGGCGCCTGAGGACCGCGCCGCGCGCCTGGCGGTGCTGCAACAGCTCTGGGACGCCAGCACCGAGCACCGCTGGTGGGCGGCCCGCGAGGCCGTGGACGATCTGGAGACCCCTCGGGCCGAACTGATGCACGACGCCGCTGCGCTGAAGCTCTGGCGCGAGCGCCGCAAGCAGGCGCAGGAAGGCGAGGAGCGCGCTTGGGAGGAGCTGCAGCAAGCGCCGTATTTCAGCCAGGTGAGCCGACATGACCTGTCGACCTTCGAGCTTGCCGAAGTGCAGGCCGAACTGGCGCGGTGCAAGCCCGTGGCGCGGGCCTGGCTGATCTGCAAGAGCTTGCGCGAGTTCCCGCGCCGCCGCGCCTACGTCGTGTTTGTGGAGCTGCCCGGCCTGTCGGACGAATCACGCTTCGAGCTGTGCCGCTGGCTGGAGCGCAGCCTCAGCCTGCCAGGGCCAGCCCTGGTGCTCTGGGCAGGCGAGTCGCCCACCCTCGAAGAAATCCGCCGCGGGGCGTTCGAGCCGGTGTATCCGGCTCTAGATCGCTAGTGTGGTGTCCCGCAGATACGTGCACAAGATGAAATCGATGGCTTCGAGCCCAGGGCAAGGCGCAAACCGCATCGATACCGGGCGGTATCGAGAGGATTTGCAACGCCGCCTTGGGGGTTGAAGACGCGATTTCATGTGCACGTATTTGCGGGACACCACACCAGGTACTCAGCGGCACGAGGCAGTCAGAGCAGTTGCCCGTCGTGCTCCAGCGCCTCGTCCAGGCGCTTGACCAAGGCATCGATCTCGGGCGTTGACATCGCCGCGGCCGGTGCCGGTGCCGGCGCTGCGGCGCGCGGGGCCTCGGCCAGTTGATAGGCCAGGTTCAGGGCGGCGAGCACGGCGATGCGTTCGCGCGCCTTCACCTTGCCGGCATCGCGGATGGCGCTCATCTCGCGGTCCACCTGGGCGACGGCTGCGCTGAGTGCGGCCTCGCCGCCCTCGGGGCAGCCGAGCAGGTAGCTCTGGCCCATGATGGTCACTTCCATCTGCTTCATGGCTGTTCTTCCTTGGGCGCGTCAGCGGGCAGCCGCTCCAGCAGCGCGTCGACTCGGGCGCGGGCGGCATTGAGCCGCGAGCGCAGGCTGTCGCGCTCCTGCGTGATGGCATTGAGCTGCACCTGCAGCAGCAGGTTGGTGCGCAGGATTTCGTCGTGGCGAAGGAGCAGTCGCTCCACGCGGTCGGTCAGATCGGTCAGGCTGGCCATGGATGGGCTCGGGTCAGGCGGTCCTGGATTTTAGGTGGCGTCCGAAGTCGCACTCGCGCACGACGGCGCAGGCCTCGCACAAAGGCCGGCGGGCCTGGCAGACATAGCGGCCGTGCAGGATCAGCCAATGGTGGGCGTCGACGAGGTAGTCTGCCGGCACGCGCTTCATCAGCCCCAACTCGACCGCCAGTGGCGTCTTGCCCGGCGCCAGGCCGGTGCGGTTGCTGACGCGGAAGATGTGCGTGTCGACCGCCATCGTCGGCTCGCCGAAGGCAACGTTGAGCACGACGTTGGCGGTTTTTCGGCCCACGCCTGGCAGCGCCTCCAGCGCCTCACGCGAACGCGGCACTTCGCCGCCGTGCTGGTCGATCAGGATCTGGCAGGTCTGCAGCAGGTGCTTGGCCTTGCTGCGGTACAGGCCGATGGTCTTGATGTAACTCTCCAGCCCGTCCACGCCCACCGCGAGGATCTGCGCGGGCGTGTTGGCCACCGCGAACAGCCGGCGCGTCGCCTTGTTGACGCCGACGTCGGTCGCCTGCGCCGACAGCAGCACCGCCGTCAGCAGCTCGAAGACGCTGGCGTACTGCAGTTCGGTCTGGGGCGACGGGTTGGCGGACTTCAGGGTGGCGAAGAAGCGTTCGACTTGGGCACCGTTCATGGCGCGATTGTGTCGTGCACTTCAGGCCCCGCGCTTGGCGCGGGCCCGGGCCAGGGCCGCCTCGATGACGGCGCGCTTGCGGTCCCGCGTGGCCGGGTCGGTGATGACGGAGGCCTCGGCCACGTCGGCGAGCTTGGCCTCGGCCTTGGCCATCAGCCGGGCATCGTTCTCCTCGGCCTCGCGGTGGCGGCGGAACTGCTTGAAGGCGTAGCGGTCCCGCGCCTCGTCGGCCTGCGCCTGGCTCCACGCGGCCCAGCCGGTGGCGGTGGTCACCTCCGGCATGGAGATGCAGTCCACGGGGCAGGCCGGCACACACAGCTCGCAGCCGGTGCATTGCGAAGCCACCACCACGTGCATGGCCTTCGGTGCGCCCACGATGCAGTCTGCCGGGCAGGCCTTGATGCACAGGGTGCAGCCGATGCACCAGGCCTCGTCGATGACGGCCACGCCGCGCGTGGCCTCGATGCCATGGATGGGGTTCAGCGGCAGCACGGGGCGGCCGGTGAGGGCGGCTAGGCGCGCGACGCCCTCGGCACCGCCAGGCGGGCACTGGTTGACCTCAGCCTCACCCGCCGCGAGGGCCTCGGCGTAGCGTCGGCAGTCGGGGTAGCCGCAGCGGGTGCATTGGGTCTGCGGCAGCGCGGCGTCGATCTGGGCCGCGAGGTTCACGCCCGCGAGGCTCACGCTTTGCGCTTGCGGGCCGGCGCGGCCTTGGCGGCGGGGCGGGGCGCGGGCTTCGCGGCGGCCTTCGCCGGGCTGGCCTTGGCGGTCTTCTTCAGCGGCGCAGCTTCGTACTTGGCGATGAAATCGCGCACCTCGGGATAGACCTTCTCACGCCAACGCCGGCCCGAGAAGATCCCGTAATGGCCGGCGCCGATGGCGTCGTAGTGGTACTGGTGCTGCTTGGGCACACCCGCGCACAGGTCGTGCGCGGCGCGGGTCTGGCCGGCGCCGGAGATGTCGTCGAGTTCACCCTCGACGGTCAGCAGGGCGGTGGTCGTGATGTCCTGGGGGCGAACCAGCGCGCCGTCGACCTGCCAGGTGCCATTGACCAGCGCGAAGTCCTGGAAGACGGTCTTGATGGTGTCCAGGTAGTACTCGGCCGGCATGTCGAGCACGGCGTTGTATTCGTCGTAGAAGCGTCGGTGGGCTTCCGCGCTGTCGTCGTCGCCACGCACCAGGTCCAGGAAGTAGTCGTAATGCGAGGACAGATGGCGATCGGGGTTCATCGCCACGAAGCCGGTGTGCTGCAGGAAGCCGGGGTACACCGCGCGGCCCGCGCCAGGGAAGTTGGTCGGCACGCGGTAGATGACGTTGTTCTCGAACCAGCTGTAGCTGCGGTTCATGGCCAGGTTGTTGACTGCCGTCGGGCTCTTGCGGGCGTCGATGGGGCCGCCCATCATGGTCATGCTGCGGGGCGTGGGCTCGCCCGCGCTGGCCATCAGCGAGATGGCGGCCAGCACCGGCACCGTGGGCTGGCAGACCGACATGACGTGGCAGTCCGCGCCGCCCACGAGGCGGATGAAGGCCTGCACATAGCGGATGTAGTCGTCCAGATGGAAGGGGCCCACATCGACGGGCACCATGCGGGCGTCCGTCCAGTCGGTGATGTAGACCTTGTGGTCCTTGAGCAGTTGCTTGACCGTCTCCCGCAGCAGCGTGCTGTGGTGGCCCGACAGCGGCGCCACCACGAGCACCGTGGGCTGGTCCTTCATCTTGGCAAGCACCGCCGGGTCATCGGTGTAACGCTTGAAGCGCAGCAGCCGGCAGAAGGGCTTTTCCTCGGCCACCAGCTCCTGCACGGCCACCTGCACGCCGTCGACCTCGACGGTCTTGATGTCGAACTCCGGCTTTTCGTAGTCCTTGGCCAGCCGGTGCATCAGGTCCAGCCCGGCGGACAGCCGCTGCGCCATCGGCGTGTGCGCAAACGGCGACAGCGGATGGCTGTAGAGCTTGGCCGAAGCGGCGGCGAACTCCGAGAAGGGGCTCAGCAGCGCGCGCTGGGTTTCGAAGAACTGATACAGCATGGCAGACCTTGAACGAGAGGCGCAGGAATGCGCGGATGGTGCCAGAAAACGTTTGCGGCCTTGTGCGGTGCAACATCGGACCGGCGGTCAAACCGCCAATCCTGCGCACTTCAACGGTGCGTGCGGGGCTCAGCCCTTCAGCACGGCGGCCATCGCCGCAGCCACGGTCGGCAGGTTGCCTTCGTTCAGCGCAGCCACGCAGACGCGGCCGGAGTCGACGCCGTAGACGCCGAACTCGCTGCGCAGACGCTGCATCTGTGGGGCGCTCAGGCCGGAATAGCTGAACATGCCGAGCTGCTCCGTCACGAAAGACAGATCCTGCGTGACGCCGGCCGCCTTCAGCGCTGCCACCAGGGCGGAGCGCATCGCCTTGATGCGCACGCGCATGCCGGCCAGTTCTTCCTCCCACAGGCCGCGCAGCTTGTCGTCGGCCAGCACGGCCGCCACGACCTGGGCGCCGTGCGTCGGCGGGTTGGAGTAGTTGGTGCGGATCATGATCTTCAGCTGCGAGAGCACGCGTGCGGCCTCGTCGTCGCTGGCGCAGAACACGCTCAGGGCGCCCACGCGCTCGCCGTACAGCGAGAAGCTCTTGGAGAAGCTGGTCGACACGAAGAAACCGACGCCCGAGGCCTGGAACTGGCGCACGGCTTCGCCGTCTTCCTTGAGACCGAAACCGAAGCCCTGGTAGGCCATGTCCAGGAAGGGGGTGAGGCCCTTGGCCTTGACCACGGCGACCACCTCGGCCCACTGCGGGGCGGTGATGTCATAGCCGGTCGGGTTGTGGCAGCAGGCGTGCAGCACGACGATGGTGCCAGCCGGCGCGGCATTCAGCGTGTCGAGCATGCCGGCGAAGTTGATGCCCTTCTTCTCCGCGTCGTAGTACGGATAGGTCTCCACCTTGAAGCCGGCCTGGGTGAACAGGGCGCGGTGGTTTTCCCAGCTCGGGTCGGAGATCAGCACCTTGGCGCCCGGGTTGAGTTGCTTCAGGAAGTCGGCGCCGATCTTGAGCGCGCCGGTGCCGCCCAGGGCCTGCACGGTGGCCACGTTCTTGAGCTCGCTGCCGAAGACCAGCTTCTGCACGGCCTTGTCATAGGCCGCGATGCCATCGATGGGCAGATAGCCGCGCGGCTTGGGCGCGGCGGCCATGGCGGGCTCCGCCTCGCGCACGCACTTCAGCAGGGGCAGCTTGCCGGCTTCGTCGTAGTAGACGCCGACGCCGAGGTTGACCTTGCCCGGGCGGGTGTCGGCATTGAACTGCTCGTTCAGGCCGAGGATGGGATCACGGGGAGCAAGGGCGACGTCGGCAAACAAGGAGGACATGACGGGTTTCCTGAAAGGGCGTTGGCAGCAGGGGAGGGTTGAAAGATCAGGGTCTGCGCTAACCTGCCCGGTTTCGCAGCGCCATGGATGCAGTGCCGCGATTTTGCCGTTGAACCCAGGGAATCCCCCATGCAAGAAGCCTTGAACGCCATGTCCGGCCCCGAAAGTGACTCGGAGGAGCGCAAGGGCGAATTCGTCAGCTTCGAAGGCTCCCCGTTTCAGCTGTTCCAGCCTTTCCCACCGGCGGGGGATCAGCCCACGGCCATCGCCCAGTTGGTCGAGGGCGTCGGAGACGGTTTGAGCTTCCAGACCTTGCTCGGCGTCACCGGCTCGGGCAAGACGTACACGATGGCCAACGTCATCGCCCGGCTGGGCCGGCCGGCCATCGTGTTCGCACCGAACAAGACCCTGGCTGCGCAGCTCTACAGCGAGTTCAAGGACTTCTTTCCGAAGAACGCGGTCGAGTACTTCGTCAGCTATTACGACTACTACCAGCCCGAGGCCTACGTGCCGCAGCGCGACCTCTTCATCGAGAAGGACAGCGCCATCAACGAGCACATCGAGCAGATGCGCCTGAGCTGCACCAAGAGCCTGCTGGAGCGGCGCGATGTGGTCATCGTGGCCTCCGTCTCGGCCATCTACGGCATCGGCTCACCCGCGGACTACCACCAGATGGTGATGACGCTGCGCGTGGGCGACAAGCTCGGCCAGCGCGACGTCATCGCGCATCTCATCCGCATGCAGTACACCCGCAACGAGATGGAGTTCAGCCGCGGCCACTTCCGCGTGCGGGGCGACACCATCGACGTGTTTCCGGCCGAGCACTCGGAGCTGGCCATCCGCATCGAGCTGTTCGACGACGAGATCGACGGTCTGTCGCTGTTCGACCCGCTGACCGGCCAGGTGCGCCAGAAGATCCCGCGCTTCACCGTCTACCCGAGCAGCCACTACGTGACGCCGCGGGAGCGAGTGCTGGCCGCTGCCGAGGCCATCAAGCAGGAGTTGCGTGAGCGCGTGGACTTCTTCGTGAAGGAAGGCAAGCTGGTCGAGGCCCAGCGGCTGGAACAGCGCACCCGTTTCGACCTGGAGATGCTGCAGGAGGTCGGCCACTGCAAGGGCATCGAGAACTACACGCGCCACCTGTCGGGCGCGGCGCCGGGCGACCCGCCGCCGACGCTGGTGGACTACCTGCCGCCGGATGCGGTGATGTTCCTGGACGAAAGCCATGTGCTGATCGGCCAGTTCGGCGGCATGTACAACGGTGACCGGGCACGCAAGACGACGCTGGTGGAGTACGGTTTCCGCCTGCCCTCGGCGCTGGACAACCGGCCGCTGAAGTTCGCGGAGTTCGAACGCAAGATGCGCCAGGCCATCTTCGTGTCGGCCACGCCCGGCCAGTACGAACAGGACAACGCCGGCCAGGTGGTCGAGCAGGTCGTGCGGCCGACCGGCCTGGTGGACCCACAGGTCGAGGTGCGGCCGGCCACGCATCAGGTGGACGACGTGCTGCAGGAGATCCGCCTGCGCGTGGAAGCCAACGAGCGCGTGCTGATCACCACGCTGACCAAGCGCATGGCCGAGCAGTTGACCGACTATCTCAGCGACAACGGCGTGAAGGTGCGCTATCTGCACTCGGACGTCGACACCGTCGAGCGGGTGGAGATCCTGCGGGACCTGCGCCTCGGGGCCTTCGATGTGCTGGTGGGCATCAACCTGCTGCGCGAGGGCTTGGACATCCCGGAGGTGTCGCTGGTCGCCATCCTGGATGCCGACAAGGAAGGTTTCCTGCGCGCCGAGCGCAGCCTGATTCAGACCATCGGCCGGGCGGCGCGCAACCTGAATGGCAAGGCCATCCTGTACGCCGACCGCATCACCGACTCCATGCGCAAGGCTATCGACGAGACCGAGCGGCGCCGGGCCAAGCAGATCGCCTTCAACGAGGAACACGGCATCACGCCGCGCAGCGTGCAAAAGCGCATCAAGGACCTCATCGACGGCGTCTACTCGGAGGAGGCCGGCCGGGACGAAGCGAAGCTGCTGGCGGCGGCCAAGGTGGAGGAGCTGTCGGAGAAAGACCTCGCCAAGCGCATCGCCCAGCTCGAAAAGCAGATGCTGGAGCACGCCCGCAATCTGCAGTTCGAGAAGGCGGCCCGCCTGCGCGACCAACTGGCCCAGTTGCGCGAGCAGGCCTTCGGTGCCGTGGTGCACGACAACATCGTGCCCCTGGACAGTGCCCGCAAAGGGGCCGGCACCCGCTGACGCTATTGCGGCGCAGCATTAACCCGTCTTTACGTGGGGCCACCTGGGGTGGGCCCCCTTGGGTCGTTTAGTCGAGTAAAATCATCGGAAATGATTCGGTCGGCTATTGTCCAGCCCTCCCCGGGTTATCCCGACTCATTTGTCCAGGACAAATCCTAGTCTCGTCATCTCGCAAAGGAGTTTTTCATGCGTCTCACTACCAAAGGCCGGTTTGCAGTCACCGCGATGTTGGATCTGGCGCTGCGCGAGAACACGGGGCCGGTCGCCCTGGCCGCGATCAGCCAGCGTCAGCAAATCTCCCTGTCTTACCTGGAGCAGCTGTTCGGCAAGCTGCGACGTCACGAGCTCGTGGAGAGCACGCGCGGCCCGGGCGGCGGCTACTCGCTCGGCCGCAAGGCCAAAGACATCACGGTCGCCGACATCATCGTGGCCGTCGATGAAGCCCTGGACGCCACTGGCTGCGGCGGCAAGGAGAACTGCATGGGCGAGGACAGCGGCCGCTGCATCACCCATGAGCTCTGGACCAACCTCAACGCCAAGATGATCGAGTACCTCGACTCCGTCTCGCTGCGCAAGCTGGCGGACGAGCAGCTTGCCAAGGGCTTCGAGGTCGAGGCGGCTCCCGTCAAGCGCGCCATTTCCAGCCAGCCGGTGCTCAAGCCCATCCGCGTGACCGCCCCGAACTCCGTTTTCGCCCTGGGCGGCGCCTTCAGCAAGTAAGTTTCTCGAGCAGTCTTCCCATGGACATGACCCCGCATTTCCCGATCTACCTCGACTACGGCGCGACCACGCCCTGCGACCCGCGCGTGGTGGACGCCATGATCCCCTGGCTGCGCGAGCATTTCGGCAATCCGGCTTCGCGCAGCCACGCCTGGGGCTGGGAGGCGGAAGAAGCCGTGGAAAAGGCGCGCACCCAGGTGGCCGAGCTGATCGGCGCCGACCCGCGCGAGATCGTCTGGACGTCCGGCGCGACTGAAGCCATCAACCTGGCCCTCAAGGGGGCTGCACAGTTCTACAGGACCCGTGGCAAGCACCTGATCACGGTCAAGACCGAGCACAAGGCGACGCTGGACACCATGCGCGAGCTGGAGCGCCAGGGCTTCGAGGTCACTTACCTCGATGTGCTGCCCAACGGGCTGCTCGACCTGGATGCCTTCCAGGCTGCGCTGCGCCCCGACACCATCCTGGTGTCGGTCATGTTCGTGAACAACGAGATCGGCGTCATCCAGGATGTCGTGACCATCGGCAAGCTGTGTCGCGAACGCGGCATCATCTTCCACGTCGACGCGGCCCAGGCCACGGGCAAGGTGGCGATCAACCTCGCCGAACTGCCCATTGACCTGATGAGCATGTCGGCCCACAAGACCTACGGCCCCAAGGGCATGGGCGCGCTGTATGTGCGCCGCAAACCGCGCGTGCGCCTGGAGGCCCAGATGCACGGCGGCGGCCACGAGCGCGGCATGCGCTCGGGCACGTTGCCCACGCACCAGATCGTCGGCATGGGCGAGGCATTCCGCATCGCCCGCGAGGAGATGGGCGTCGAGCAGGAGCGCATCCGCGCGCTGCAGCAGCGCCTGATCCAGGGCCTGTCGGGCATCGAACAGACCTTCATCAACGGCGACCTGGAGCACCGGGTGCCGCACAACCTGAACATCTCGTTCAATTACGTCGAGGGCGAATCGCTGATCATGGGCGTCAAGGGCATTGCCGTGTCGTCTGGCTCAGCCTGCACCTCGGCCAGCCTGGAGCCCAGCTACGTGCTGCGCGCGCTGGGTCGCAGCGACGAACTGGCCCACAGCTCGCTGCGCATGACCATCGGCCGTTTCACGACCGAAGAAGAGATCGACTACGCCGTCAGCGTCCTGACGGACCGCGTGGCGAAACTGCGCGAGCTGTCGCCCCTGTGGGACATGTACAAGGACGGCATCGATCTGAGCACCATCCAGTGGGCCGCCCACTGAGGAGAACAACATGGCATACAGCGACAAGGTCGTCGACCACTACGAAAACCCCCGCAACGTCGGCAACTTCGACAAGGGCGATGAAGACGTCGGTACCGGCATGGTCGGCGCGCCTGCCTGCGGCGACGTGATGAAGTTGCAGATCAAGGTGAACCCGGCCACCGGCAAGATCGAGGACGCCAAGTTCAAGACCTACGGCTGTGGCTCGGCCATCGCCTCCAGCTCGCTCGTGACCGAATGGGTCAAGGGCAAGACGCTGGACGAAGCCCTGACGATCAAGAACACCCATATCGCCGAGGAGCTCGCGCTGCCGCCGGTCAAGATCCACTGCTCCATCCTGGCTGAAGACGCCATCAAGGCCGCGGTGGACGACTACCGCGCCAAGCACGCCAACGCCTAATTGCCATGTCCGTCACCCTGACTGAGGCCGCGGCGCGGCACGTCAAACGCTACATCGCCAAGCGCGGCCGTGGCGTGGGCGTGCGCCTGGGGGTCAAGACCACGGGCTGCTCGGGCCTGGCCTACAAGCTCGAATACGCCGATGAGGTGGCGCCCGAAGACGTCGTCTTCGAGGGGCACGAGGTCAAGATCCTGATCGACCCCAAGAGCCTGCCCTACCTCGACGGCACCGAGCTGGATTTCGTTCGTGAGGGTCTGAACGAAGGCTTCAAGTTCCGCAACCCGCGGGAGAAGGACCGCTGCGGCTGCGGCGAATCCTTCCGGGTGTGACCGACACTGACGTTCCCCGGAGCGCGGCACCGTCCGCGCTTTTTGTTTTCACCGCTCGCCCATGCGCCTGACCGACAACGACTTCCAGCTCTTTGGCCTGCCCGAGACGCAGGCCCAGGACCGCGCCGCCATCGATGCGCGCTGGAAGGCCTTGCAGGCCGAGGTGCACCCCGACCGTTTCGCCGCCGAAGGCGCGGCCGCCCAGCGCGTGGCCATGCAGTGGGCCATGCGGGTCAACGAGGCCTACCAGCGCCTGAAAGACCCGCTCAAGCGAGCCGCCTACCTGTGCGAACTGCGCGGGGCGCCGGTGCAGGCCGAGAACAACACCCAGATGCCGGCGGCCTTCCTGATGCAGCAGATGGAATGGCGCGAGGCCCTGGACGACGCGCGTACCGAAAGCGCCCTCGCAGCGCTCGATGACGACGCAGCTGCCGCCGAGGCGGCCGCCCTGGCGCAAGCTGCGCAACTGCTGGACCAGCGTCACGATGCGCAGGCTGCTGCCGCGCAGGTGAGGGCGCTGATGTTCATCCAGCGCTTTCGCGCCGACATTGACCAGCGCCTCGCGGCGCTCGACGCCTGATTGCCATGGCTCTTCTCCAGATTTCCGAACCCGGCGCCTCGCCAGACCCGCACCAGCGTCGCATTGCCGTTGGCATCGACCTGGGCACGACGCACTCCTTGGTGGCCGCCGTGCGCCACGGCGTGGCCGAATGCCTGCCCGACGAGCAAGGTCGCGTGATCCTGCCCTCGGCAGTGCGCTACCTTCCTGAAGGCCGGCGCCAGATCGGCGCCGACGCGCTTGCCGCCCAGGCCGAGGACCCCGAGAACACCATCGTGTCCGTCAAGCGCTTCATGGGCCGCAGCGTGGCCGATGTGGCGAACCGCGAGCATCTGCCCTACCAGTTCGAAGACCGCCCCGGCATGCTGGGGCTGGCCACCCGCGATGGTGTGAAGAGCCCGGTGGAGGTCTCGGCCGAGATCCTGGCGACCCTGCGCTTCCGCGCGGAGGACAGCTTCCTCGACGACCTCTTCGGCGCCGTCATCACGGTGCCGGCCTACTTCGACGATGCCCAGCGCCAGGCCACCAAAGATGCTGCCGAGCTGGCTGGCCTCAAGGTGCTGCGCCTGATCAACGAGCCGACCGCCGCAGCCATCGCCTACGGCCTGGACAACGCCAGCGAAGGCCTCTACGCCGTCTACGACCTGGGCGGCGGCACTTTCGACATCTCGCTGCTGCGCCTGACCCGTGGCGTGTTCGAGGTGGTGGCCACCGGCGGTGATGCGGCCCTCGGTGGGGACGATTTCGACCGCGCGCTGGCCGACTGGGCGCTGGCCGGTCGAGCCATCGAATCCGCTCATGACAAGCGCGCGGTGCTGGTCGCGGCGCGCGCGGCCAAGGAGGCGCTCTCCAGTGCCGAATCCACCGAACTCGTGGCAGCGCTCGACGCTGGCGAACTGCGGGTCAGCGTCACGCGGGCGCAGTTAGAAGAGCTGACGCAGCCCCTCGTCGCCCGAACCTTGTCGGCCGTCAAGCGCGTGCTGCGCGACGCCAAGGTCAAGCCGGCCGAGGTGCAAGGCGCGGTCATGGTGGGCGGCTCCACCCGCATGCCGGTGGTGCGTCGCGCGGTCGGTGAGTTGTTCGGCCGCGAGGTGCTGACCAACCTCAATCCGGACGAAGTGGTGGCGCTGGGTGCGGCCATCCAGGCCAACCAGTTGGCCGGCAATGCGGCCGACGGCGAAATCCTGCTGCTTGATGTCATCCCGCTGTCGCTGGGGCTCGAGACCATGGGCGGCCTGGTGGAGCGGGTCATCGAACGCAACTCCACCATCCCGGTCGCCAAGGCGCAGGACTTCACCACCTTCAAGGACGGCCAGACCGCCATGGCCTTGCATGTGGTGCAGGGCGAGCGTGAGCTGGTGAGTGAATGCCGCTCGCTGGCACGCTTCGAGCTGCGTGGCATCCCGCCCATGGCGGCTGGCGCGGCCCGCATCCGGGTGAGCTTCCAGGTCGATGCCGACGGCCTGCTCAGTGTGTCGGCCCAGGAGCTGACCTCGGGCGTGCAGGCGGCCATCACGGTCAAGCCGAGCTACGGCCTGTCGGACGACCAGATTGCCGGCATGCTCAAGGACGGCTTCGCCAGCGCCGAGGTCGACATGGCCGCGCGCAAGCTGCGCGAAGCGCGCGTGGAGGCTGAGCGCATGGTGCTGGCCACCCGCAGCGCGCTGGCCGCCGATGGTGACCTCTTGCCCGTTGCGGAACGCGAGGCGCTGGAAGCGCGCATGACGGCACTGGCCGCCATGACAACCGACGCCGATGCCATCGAGGCGGCAACCCAGGCGCTGGCCGAAGCGACCGAAGGCTTCGCCGCCGAACGCATGAACCGCTCCATCGCCCGCGCCCTGACGGGCCGCGATGTCAGCCAGCTCTGAGAATCCCCGTCATGCCCGTCATCAAGATCCTGCCCCACGCCGAGTACTGCCCCGAGGGGGCGACCATCACCGCCGCCCCCGGCACCTCGATCTGCGAAGCGCTGCTGGACCACGACATTCCCATCGAGCACGCTTGCGACCAGGTCTGTGCCTGCACCACCTGTCACGTCATCGTGCGTGAGGGTGGCCGCTCGCTGAGCGAGATGGAGGAGAACGAGGAAGACATGCTCGACCGCGCCTGGGGCCTCGAGCCCGACTCGCGCCTGTCCTGCCAGGCGCTGCTGCGCCAGCAGGACATCACCGTCGAGATTCCCAAGTACTCCATCAACCACGCCAAAGAGGGCAAGTGAAGCCCGTTCAGCGCATCCTCGGCTTCGAGTCGTCCTGCGACGAGACGGGCGTGGCGCTCGTCGAGGTCTCGGGCGATGCGCCGCCGCGCTTGCTCGCCCAGGCGCTGCACAGCCAGATCGCGATGCACCAGGCTTACGGCGGCGTGGTGCCCGAGCTGGCCTCCCGCGACCACGTCCGCCGCGTGCTGCCCCTGACCCGCGAGGTGCTGGGGCAGGCCGGGCTGTCGCTGCAGGACATCGATCTCATCGCCTACACGCAGGGGCCAGGCCTGGCTGGTGCGTTGCTGGTGGGTGCGGGCGTGGCGGTGTCGCTGTCGGCGGCGCTGGGTGTGCCGGCCCTGCCGATCCACCATCTGGAAGGGCATCTGCTGTCGCCCTTCCTGTCGGCGGACCCGCCGGAGTTCCCGTTTGTGGCGCTGTTGGTGAGCGGCGGTCATACCCAGCTGATGCGGGTGGAGGCGGTCGGGGGCTACGAGATCCTGGGCGAGACCATCGATGACGCTGCCGGCGAGGCGTTCGACAAGAGCGCCAAATTGCTGGGCCTGCCTTACCCCGGCGGCCCGCATCTCGCGCGCCTCGCGGCTTTCGGCAACCCCGAGGCCTACGAGCTGCCGCGCCCACTGCTGCACACCGGCAAGCCGGATTTCAGCTTCGCCGGATTGAAGACCGCGGTGCTCACCCAGGTCAAGAAGGTCGGCGACAGCCCTTGCGAGCAAACCCGCGCTGATCTGGCGGCGTCCACGCAGGCGGCCATCGTCGAAGTGCTCGTCAAGAAGTCCCTGCTGGCCTTGAAGACCACCGGCCTGAAGCGGCTCGTCGTGGCGGGCGGCGTCGGCGCCAACGTGATGCTTCGCGAGCAGCTCAATGCGGCCTGCGCGCGGCGCGGCGTGCGGGTGCACTATCCGGAGCTGCAGCTGTGCACGGACAACGGCGCCATGATCGCCATGGCGGCCGCGCTGCGGGTGCAGCGCGGCATGGCCCAACTGCGCGACGATGGCGGCTTCGAGGTGCGGCCCCGCTGGGACCTGGCCTCGGCTTAGTTGACGGTCAGTTGGCTGCCGCTGGTGGCGCCGCGCTTGGCGAGCTTCAGCGTCAGCACGCCGTGCTCGAGGCTGGCGCTGGAGTCGCTCTGGCTGATTTCCTGCGGCAGCGAGAAGGTGCGCGAGAAGCGGCTCACGGTGCGCTCGCGGTAGATGATGCGCTCGCCGTCCTTCTTCTCGTCGTCCTTGCGCTGTTCGGCGTCCACGCTGATGCGGCGGCCGTCGATGTTGACCTTGACGGCGTCCTTGGCCACGCCGGGCATGTCCAGCTTCACGGTGTAAGCCGTTTCGGACTCGATCACGTCCAGCGCCGGGCTGCGCAGCGCAGAGGTGCTCGCGTCACGGCTGTCGCCGAAGAAGTTGTCGTCGAAGAAGCGGTCCAGCGAGCGGGACAGTTCGGACAGGTTGCGGTTCACGGGAACGAGGAACATGGAGGTCTCCTGAAGAGGCTGACGCTGCTCTGAGGGTCTCGGGAGCAGCACCCGATGACCCCAAGCTAGGCGCGGCTGACGTGGCTTCAAGAGGCCGTTCGCGCGGGGTTGACCGAAGTCACATGAATGGTGGGCAGGGGCGGGGCGTCCTCTTGAAATCAGGTCGACGGGCAGCACGTGACGCCGTTCGTGCCGACGAGGCGGGTGGGTGGGGCAGGGTGCCTGGCGGGCTTCAGCTATACTCCGCAGGTTTTGCGTCGTCAGACCTTGTTCAGAGGGCGCGAATCACCAGCACGGCTCGGGGCGGTTTCCCCCGTGTCCGCAAGTCAACCTCCGGAAACCGTCTGCGGCTGCGCCACCCATGCGCTCGCCCGGCCGGACTTCCGAAACCCTTTGGAAAACACCATGTCCGTCGCCGATCTGAACAAGGCCGAAATCGTCAAGGCCAATGCCCGCAGCGCCAACGACACCGGCTCTCCGGAAGTCCAAGTCGCCCTGCTGACCGCTCGCATCAACGAGCTGACCCCCCACTTCAAGCTGCACGCCAAGGACCACCACGGCCGCCGCGGTCTGCTGAAGATGGTCAACACCCGCAAGAGCCTGCTGGCCTACCTGAAGCGCGTGGACGCCGCCCGCTACACCGCGCTGATCGCCAAGCTGGGCCTGCGCAAGTAATCTGCCGCATCCGACGAGGAGCCTGTCTGGTCCATCAAGCCCAGTACAGGCTCTTTGTCCATCTGCCGGAACCAAGCTGACGTGGTCACGGATCATTCCAAGACGGCTCACCGCCGAGCCGCCCTGGAATGGCATCTGGACCAAACCCAGCCTCGTTTCCGGTTCAACCCGGGTGCCGCGCCGCTGTGGCGGGCGCCCACCACAACCAGGAGATGAGCATGTCCATGTTCAACAAGGTCACCAAGTCCTTCCAATGGGGCCGTCACAACGTCGTGCTGGAAACGGGTGAAGTCGCCCGCCAGTCGACCGGCGCTGTCGTCGTCAATATCGAAGGCACCGTGGTGCTGGCCACCGTGGTCGCCAAGACCGAAGCCAAGGCTGGCCAAGACTTCTTCCCGCTGACCGTCGACTACCTCGAGAAGACTTATGCCGCCGGCAAGATCCCCGGCAGCTTCTTCAAGCGCGAGGGCCGCCCGTCCGAGCACGAGACGCTGACCAGCCGCCTGATCGACCGCCCGATCCGCCCGTTGTTCCCGGAAGGCTTCTTCAATGAAGTCCAGGTCGTTGTCCACGTCGTCAGCCTGAACCCCGAAGTGCAGGCCGACATCGCCGCCATGATCGGCACCTCCGCCGCGCTGGCCGTGTCGGGCATCCCGTTCAACGGCCCCATCGGCGCCGCCCGTGTGGGCTATGTCAACGGCGAGTACGTGCTCAACCCCAGCAAGACCGAGCTGGTCAACAGCCAGATGGATCTGGTCGTGGCCGGCACGCAAGCCGCGGTGCTGATGGTCGAGTCCGAAGCCTCGGGCCTGTCGGAAGAAGTCATGCTCGGCGCCGTCGTGTTCGGCCATGAGCAAGGCAACATTGCCATCGCCGCCATCAACGAGCTCGTCAAGGAAGCCGGCAAGCCGGCCTGGAACTGGACCGCTCCCGCCAAGGACGAAGCTTTCATCGCCAAGGTGACGGCCCTGGCCGAAGGCCCGCTGCGCGAGGCCTACCAGATCCGCTCGAAGCAGGCCCGCACGCAAGCCTGCCGTACCGCCACCGCCAACGTCTTTGCGGCCCTCACGGCTGAAGGCGTTGCCTTCGACAAGGTCGAGGTCGAAGGCCTGCTGTTCGAGATTGAAGCCCGCATCGTGCGCAGCCAGATCCTGGCCGGCGAACCGCGCATCGACGGCCGCGACACCCGCACCGTGCGCCCGATCGAGATCCGCAACGGCATCCTGCCGCGGACCCACGGCTCGGCGCTGTTCACCCGTGGTGAGACGCAGGCCCTGGTCATCGCCACCCTCGGCACCGACCGTGACGCCCAGCGCATCGACGCGCTGGACGGCGAGTTCGAAGACCGCTTCATGCTCCACTACAACATGCCTCCCTTCGCAACCGGCGAGACGGGTCGCGTGGGCAGTC
>JAIPCJ010000039.1 GCA_021738245.1 Methylotenera sp. | reverse complement strand
CCGGCGTCAAGCTGGAGCGCGTGCTCACGCAAAACCTGCAGCGGCGCCTGGACCCGTTCCTGATGCTGGACCACTTCTCCTCCGACAAGCCCGAGGACTACGGCGCCGGCTTCCCCGAGCACCCGCACCGCGGCTTCGAGACGGTGACCTACATGCTGCAGGGTCGAATCCGCCATCGCGACTCCGCGGGCAACGAGGGCCTGGTGTCTGACGGCGGGGTGCAGTGGATGACGGCCGGCCGCGGCGTCATCCACAGCGAGATGCCCGAGCAGCGGGAGGGCCGCATGGCGGGCTTTCAGCTGTGGCTGAACCTGCCGGCACGCGACAAGCTGCGTGCGCCCGGCTACCTGGATGTGCAAGGCGCCGATGTGCCGCAGTTCGAGCGCGACGGCGTGACGGTGCGCGTGATCGCCGGCGAAAGCCATGGCGTGAAGGGCGCCGTGCAGCGCGACGTGACCGAGCCGCTCTACCTCGACCTGCAACTGCCGCCCGGCACGAGCTTTGAGCAGCCGCTGCCCGCTACGCACAACGCCTTTGTCTACGTGTACGAAGGCGGGCTGCGCTTTGACACCGGCTGCCAGGTGTTGTCCGGCCGCATGGCCATCCTGGCCAACACCGCGGGCAGCGACGGCGTGCGCCTGCAGGCGGCTGAAGCACCGACGCGCGCCCTGCTGATTGCCGGCAGGCCGCTGGGCGAACCGATCGCGCAGTACGGCCCCTTCGTGATGAACACCGAGGCCGAGCTGGTGCAGGCGGTGCGCGACTTCCAGGCCGGGCGCCTGGCCTGAACGCGAGTCAGGCAGCCCGCCCGAGGAGCCGGCAGGGTGCGGCCGGCGCCTTGCCACCCGCCGTGCTGGCGCCGATCAGGGCGAACTGTCAGCGCCGCCCAGCAGTTGCGCCAGGCGATGCTGAGGATGGTTGAGGAAGTCTCGCGTGACGGCGTAATGCTCGGTGTCCTCGTAGGCCACCTCGGCCAGGCCCGAACCATCGAAGAGCACGATGCGGGCATGCGGATAGGCCAGCAGGATGGGCGAGTGCGTGGCGATGATGAACTGCGAGCCGTTCTCCACCAGTGCATGGATGGCGGCCAGTGCCGCAAGTTGCCGGTTCGGCGACAGCGCAGCTTCGGGTTCGTCCAGCAAGTACAAGCCGCGGCCACGCAGCTTGTTCAGCAACACCGCCATGAAGGCTTCGCCATGCGAGCGCCGGTGCAGTGACCCGCCATAGCCCTCGGTGTAGCCGACCTCATCCATGTAAGACGCCACGTTGAACAAGGTCTCGGCACGCAGAAAGTAGCCGTCACGCGGCCCCGGCACCCCGCGCGCCAGACGCAGCACTTCATGCAGGCTGGAGACCGATTCGACCGTCTGAAGGCGCACGTTGCGCGTGCCGCCTTCTGCGCTGTAGCCCAAGGCCAGAGCCAGTCCCTCCAGCACCGTGGACTTGCCCGCGCCGTTCTCACCGACGAAGAAGGTCACGTTCGGATGGAAGTCGATGGTGCCCATCTCCCGCACCGCCGGGATGTCGAACGGGTAACTGTCGAAGTCGACTTCGGCATCCGGGCGCAAGCCTGCATGCAGCAGATACGGACGGTTCAGACGGGCCATGGCCAGCATTGTGGTCCGGCCGAGCCGTATGCTCGACCGCTCTCCCCGCCTTGACTCGCTCAACCTCCGACATGGCTCTTGCCCTCCTGGTGCTGGCCGGCCTCTGGGCCGGTCTGCAGAACGCCCTTGCGGGCGGCGGCTCCTTCGTGACGCTGCCCGCCCTGATCCTCACGGGCATGTCGCCACTGGCGGCCAACATCACCTCCACCGTGGCGCTTTTTCCGGGGCAGATGACCTCGGGCTGGGCCGGCCGGCGGCTGGTCAGCGGCACGCCGACGCTGTCCGTGCGGGCACTCATCGCGCTCAGCCTCGTGGGCGGTGCCGTGGGGGCCTGGCTGCTGCTGAACACGCCGTCGTCGGTGTTCGCCCGCCTCGTACCCTGGCTGGTGCTGTTCGCCACCAGCGTGTTCGCCTGGGGCAGCTTCCTACGCAAGCCCAGCACCGAGGGCCGGCACCTCGGCGCGGCGCCGACGGCGGTCATGCAGTTCCTGATCGCCATCTACGGCGGCTACTTCGGCGGCGGCATCGGTTTCCTGATGCTGGCGGCCCTCACCATCGCCGGCATGCCGACGCGCAATGCCGGCGCCACCAAGAACGTGCTCGCCGGCATCATGAATGCCTCGGCCGTGGCGCTGTTCATCACCTCGCCCGAAGTGCACTGGCTGCAGGCCGTGGTGCTGGGCGTGAGCGCCCTGCTCGGCGGTCTGGCGGGCGCCTGGGCGCTGCACCATGTCAATGAGAAGGCGCTGCGCCTGGCCATCGTGGGCCTGGGCATCGCGCTGACCGTCGGGCTCTTCCTGCGGCCGATCTGAGCATGCACGACGCCCGCCGCCACAGCCCCGCCGCGGAGCGCAACGCGCCCCACATCCTGGCCGAATTGCAGCGCCTGCTGCCGGCCTCCGGCCAGATGCTGGAGATCGCGAGCGGCACCGGCCAGCACGCGGCGACCTTCAGCGCAGCACTGCCGGGCTGGCAGTGGCAGCCCACCGACTTCGAGACCGAGGCCCTGCCCTCCATCGCCAGCTGGTGCGCCGGCTTGCCCAATGTCAGCGCGCCGCGACGCCTGGACGTGCTGGCCCCCGAATGGGCCGGCATCCCGGCAAGGGTCGACGCGGTCTACTGCGCCAACATGATCCACATCTCACACTGGGCCTGCACCGAGGCGCTGATGCGGGGCGCCGGGCGCCATCTGTCGCAGCAGGGGCTGCTGATCACCTACGGCCCCTACCTCGAAGACCACGTGGACACCGCCCCCAGCAACCTCGCCTTCGATGCCGACCTGAAGCAGCGCAACCCCGCCTGGGGGCTGCGGCGCCTGTCCGATGTGGCCAAGGCAGCCTCCGGCCACGGCCTCGTGCTGCGCGAGCGTGTGGCCCTGCCCGCGAACAACCTGCTGCTGGTGTGGGCCCGGGCTCAGCCGGCGTGACCGGCGCCGAGATAAGTCTCGATCACGCGCGGGTCAGCCGCCAGTTGATCGGCCGGCCCGCTGAGGCCGAACTCGCCCGTCTCCAGCACATGGCCGTGGTCGGCCACACGCAGCGCGGCGCGGGCGTTCTGCTCCACCAGCAGGATGCTCACGCCGGTGGCGCGCAGGTCCTCGACGATGGCGAAGATCTCTCGCACGATCAGCGGCGCCAGGCCCAGGCTGGGTTCGTCGAGCATCAGCAGCTTGGGTTGGCCCATCAGTGCGCGCCCCAGCGCAAGCATCTGCCGCTCGCCGCCTGACAAGGTACCCGCGGCCTGCGCGCGGCGCTCCTTCAGGCGCGGAAAGCGCGCATACACGCTCTCCAGGCCGTCACGCCACTGCCGCTGGCCCAGGGCCTTGGGCCGCCAGCCGCCGAGCAGCAGGTTGTCTTGCACACTCATCGTGCCGAAGAGCTCGCGCTTCTCGGGCACCAGGGCCAGGCCGGCCATGACGCGCTCTTCGAGCGTCAGGCGAGCGATGTCCTCGCCGGCAAACTTCATCACGGCACTGCGCGACGGGATCAGCCCCATCAAGGCACCCAGCAGCGTGCTCTTGCCCGCCCCGTTGGGCCCGATGACGGTGACGACGCTCTTCGCCTCAGCCGTCAGGCTCAGCCCGTGCAGTACCTCGGCGCGGCCGTAGCCGGCGTGCAGCTCGCGCACTTCAAGCAAGGCGCTCATTCGTCCGCCCCCAGGTAGGCGGCCCGCACGGCCGGGCTGGCCTGCACCTCGGCGGGCGTGCCCTCCATCAGGTGGCGGCCGAACTCCATGACGACGATCCGGTCGGTGAGCTTCATGACGAAATCCATGTCGTGTTCCACCAGCAGCAGAGACAACCCCTCGGCCTTGAGCTGGCGCAGCACGTCCGCGAGGGCAGCCTTCTCTTTGTGGCGCAGCCCGGCGGCAGGCTCATCCAGCAGCAGCAGCGACGGGTCGCTGGCCAGCGCACGAGCGATCTCCACGAGGCGCTGAGGGCCCAGGGCCAGGTTGCCGGCCAGCTCATGCGCCTGGCCCTCCAGGCCGATGCGGCGCAATTGGCGCATCGCCTCGGCGCGGGCCTGGGCCTCCTCGGCGCGGTTCAGCCCGAGCATGGCGCGCAGCGTGCCGGTGCGGGTGCGCAGATAGGTACCCAGGGCGACGTTGTCGAGCACCGTCATGTCGGGCACGAGCTTGACGTGCTGGAAGGTGCGCGAGAGCCCCGCGCGCGCGATGGCCCGGCTGCCGCGGCCATCCACACGCTGGCCCAGCAGCTCGACCTCACCCGCGGTCAACGGCAGCACGCCCGACACCAGGTTGAAGGTGGTGCTCTTGCCTGCACCGTTCGGGCCGATGAGGCCGACGATGTCGCCCGCCCGGATGGTGAAGCTGATGTCGTTGACCGCGGTGAGCCCGCCGAACTGCTTCCTGATGCCGCGCACATCCAGCAAGGCCGCACCGCGTGGCGGATGGCTGCGGGCCGGCAGGCGCGGCGCCTGCTCGTCCACCGCCTTGTGCCCGCGGCCCGGCAGCCAACGCGACAGCAGCGGCCACAGCCCCTCGGGCGCAAAGCGCAGCACCAGCACCAGCACGACGCCGAACACGATGATTTCGTAGTTGCCCGAGCCACCGAACACCACGGGCAGCCAGACCTTGAGCTGATCCTCCGCGAGCTTGACCAGGGCAGCGCCCGCAAATGCGCCACCCACCGTGCCAATGCCGCCCAGCACCGCCATGAAGAGGTACTCGATGCCGAACTTGATGCCGAAGGGCGAGGGGTTCACGCTGCGCTGCATGTGGGCATACAGCCAGCCCGACAGGGACGCCAGCAGCGCCGCCACGACGAACATCACCAGCTTGTAGCGGAAGGTGCTGGCGCCCATGGCCTCGGGCATGGTGGCGCCACCACCGCGGTTGGTGTTGAGCGCCCGCATGATGCGCCCGGGCCGCGAGTCCAGCAGCCGCGTCACGCCCACCGCCGCCAGCAGCGCTGCCGCCCAGATCAGCAGGTAGATGCGGCGCTCGCTCTGGAAGCTGAACTCGCCCAGTTGCAGCGCCGGCAGGCCGAGCAGCCCGTCGTACTTGCCCAGGGCCTCCAGGTTGCCGACGAGGTAGTACAGCGCCAGGCACCAGCAGATGGTGGCCAGCGGCAGGTAGTGGCCCGACATGCGCAGTGTCAGCGCCCCGATGACGAGGGCCAGCACCAGCGTGATGCCCAGCCCCGCCGCCAGCCCAAGCCAGGGCGACAGACCCATGACCGTGCTCAGGTAGGCCGTCGTGTAGGCGCCGACCCCGGCAAAAGCCGCCTGTCCGAACGAGGTCAGGCCGCCGACGCCCGTCAACAGCACGAGACCCAGCACGACGAGCGAGAACAGGCCGATGTAGTTGAGCTGCGTGATCCAGAAATCAGGCACCGGCACGAAGGGCAGCACGAGCAGCACGAGGGCGGCAGCCGCCGCGAGATGGGCACGTTTCAAGGAAGTCATGATCGGCACAGGCCCCAGAACACAGCCACAGAGGCACGGAGGCACAGAGAGAGCGGGTTCACAGCGAAATCCTCTTCACGCCTTGTCGAAGCTGGGCGTGATTGAAGTTGATCAGCAAGCCGGCGCGCAGTTTCAGCAGCCGCAAATAGGTCAGCACCTGGGCGGTGTGAACAGGGGCAAGGCGCTCGACGGCCTTGAGCTCCACCACCAACTCCCGCTCCACCACCAGATCGACGCGGCAACTGGAGCCCAACGGCTGCCCCTTGTAGGTCATGGGGACCTCCAGCTGGCGCTGCACTTCCACGCCGCGCGCCTTGAGTTCGATATCCATGGCGGCCTCATAGGCGCTTTCGAACAAGCCAGGACCCAGTTCCTTGTGGACTTCGTTGGCAGCAGCGATGACCGTGTCGCTGACCCGGTATCTCTGTGCCTCTGTGCCTCTGTGGCTGTGTTCGGCACCGTCCATCAATGCTCCTCGTGGTGCGGGTCCACGAAGGACCGCCACAGCAGCACCGGCAGGATCACCGTGAACACGATGACCTCCTTGAAGGCACTGGCCCAGAAGGAGCCGAAGCTCTCGATCAGCCCCACGCCAATGGCGCCCGCCAGGGCCATCGGGAAGCTGCCCAGGCCACCGAACACCGCGGCGACGAAGCCTTTGAGGCCGATCAGGAAACCGGTGTCGTAGTAGATGGTGGTGGACGGTGCAATCAGCAGGCCCGACAGCGCGCCGATGAAGGCGGCCATCGTGAAGGTCTGCGCGCCCGCCGAGTCGCCCGAGATGCCCATCAGCCGCGCGCCGGTGCGGTTGACCGACGTGGCCCGCAGCGCCTTGCCTGTGAGCGTGCGCTCGAAGAAGACGTACATGGCCGCCAGCAAGGCCATCGAGGCGCCGAAGATGATCAGCGTCTGGCCCGTGAGGCTCAGCGGCCCCACGTCGAAGCGGGCCTCCCAGAAGGCCGGCGTGCGGTAGCCCTCGGCACCGAAGAACACCAGGCCCAGGCCGGTGAGCGCGAAGTGCACGCCGACCGACACGATGAGCAGGGTCAGCACGCTGGCGCCGGACAGCGCCCGGTAGGCCAGCCGGTACAGCAGCGGGCCCATGGCGGTGACGATGGCCAGCGTGAGCAGCACCTGCAGCCACAGCGACGGTTGCCGGGCCGCCACCATCGGCACGGTGAGGGCCATGACGATCGGGAAGCTCAAGGTCTGCACCAGTGCCCACGCGATCTTGCTCGCGGGCGCGCGCGCCCTCAGGCCCTGCACCAGGTCAAGCACCGCCGCGGCCACGGCCATGATCAACAGCAGCCACACCGTGCCCGGCACCTTGCCGAGTTGCAGCGACGCCAGCGTGAGCGCCCCGAAGGCGACGAACTCACCTTGGGGAATGAAGATGATGCGGGTGACAGAGAACACCAGCACCAGGGCCAGGGCGACCAGGGCATAGATGGCCCCGTTGGTGAGGCCGTCGAGCCCGAGGATGGCGGCAATCGTGAGATCCATGGCAACGCGGAAAGAAAGCGTGGCCGATCCTATGCGCGATTGATCGACCGCACGGTCGGGAATTCACCCAGGCCGCCCTGGCGCCAGGCCAGGCAGGCACCCGCGGGTCACTCAGTCGCTTGACTTCTTCGTGGCGTCGCCACCGGTTCGCGCCAGCGTCCAGCGACCACCTCCGGTCAGCTTGAGCACGTGCCGGTGAAAGCCCGCCACAGCCGCCCGGTGGGCAATGCTGACCAGGGTCGTGCCCCGCGAGCGCAACCGCTCGTACAGGCGCTTCTGGTTGGCATCGTCGAGCGCGCTGGTGGCCTCGTCCAGGATGGCCAGGCGCGGCTCGTGCACCAGCAGCCGGGCGAAGGCCAGGCGCTGCTGCTCGCCGCCACTGAGCACTTTCTCCCAGTCACGCACCTGGTCCAGGCTGCCCTCGCCCTCCGCCAGATGGCGCAACTGCACCTCGTCCAGGATCTGGAGCAGCGCCGCATCGTCCAGCGCTGACTGCGAGCTGGGGTAGATCAGCTGGCTGCGCAGCGTGCCGGTCTGCAGATAGGGTCGCTGCGGCAGGAAGAACACGTCCTCCCGCGGCGGGTGAGACACCTGGCCACTGCCCTGCGTCCACAAGCCGGCGATGGCGCGCAGCAGCGAGCTCTTGCCGCAACCGCTGGCGCCGGTGATCAGCAGAGAGCCGCCTTCGGGAACGCGCAAGGACAGCTTCTCGACAAGCACACGGTCACTGCCCGGAGCGTGCACCGTCAGATCCTGCAGATGCAGATCCTGCCCCTCCTGCCGCGCAATGCCGGCCTCGGCCGGGGGCGACTCGAGCACCTGCGCCATGACATGCAGCCGGTCGATGCCGGCCACGAAGCGCGACAGGCTCTCGAAGTTGTCGATGATCAGCGACACCGCGCCCAGCACGGCGGCGAAGGCACCTGCGGCCTGCACGGCCTGCCCCACCTCCAATCGCCCGGACAGCACCTCGGGCGCCAGCACCACGCTGGGCACCAGCAGGCTGAGCTGGCTGAAGCCGCGCTGGAAGAGATTCAGCCCGAACTGCGCACGGATCAGCCGCCGCGTGTTCAGCAAGGTGGCACGCAGGCGCTGCTGCAACTGATGCCGCTCCTGGTCCTCGCCGCCATAGAAGGCGATGGACTCGGCGTTCTCACGCACCCGCATCAGCCGGAAGCGGAAGTCCGCCTCGCGCTTGAGCTGCCAGTGGTTGAGCTTGATCAGCGGCCGCCCGAACAGCCCCAGCGACAGCACCGTGCCGGCCAAGGCATAGGCCACCAGGAAGCCAACCAGCGTGTGCGACAGCCGCCACAGCACCGCGCTGAACGCCACCAGCTGCATCAGCGATCCGAGCAGGATGAGCAGAAAGTGCAGCGAGCGGCCGGTGAAGGTGTTCACGTCATCCGCAATGCGCTGGTCGGGGTTGTCGATGTCTTCGCCCGCCAGATGGAAGTAACGGCGCTCGCGCAGATAGCCGTCCAGGAAGCGTTGCGTCAGCCAGCGGCGCCAGTCGTTGGCATAGGCATCGCGGGCGTAGTAGTAGGTCGCGAACACCGGCACCGCGAAGGCCAGCACCCACAGCATCTGGCGCACCGCGCCCCAGAATCGGTCGGCATCACGCGCCGCCAGCGCCGAGGTGATCTCGCCCGTCTGGTCATTGAGCATGACGGCCAACTGCGTGTCGGCCAGCATCAGCACGATGATCCCGGCCAGAAAGCCCCAGGCCCAGGCCCGTCGATCGCCCACCCAGTAGGGCCGGGCCACGGTCAGGAATCGTTGCAGTGCGGAAGCGTTCTCAGCCATGGCCAGCCGTTGTCAGTGATGCGGCAAGGCTAGTCGCCGGTCCGCGGGCTGGCTGTCGGACGGCAGGCCGACGCAGCGCCGGGCCTCGCCGTCGCCGCGTCCTACAGGCGGCATCGTGCGCGTCCCACGCTCGCGCGGGGGCGTGCCCACGAGCATCGACTCATGAGATTTGCCATGAAAGCCGTCGGCGTGGCCGCACTGGCCCTGGTGGCCGGGGTCGCCGGCATGGAATGGGCGGGCTGGCCCGGTGTGGCGCCCTGGCTGGCCGCGCGCGCCGACCGTGGGCTGAAGCTCGACGACGACGCCCGGCTGCATCTGCTGCTGGACCCACGCCTGCAGGCGTCTCGCCTGGCCGTCACCGGGCCGGCGGGTGAGCCGCTGGCCGAAGCCGGTGCGGTGCTGTTGAAGTGGCAGTGGGGCGACCTGTGGGCCTGGCGCCGCGGCGCGCCGTTGCGCCTGCGCCTCGTGCAGGCCGACCGCCTGCAACTGGCCTGGCAGCGCGATGCCGAGGGGCGAACCGCCTGGCCCGTGCAACCGAGCGGGCAGCGCCAGGAGCGCGCCGAGCTGCCGCAGATCGATCACCTCATCATTCGCGACGGCCAAGCCCACCTCGACGACCAGCCGCTGCGCCTGCGCGGCGACGCCCGCTTCTCCACCGCCGCCGATGGCCATTGGCAGGCCGAGCTGCAAGGCCAGCTGCGAGGCCAGCAACTGGCGCTCAAGGCCGAAGCCGGAGCCGGCCTGGCCCTGCTGGCGCCCGCCGATGTGGGCCTGCCGCCCGTGCAACTGCGGGCCGAACTGACCCAACGCGACGGCCGGCTGAGCTTTGAAGGCACCGCCTCATCGCTGCTGGATGCGCGGGCCCTGGACGGGCAGCTGGAGGTGCGCGGCCGGTCACTCGCCGACATCGGCCGGCCCTTCAACATCACGCTGCCGCGCACGCCGCCCGTGGTGCTGAATGGCCGCCTGCAGCATGCCGCAGGCGTCTGGCAGCTGGGTGGCGCGCGGGCCCGCGTCGGCCAGAGCCAATTGGCGGGCGACTTCTACTTCGACACGCGGCCCGCGCGGCCGCAGCTCAGCGGCCTGCTGCGCGGCGGGCTGCGCCTGGCCGACCTGGGCCCGGCCGTTGGCGCCGACACCCGCCCGAGCCGCCCGGGCCGCGTGCTGCCCGACCGGCCTTGGGACCTGCCTTCGCTGCGAGCCATGGACGCCCGCGTGGCGGTGGCCCTGAACCAGCTGGACCTGGACACGCCCAAGCTCGCGCCGCTGTCACCGGTGAACGTGAGCCTGGTGCTGGAGGACGGCGTGCTCGACCTGCAACACCTGCATGCCGGCATCGCCGGCGGCGAGGCCACCGGTGCGGTGCGACTGGACACCCGGGTCGCCCCACCGCAATGGACGGTGGGCCTGGGTGTGCGCGGCATGGCCATCGAGCAATGGCTGCGCCTGCCCACCCGCGCACTGGCGGACGACCCGGTCACCGGCCGCCTGCAGGCCGACCTCGACCTCACCGGCCGCGGCCGCAGCCCCGCCGAGTTGCTCGGCAGCCTGGACGGCCCCGTGCGGCTGCAACTCGACAAGGGCCAGATCTCCCACCTGCTGACCGAAGCCGTGGGGCTGGACCTGGCCCAGGGGCTGGCCGTGTGGCTGCGGGGTGACCGCAAGCTGGTGCTGAACTGCGCCAAGCTGGAAGGCCGCTTCAAGGCCGGCCTGCTGCGGCCGCGCACCGCCGTCGTCGACAACCGCGACAGCCGCATCGACATCGACGGCCGCATCAACTTCGCCGACGAATCCCTCGACCTGCGGCTCAAGGCCCAGCCCAAGGACTTTTCGCTGCTCACGCTGCGCACCCCGCTGCGCGTGCAGGGCACGCTGGCCGACCCACGCGTCGCGCTGGAGGGCAAGGCGCTGGGCGGCAAGGCGATCGCGGCGATCGCCCTGGGGGCGCTGGCGCCGCCGGCAGCCCTGCTGGCCTTCGTGGACCCGGGCGAGGACGTGCCTGCCGTGCGCTGCGATGCGGGCACGGCGCCCGCCGCTGCCGCCGCGCCCGCGTCGGCGGCCTCCTACCCCGCCGCGCGGCAGCAGCCGGCATCTCGCGGCAAGGCGGCGCCCTAGATTCACGTTGCCAACACTTTCGTTCCTTTACAGGAGACCCTCATGCTGCGTTACGCCATCATCTTCTTCGTCATCGCCCTCGTGGCGGCCCTCTTCGGGTTCGGTGGCATCGCCGCCAGCGCGGCGGGCATCGCCCAGCTGCTGTTCTACGGCTTCGTCATCCTGGCCATCGTGAGCCTGGTGGTCGGCCTGATCCGCCGATAGCCGCATGACATGCAAACGGCGGGCCCTGGGGCCCGCCGTTTTGTTTCCGCCTGGCTCGATTCAAGGCCGCTCAGCGCCCCCGGTGCGGCTGGTCCTGGACGGCGTCCAGAAACTCCCGCAGCGTGCCCTGGCAAGGGGCCTGCGGGCACAGGAACAAGCCCTCCGCCTCGGCCGGCACATCGACCGGGAAGCCCAGCACCCGCAGGCAGTTCATCGCATCGCCGCACAGGGCCACCGTGCGACCACAGCGCCAGGCCATCTTGAGCAGCGCCTGCAGGCGGGCGCAGCCGCTTGGCGCGGCCCAGGCGTCCGAGTTCAGCACGATGACGCCGTCTGCCCAGTCCGCCTCGGCCGGTGGTTCACCCAGCTCGTCGTCCAGTCGCCAGTCGATGCGCTTCACACGGGCATCGGCAGCCAAGGGCAACAGATCCTCCGCATGGACGCGCAACACATCCGCCGTGCCGACCACACAGATCAGCAGCCGGGCCTGTGCGGCGTTCGGGGCGACTCGGGGGTCGGATGGGCATTCGGTGGTGGGCATGGCGGCACTCCGCAGTCAGGGGTTCTGCAACTCTGGCGCCCGCCTGCCGCGCGCGCCATGAGGTCCCGGCGCGAACCCGCGTAGGACGACATCCCTGCTGCCACGGTCAAGCGGCATCTGACGCACACTCCGCCCTCATGGCTTCCTCACCCGCCTCCTCACCTGTCTCCTCACCCGCCGCGTCCGCCGGCGCCCCCCCGCCCGCGCTCACGCGCTACCAGCGCTTTGTCACGGCGCTGCTGACACTGCTGCAGTTCGCGGTCATCCTGGACTTCATGATCATGTCGCCCCTGGGCGCCATGATCATGCCGGCCATGGGCATGACCGCCCAGCAGTTCGGCCTGGTGGTCTCGGCCTATGCCTTCAGCGCGGGCCTCTCCGGCCTGCTGACGGCCGGCTTTGCCGACCGCTTCGACCGCAAGCGGCTGCTGCTGTTCTTCTACGGCGGCTTCCTGCTCGGCACGCTGTGGTGCGGCCTGGCCACGAGCTTCGAGTCGCTGCTGCTGGCGCGCATCGTGACGGGCCTGTTCGGCGGCGTCATCGGCTCCATCGTGATGGCGATTGCGGCCGACCTCTTCGAGCCCGCGCTGCGGGGCCGCGTGATGGGCCTGCTGCAGGGCGGCTTTGCGGCCAGCCAGGTGCTGGGCCTGCCCTTCGGCCTGTACCTCGCCACGCATGGCGACTGGCACACGCCCTTCCTGGCGCTGGTGGCTTTCGGCACTGCCGGTGGCCTGCTGATCGCCTGGCGCATGAAGCCGGTGGATGCCCACCTCAAGCTCAAGCAGGAGCGCAGCGCTTTCGCCCACCTGTGGCACACGGTGGCCCAGCGGCGACATCTGCATGCCTTCCTCATCACCGCGCTGCTGACCACCGGCGGCTTCATGATCATGCCGTTCGCCAGCGCCTTCTCGGTGCACAACGTGGGCATCGACCTGGCCCACCTGCCCATCGTCTACCTCGTGACCGGCATCAGCACGATGTTCGTCGCCCCGCTGGTGGGCCGGCTGGCCGACCGCTTCGGGCCGCTGCCGGTGTTCTACACGGGCAGCGGCCTCACCATCGCCATGGTGGCCGTCTACACCCGCCTCGGGCCGTCGCCGCTGATCGCGCTGGTCGCCATCAACGTGGTGCTGTTTGCGGGCATCTTCTCGCGCATGGTGCCCTGGCAGGTGGTGGTGAGCGGCATCCCGGCACCGGAGCAGCGCGGCGCCTTCACCGCCATCAACGCCGCGCTGCAGCAGCTGGCCGGCGGCCTGGCGGCGCTGATCTCGGGCCACATCGTGGTGATCGCGGCCGATGGCCGGCTGGAGCACTTCCCCTGGGTGGGCAATGTGCTCATCGGCACGACGCTGGCAGTGTGCGTGCTGATCGGGCCGCTGGCGCGGCAGCACACCGCTGCACGCCGGGTCAGCCCCTGAGTTCGCCCCGGCCTCAGGCCACGGCGCCGCGCGTGTTCACGTAGAGCGCGTAGACCGAGTGCGTGCTGGCCATGAAGAGCCGGTTGCCCTTGGCCCCACCGAAGCACAGGTTGGCGCAGCGCTCCGGCAGATGGATGTGCGCCAGCGGCCGGCCCTCGGGGCTGTAGACCCGCACGCCGTCAAGCTGCGCGGGGTCGGCCGCCTTGCTGCCATCACCGCCGA
This sequence comes from Methylotenera sp., assembly GCA_021738245.1. Taxonomy (GTDB): domain Bacteria; phylum Pseudomonadota; class Gammaproteobacteria; order Burkholderiales; family Burkholderiaceae_C; genus Pelomonas. The sequence goes on along the minus strand of JAIPCJ010000039.1, from coordinate 17,201 downwards.
AGCCACACCACAGGTTGCCCTGCACATCGACCGCCATGCCGTCGAAGGCGCCCGGGCCACCGGCGTCGATCAGCAGGCGCTTGTTCGACAGCCGCGGGCCGTCGGCGTCATAGGCCCAGATGAGGCGGTGCGGTCGCGCACGACTCTCGATGACGTACAGCGTGCGGCCGTCAGGGCTGAAGGCCAGGCCGTTGGGGCCCTGCAGGTCGTCGAGCTGCAGGCTCAACTCGCCGGTGGCGCCGTCGATGCGGTAGACGCCGTGCGGCAGTTCGGCCTCGGCGCGCTCGCCCTCGAAGTCGCTCGCGATGCCGAAGCTCGGGTCGCTGAACCACAGGCTGCCGTCGGCCGCGCAGGTGATGTCGTTGGGCGAGTTCAGGCGTTTGCCCTGCCAGCGGTCGGCCAGCACGGCGATGCGGCCGTCGTACTCGGTGCGGGTGATGCGCCGCGTGAGGTGCTCGCAGCTGACCAGCCGCCCCTGGCGGTCACGCACATGGCCGTTGGCGTTGTGGCTCGGGCGGCGGAAGTCGCTGACCGCGCCGGTCGTCTCGTCCCAGCGCAGGATGCGGTTGTTCGGGATGTCGGACACCAGCAGATAGCGCCCATCGCCGAACCACACCGGGCCTTCGGCCCAGGCGAGGCCGGTGAAGAGCTGCTCCACCCCGGCGGCGAACAGGCGCAGCGGGAGGAAGGCGTCGTCCAGCACCTCGATGGCCGGGTCGGGCCGGCGCGCATTGGGGGCGAAAGCGATGTTCATGGCGCGGGCTCTTTCTCGAAGGGGCCCAGCACCACGAAGCCGCCGCCCTGGCAGCGCACTTCGGGCCGGCTCGGGTCCACATAAGGATGGGCGGCCTCGACCTCGGCGCGCCAGGGCTCGGAGCTGTCCTCAGGCCGGTAGCCGATGTGGCGTGCCGTGCTGTTGTCCCACCAGGTCGAACGGTTGTCGCTCACGCCGTAGATGATGCTGTGGCCCACCACGGGCGCGCTCAGTGCAGCCACGAGCAGCCGCTCCAGGTCGTCGTAACTCAGCCAGCTGGCGAGCATGCGGCGGTCGGTCGGCTCGGGCCAGCAGGAGCCGATGCGCAGGCTGACGGTTTCCAGGCCGTAGCGGTCGAAGTAAAACTGCGCCAGGTTCTCGCCGAAGGCCTTGGACAGGCCGTAGTAGCTGTCCGGCCGCGGCAGCGCCTGGGGCGTGATGGTCTCGCCCTGGCTGTAGAAGCCGATGACGTGGTTGGAACTTGCGAACACGATGCGCTTGACGCCGCGCTGGCGCGCCGCTTCGTACACGTTGTAGGCGCCGACGATGTTGGCCGGCAGCACCACGTCGAAGGGCTTCTCGATGGACACGCCGCCGAAGTGCACCACGGCGTCCACGTCCTTCAAGAGCGACTGCATCGCGGCGAGGTCTTCGAGCGGGGCCTGCACCACCTCCTCGCCGGCACCGGCAGGGTCCATGGGGGCGAGATCAGACAGGCGCAGCACGTCGCAGTAGTGCTTCATGCGCGGGCGCAGCACGCGACCGAGGTTGCCGGCAGCGCCGGTCAGCAGCAGGCGCTTGAAGCGCGGGGCAGAGAGTCGTTCCATGTCGTGGCTCATCGTGATCACGGATATTCACCGTTGGCCGAGTGCCGGGCCGCTTGAAGCCGGCCGGCGGGCGCTGGGCTTGCGGCTCCATGCCGCAGGCCTCGCCGCCTCCTCGCAGGACTGACCCGGCGCGCTCGCGTTCAGCGGCGCGCCTGGGCGAGGGGCTTGGGTCTCAGCCGCGGGGCCGCGTCGGACTGGCGTCGGACCAGCTCGAAATCCATGAGCTCATGCTCGCAGGGCAGAGGCTCTCCGGTGCGGCGCGCCTTGATATGGCGCACCAGCAGATCCACCGCGGCGCCGGCCATCTCCATGATGGGCTGGCGCACGGTGGTGAGTTCAGGCCAGATGGTGGTGGCCAGGGGGGCGTCGTCGAAGCCGACGACGGTCAGGTCGCTGGGCACGTCCAGGCCCAGGCGATGGGCGATGGCGACGGTGGCGGCGGCCATGTCGTCATTGCTCGCGAAGATGGCGGTCGGGCGGCGCTCCTGCGACAACAGGAACTCGGCCGCATCCAGGCCCGAGCGGTAGGTGAACATGCCCTGGGCGACAACCTCTTCCTCCTCGATGTTCAGGCCCGCATCGGCCATGGCCGCATGAAAGCCCGCCAGGCGCCGCGCACTGCTGCTCTGGTAGGGGTCGCCGATGATGAAACCCAGCCGGTGGTGGCCGAGGCTCAGCAGATGGCGCGTCATCTCGTAGGCGGCTTGGTAATCGTTGATGCCGACGGCGCAAACCGCCTCCGGCGGCTGGCCAGCCGACACCACGACGGCCGGCGTGTCGGTCTCGGCCACGAGCTTGAGCAACGGCTGGGAGTCGCAGAAGGGCGGCGGCAGGATCAGGCCATCGATGCCATTGGCGATCATCTCGGCCACCGGCTTCTCCTCGCCCTCGCGCGCCGCCTCGCAGCGCTGCACGATCAACTGCACATGGCGCAGCGTGGCCTTGTTCAGCAGGCCGATCAGGAACTCGTTGAGGTAGCCCGCCGTCGGGTCGATGTAGAGCATGCCGATGCGAATCGGCTCCGAACCCGCGAGATGCCGGGCCGCCTGGTTGGGCAGGTAATTGAGCTCCGCCACAGCGGCCTGCACCTTCTCACGGGTGCCGGGCCTGACGTTCTGCTCGCCATTGATGACCCGGGACACCGTCATCGGCGACACCCCGGCCAGCCGTGCGACGTCGGCGATGGTGGCGACCTTGGTGCTGCGGCCAGCACGAACGCTAGGCTTCAAAGGAGTCCCTCGGGTGGTGGTGAGCTTGATCGCGCAATCATATTTGAGCGGCGTCACCTGCCCCGTGCCGGCGCGGGTCGGCACCGGCGGGCCGGGTCGGCCCCGCGCGTGACGGGCCAGCAGGCGCATGCCAATGACCGCGCACGCCGGCACTCAGGCATGAGGCCGGGCAGGCCGGCGCTTCGACGGGACTGCACCGGGTCTGCACCGGTGGCACGCCCCCCAGACGCGCGGTGAATGTTAGAGAAAACGTGCTTGCATGAAGCAAAATGGTAGCGCTACATTTCAGCACACAGCACGCCATTCCAGCGCCAGAAGCCGCCCGCCCGCCGAGCAGCCCCGGAGCGCTGAGTTCCCGGAGACACACGTTGACCCTCGCCCCTGCCACCCCCGCTGCAGCCGTCGGCCGCAGCGCTGACGGGCACCTTGCCCCCTGAAGGCAGGCATGCAGTTCACCGCCGACCAGCACCTGCTCAAGGACCTCAACCGCATGGCCATCGTGCGGCACCTGAGCGCGCAGCCCGGGCAGTCGCGTGCCGCGGTGGCGGAAGCCCTGCAGCTCACCAAGTCGACCGTCAGCACCCTGGTGAAGGAACTCATCGCCGAGGGCTGGCTGCTGGAGCGTGAAGTGGTGGCCACCGGCGAACTCGGCCGCCGCCCGACACCGCTCTTCATCGACCCGGGTCGCCTGGTGCTGCTTGGCGCCGAACTGGGCGTGGATGGCGTGAATGCGGTCGTCACCTCACTCACCGGCGACGTGCTGGCGCGGCTGCGCTCGCCGCTGGACGCCACCCGCGACCCGCAGCTGGCGCTGGTGCGCGCAGCCAAGCTGCTGGTGCAACTGCAGGCTCGGCTGGACGCGCCCGAGCAGCAGGTGATCGGCATCGGCATCGGCCTGCCCGGGGGCGTGGACGAAGCGACCGGCCATCTGCACTTCGCACCCAATCTCGGCTGGCGCGACCTGCCGGTGGGGTCATTGCTGGCCGAGCATCTGCGCGGCACACCGCTGCAGGCCGTGCCGCTGTTCGTGCAGAACGAGGCCGATGTGGCAGCCCTGGGCGAACTGGAGTTCGGCAGCGAAGGCCGGGCCGACCCGCTCATCTACCTGAGCCTGGGCGTGGGTGTTGGTGCCGGCGTCATCGTCGAGGACCGGCTGCTGACCGGCGCGCGCGGCCTCGCGGGCGAGGTCGGCCACATGACGCTGGTGCTCGATGGCCCGCGCTGCAGCTGCGGCCGGCGCGGCTGCGCCGAGACCCTGATCGGCCTGCGCGCCATGCTGCCCGCAGCCGATGACACCGGCGGCGTCACCGAAGTGCGGCGCCGGCTCGACGCCGGGCAGACCGATTGCCGCGCCACCGTGGCCAACGCCGGACGCTACCTCGGCCTGCTGCTGGGCAATCTGTGTGCGGCCTACGACCCCGGCCGCATCGTGCTCGGCGGGCCGGCCGTCGAACTCGGCCCGCCTTTCCTGCAGCACGCCTTCGCCACGCTGGAGGAACTGGCGGGTGCGGCCGGCGAATCTTCACCCACCGTCACCCTGTCCCGCTTCGGGGCCGATGCCGTGCCCGTGGGCGCGGCCGCCCTGGCCCGCTACCGGCTCACCCGCCCCCTGATCGCCGCCCGCCGCCTGGCCGTGGCGGCCTGAACTTTCCTGCCTCCCCATGATCACCAATCCCATCCTGCCGGGCTTTCACGCCGACCCGTCCATCTGCCGCGTGCCCGGCGCCGATGGCGTGGACGACTACTACATCGCCACCTCCACCTTTGAATGGTGGCCGGGCGTGCGCATCCACCACTCGCGCGACCTCAAGCACTGGCGCCACCACAGCTATGCCGTCACCCGCCAGAGCCAGCTCGACCTGCTCGGCCATCCGGATTCATCAGGCGTCTGGGCGCCCTGCCTGAGCTACGCGGGCGGTCAGTTCTGGCTCATCTACTCCGACGTGCGTTCGCTCTACGGTGCCCACAAGGACGTCCACAACTACCTCATCACCGCGCCCAGCATCGACGGCCCCTGGAGCGAACCCATCTACATGAACAGCTCGGGCTTCGACCCCAGCCTCTTCCACGACGACGATGGCCGCCACTGGTTCGTGAATCAGCAATGGATTCACCAGCCCGGCAAGCACAACTTCAACGGCATCCTGCTGCAGGAGTACGACCACGCCGCACGCCGCCTGGTGGGCCCGGTCAAGAACATCTATGCCGGCACCCCGCTGGGCGTGGTGGAAGGCCCACACCTGTACCGCCGCAATGGCTGGTACTACCTGCTGACCGCCGAAGGCGGCACGTTCTACGAGCATGCGGTCACCCTCGCCCGCTCCCGCAACATCGACGGGCCTTACGAGACCCTGCCCGGCAACCCGCTGCTGACCGCCTGGCAGCAGCCCACCGACGGCCTGCAGCGCAGCGGCCATGCCAGCCTCGTGCAGACCGCGCGCGGCGACTGGTACCTGGCCCACCTGGCCGGCCGGCCGCTCGAATGGAGCGGCCCCCACGCCGACCGTCAGAACGGCGTCTACCAGAACCTGCACTGCCCGCTCGGCCGCGAGACCTGCCTGCAGCGCATCGTCTGGCGCGCGGACGACTGGCCCGAGATCGAGGGCGGCGGCAATGCACCGCGCCTGCAGGTGGCCGAGAGCGGCCTGCCCGACCACCCCTTCCCGCCGGAGCCGGTGCGCGACGATTTCGACAGCGCCACGCTCAACCCGCACCTGAACTCGCTGCGCGTGCCGTTCCAGGAGCACTGGATCTCGCTGACTGCACGCCCCGGCTGGCTGCGTCTGAAGGGCCGCGAGTCGCTGATGAGCAGCTTCGAGCAAAGCCTGGTGGCGCGCCGCCAGCAGCACTTCAACTGCCGCGCCGAAACCCGCGTGGACTTCGCGCCCGAGCACTTCCAGCAGATGGCCGGGCTCGTCGCCTACTACAACACCAACAACCACGCCTATTTGCACATCAGCCGCGACGTCGATTCCGGCCTGCGCGTGCTGCGGCTGACGGTCAACCGCCGGGGTGCCTTGAGCGAGCCGGCCACGCCGGTCGAACTGGGCGACGGGCCGGTGGAGCTCGCGGTGCAGTTCCGCCACGACCACTACCAGTTCCAGTGGCGCCAGGGCAGCGCGGCCTGGCAGGACATCGGCCCGCAACTCGACACCGCGATGCTCAGCGACGAGTACGTGACCCACTTCGAAGGCGAGTTTGCGCGCAGCTTCGGCTTCACCGGCAACTTCATCGGCCTGGCCTGCCAGGACCTGTCAGGCACGCGCCGCGCGGCGGACTTCGACCACTTCAGCTACGAAGCGCTGGCCTGAGACCGCGCCGCGCTGAAGACAACAACGACAACGACACGAGACAACCCGATGGCCACCCACCCGCCCCTGTCCTTCCTGGAGAAAGCCGGCTACAGCGCGGGCGACGCCGCCGCCAACTTCGTCTTCATGTCGATGGTGCTGTTCCAGCTGAACTTCTACACCGACGTGTTCGGCCTGTCGGCCGGCACGGCCGCGGCCATCCTGCTGTGGCCGCGCCTGTGGGACGCGGTGTTCGACCCCGTCATGGGCGTGCTGGCCGACCGCACCCAGACCCGTTGGGGCAAGTTCCGCCCCTGGGTGCTGTGGACGGCAGTGCCCTGGGCCGTGGTGATGGTGCTGGCCTACACGACACCCGACCCGGCCTGGGGCTGGAGCACCGGCATGGTCATCGCCTATGCCGGCATCACCAACACGCTGCTGATGACGCTCTACTCGATGAACAACATGCCCTACTCGGCCCTGGGCGGCGTGATGACGGGCGACCTCAACGAGCGCACCAAGCTGAACGCCTACCGCTTCGTGTCGGTCAACGTGGCGCAGTTCATCGTGGGCGGCTTCACGCTGCCGCTGGTGGCCAAGTTCGCCCAGGGCCACGACCGGGCGCACGGCTGGCAGGTCACGATGACGATCTGGGCGGTGCTGTGCCTGGTGCTGTTCATGGTGACCTTCTTCACCACCAAGGAACGCATCCAGCCGCTGGTGGAGGTCAAGTCCTCGCCGATGCAGGACTTTCGCGACCTGCTGAAGAACGGCCCGTGGATCGCGCTGGTGGCCTACACCGTCTTCAACTTCGGCATGCTCTCCCTGCGTGGCGGGGCCCACTACAACTACTACCACCACTACGTGGACAAGGCCGCGATGTTCGACTTCGTCGCCGCGCTCGGCCTGACCACGCCCGACCCCGCCGGCACCGGCAGCCTGGCCGACTCGCTCGGCTACATCGTGCATGGCACGCGCGACCAGCTTGCCAGCTCCAACGTGGCCGACGTCTACAACAGCATCATCAACATGGCCGGGTTTGCGACGACCATCGCGGTGATCATGCTGTCGTCAGGGCTGTCGGCCCGGTTCGGCAAGCGCAACGTGGCGATCGCGGGCTTTGCGCTGTCGGCGCTGCAGGCCTGCGCGCTGTACGCGATGCCGCCGGATGCGGTCTGGGGCATGCTCGGCCTGCACATGCTCGGCTCGGTGTTCTACGCGCCCACCATCGCCGTCATGTGGGCCATGTATGCCGACGCGGCCGACTACTCCGAATGGCAGACCGGCCGGCGCTTCACCGGCATGGTGTTCGCCACCATCGGCTTCTCGCTGAAGTCCGGCCTGGCCCTGGGTTCGGCCTGCTTCCTGTGGGTGCTGGCCGGCTTCTTCGGCTACGACACCCAGCAGCCCGGCGCACCCGAGGCGATTGCCGGCTACCGCTTCATGTCCAGCTTCGGCGTGGGCGCCCTGTTTGCCGCCTGCACGCTGTGCATGCTGGTGTGCAAGCTCGACAAGCGCACCACGCTGCAGATGGCTGACGAACTCACCACCCGACGCTTGAAGGCCGGCACCGCGCCCGTCGCCGCCTGAGCCCCTTTTCTCTGAACCTGATCCCGCTGCAAGGAACCGCCATGAGCACCGTCTACTCCGACCTCCCCGTCGCCCGCTACGAAGGCCCCCAATCCACCAACCCGCTGGCCTACCGCTGGTACGACGCCAATCGCGTGGTGCTGGGCAAGACCCTGGCCGAACATCTGCGCCCGGCCGTCTGCTATTGGCACAACTTCTGCTGGAAGGGCGAGGACGTGTTCGGCCTGGGCAACACCGTCTTCCAGCGCCCCTGGTTCGCCGAAGCCGACCCGATCAAGGCCGCCCATCTGAAGCTCGACGCCGCCTTCGACTTCTTCAGCAAGCTGGGCCTGCCCTACTGGTGCTTCCATGACCGCGACGTGGCCCCCGAGGGCGCCACGCTCGCCGAGTCCAACCGCATCCTCGACGGCCTGCTGGAAGCCGCCGCCCGGAAGATGCAGGACGGCAAGGTGCAGCTGCTGTGGGGCACGGCCAACCTGTTCTCGCACGGCCGCTTCATGAGCGGCGCGGCCACCAACCCCGACCCCGAGGTCTATGCCTACGCCGCCGCGCAGGTCAAGCATGTGCTGGAGTGGACGAACCGCCTGGGTGGCGCCAATTACGTGCTGTGGGGCGGCCGCGAGGGCTACGAGACGCTGCTGAACACCGACCTCAAGCGCGAGCTGGCCCAGTACGGCCGCTTCCTGAGCGCCGTGGTCGAGCACAAGCACAAGATCGGCTTCAAGGGCACCATCCTCATCGAGCCCAAGCCGCAGGAACCCACCAAGCACCAGTACGACTACGACAGCGCGACCGTCTACGGCTTCCTCAAGACCTACGGCCTGGAGAAGGAGGTCAAGGTCAACATCGAGGTCAACCACGCCACGCTGGCCGGCCACAGCTTCGAGCATGAAGTGGCCACGGCCTGCGCCCTGGGCATCTTCGGCTCGCTCGACGCCAACCGCGGCGACGAGCAACTCGGCTGGGACACCGACCAGTTCCCGAACAACCATGTGCAACTGGTGCCGGCCATGCTGGAGATGATCCGAGCCGGCGGCTTCACCACGGGCGGCACCAACTTCGATGCCAAGGTGCGCCGCCAGAGCATCGACCCCATCGACCAGCTCGAAGGCCACATCGGCGGGATGGACACCATGGCCCGTGCCTTCCTGGCCGCCGCTGCGCTGTACGAGAGCGGTCAGCTGGAGAAGGTCGTTGCCGACCGCTATGCGGGCTGGAACGATGCACTCGGCCAGAAGATCCACGGCGGTGCGAGCCTGGACGACCTGGCTCAGATCGTCCATGCGCAAGGCATCTCGCCGCAGCCCCGCTCAGGCCGCCAGGAACGTCTGGAAAACATCGTCAACCAGTTCGTCTGACGGCGCCGCCAGGCCGGCCCCAGGAAAAGCGCCACAGAGGCACAGCGACACAGAGGGGCTCGTGCCACTGACCCGCGCTCTCTGTGACTCTGTGTCCCTGTGGCTGTGTTCATTCAGCGGTGCCCTGAGCGCCCGCCTTTGCCTTGCGGTGATTCGCCATGTTCCTTGGAATTGACCTCGGCACCTCCGAGCTGAAGCTGCTGCTGCTCGACGCGCAGCACCACATCGTCGCCACCACCGGCGTGCCACTCACGGTGCAACGCCCGCAACCGCTGTGGAGCGAGCAGCAGCCCGCCGACTGGTGGGCTGCGCTCGATCAGGGCATGGCCCGGCTGAAGGCTGAGCACGGTGCCGCGCTCGCGCAGGTGCGCGGCATCGGCCTGTCGGGGCAGATGCACGGCGCCGTCACGCTCGATGGCGACGGTGCCGTGCTGCGGCCTGCCATCTTGTGGAACGACGGCCGCAGCGGCCCGCAGTGCGCCGCAATGATGGCCGCCTGCCCCGAGCTGCCGGCCATCACCGGCAACCTCGCGATGCCCGGCTTCACCGCGCCCAAGCTCGCCTGGATGCGCGAGCACGAGCCGGACCTCTTCGCCCGCGTGGCCCGCGTGCTGCTGCCCAAGGACTGGCTGCGCCTGCAGCTCAGCGGCGAGGCGGTCAGCGAAATGAGCGACGCCGCCGGCACGCTGTGGCTGGACGTGGCGCGCCGCCGCTGGTCGCCCGAGGCCCTGGCGCTGACCGGCCTGACCGAAGCGCACATGCCGCGGCTGGTGGAAGGCAGCGACGCGAGCACCACGCTCAAGGCTGAGCTCGCCGCGCGTTGGGGGCTCTCGGCAGGCGTCGTCATCGCCGGTGGCGGTGGCGACAACGCGGCCAGCGCCGTGGGCATGGGCGTCGTCAAGCCGGGCGACGGCTTCCTGTCGCTGGGCACCTCGGGCGTCATCTTCCTGTGCAACGAGGCCTTCAGCCCCAACCCGGCCCGCGCCGTGCACGCCTTCTGCCATGCGCTGCCGGGCACCTGGCACCAGATGAGCGTGATGCTCAGTGCCGCCAGCGCGCTGCGCTGGGTCACGCAGACCCTGGGGCAGCCGAACGAAGCCGCGCTGATCGAGCAGGCAGCCGCCTTGACGCCCGCGCAGCGCCAGCAGGCCCCGATCTTTCTCCCCTACCTCAGCGGTGAGCGCACGCCGCACAACAACCCGCATGCGCAGGGCGTGTTCTTCGGCCTCACACAGGCCCATGGTCCGGCCGACCTCGGCTATGCGGTGCTCGAAGGCGTGGGCTTTGGCCTGCTGGATGGCTGGCAGGCCCTGCAGGCCGGCGGCGGCCACGCCGACCAACTCTGGCTCGTGGGTGGCGGCGCGCGCAGCGAGGAGTGGGCGCGGCTGCTGGCTTCGCTGCTGGACGTGCGCCTCGTCACCGGCGTGGGTGCCGAGGCCGGCGGTGCCCTCGGCGCCGCGCGGCTGGCCTGGCTGGCGGTGGGCGGCACGGTGGAAGAGGTCTGCCGAACACCCGCGATCGCGCGCGTGGCCGAGCCCGATGCCGCGCTGGCCGCGTCGCTGCACGACCGGCATGCCCGCTTCCAGTGGCTGTACGCTGCGCTGCGTGCCGAGTTCTGCTGAACACGGTCCTCCTGCCCTGGACCTGCTGCCCCGATGAAGAACCCCCTGCTCCTCCTGGCCGCTGCCCTGGCCCTGGCCACCCCTGCCGCGCAGGCCGACGTGCGTCTGGCCGAAGTCTTCGGTGAACACATGGTGCTGCAGCGCGAGCGACCGCTGCGCCTGTGGGGCCAGGCCACGCCCGGCAAGACCCTGGCGGTAGCGTTCGCCGGCCGCCGCGCCCAGGTGAAGGTCGATGCCAGCGGCCGCTGGCAGGTGCAGTTCCCACCGCTGCCGGCCGGCGGGCCGCACCGCCTGACGGTGGCCGGCGACGGCAGCGTCGAGCTGCAGGACGTGCTGATCGGCGATGTCTGGCTGCTCGGCGGCCAGTCCAACATGGAGTGGCCGCTCGCGCCGACCGACACCGGCCCGCAGGACCTGGCCTCGCCGCAGAACCCGCAGCTGCGCCAGTTGCGCTTACCGCTGCGCGCCAGCCTGCAGCCGCAGGCCGACATCGCTCCGGCACCCTGGGTGGTGGCGGAGACGGGCCGCGTGGGCGAGTTCAGCGCCATCGGTTACCACTTCGCGCGCCGCCTTCAGTCGGTGCAGGGCATTCCCATCGGCCTCGTGAACGCGGCCTGGGGCGGCTCCATGCTCGAGACCTGGGTGCGGCGCGACGCAGCGCTGGCCGATCCTGAACTCGCCCCCGCCGTGCGAGCCCTGCCCAGCGACCCGGGCGCGTTCGGTGCGGCCCAGCTGCAGCGCCTGCTGCCCCGCGTGACGGCCTGGCAGCCCGACCTGCCCCTGGACCGCGTGGACGCCTCGGGCTGGGCTGCCGCCCAGGATCTGGACGCCAACTGGCCCACGCTGAAAGCGCCGGGCTTGTGGGAGGAACAGGGCCTGGCGGACCTGGACGGCATCGTGTGGCTGCGCAAGCGCATCGAGCTGAGCCCGGCGCAGGCCGCGGCCGGTGCCGAGCTGCACCTGGCCAAGGTGGACGACTGCGACGAGGTCTGGGTGAACGGCCAGCGCGTGGGCGGCCAGTGCGGCTACGACCAGCTTCGCCGTTATGCCGTGCCGGTCGGCGTGCTGCGGCCGGGCGCGAACTGGATCGCGGTGCGGGTGACCGACACCGGCGGCGGCGGCGGCTTTCATGGCGATGCCGCGGCGATGCGGCTCGACACGGCCGCCGGCAGCCTGCCGCTGGCCGGCCTCTGGCGAGCCCGGGTCGAGAAGATCACCGTCGCTGACCAGCCCACCGCCAACGACGCCCCCACGCTGGCCCACAACGGCCTGATCGCACCGCTGCACGGCCTGTCGGTGCGTGGGGTGCTCTGGTACCAGGGCGAGAGCAACGTGTGGCGCGCCGAGGCCTACGCCGGCACCTTCCGGCGCCTGATCCAGGATTGGCGCGGCCAGTTCGGCGACGCCAAGCTGCCTTTCCTGTTCGTGCAACTGGCCGGCTTCCTGCCCTTGGCCGACAACCAGCCGGGCGCCGGTGGCTGGCCCAAACTGCGCGAGGCCCAGGCCGCCGCCCTCAGCCTGCCCCACACCGGCATGGCCACGGCCATCGATGTCGGCGATGCCAACGACATCCATCCTCGCAACAAACGCACGCTCGGCGAGCGCCTTGCCGCCCTGGCCTTGCGCGAGCTGGGCCTGCGGGCCGCTCCCGCGGGTGGGCCGCGCCTGATCGGGCACGAGGTGCGCGGCGCGGAGGTGGTGCTTCGCCTGGCCGACACCGCTGCCGGCCTGCGCCCCGCGCGCGCGGGCGAGCCGTTGCGTGGCTTCCTGCTGGCGGGCGCCGACCGCCGCTGGGCAGCGGCCGAGGCGCGCATCGACGGTGACCGCATCATCCTGCGCAGCGCGGCCGTCCCGCAGCCGGTCGCCGCCCGTTACGCCTGGGTCAACAACACCAGCGAAGCCAACGTCGTCGGCGGCGACGGGCTGCCGTTGCCGCCCCTGCGCACCGACCGCTGGCCGCTGGAATCCGCCGGCCGCAAATACAGCCCCTGAACCCCGCGCCCCCCGACCCACGGTAATTTTTCGCTGGTAAAGATACCGATCAGGCGGGCCGTCAGCCCGAGGCACACTCTCGCCCAAACATCAGGGAGGGAATGCCGATGACGACCACCGACGACCAACGCTTCGCGCCACCGCAGGCGCATGTCCAGGACATCGCCACCGGCGAGCCCGTGCTCGCGGGCCGGGGTGCACGCCTGCTGGCAGCCATCATTGACGGCCTGATCGCTGGCGCCGCCGTCTGGGCGGCGTTCATGCTGCCGGGGCTCAGCAGCATCGCCGAGGCTCATCAGCAGGCCGCCGCACGGGGGTTCTGGGCCTTCAACGCCTGGTCGCTGCTGCTGGGTGTGCCCCTCTTCCTGCTCATTCAGGGCTGGCCGCTGCTGACCCGCGGGCAGACCCTCGGCAAGATCCTGCTCAAGATGCGCATCGTGCGCACTGACGGCAGCAAGGTGGACCCGCTGCGCCTGTTCGGCCTGCGCTACGGCGTCGGCATCCTCACCGGGGTGATGAGCGGCCTGTCCATGATCTACGGCCTTGTCGACTCCCTGCTCATCTTCCGCGGCTCGCGCCAGTGTCTGCACGACACCATCGCTGACACCAAGGTGATCAAGCTCTGAGCCCGACCGCCGCCTCGCGCATCGACACGCTGGCCCAGGTCGAGACGCCCGAAGGCATCGTGCTGGCCCTGCGGCCCGCCGGGCTGGTCGCGCGCTCCATGGCCTTCCTGATCGACCTGCTGATCCGGCTGTCCCTGTACGTCGGCATCGCCATCGCCTTCGGGGCGCTCGGCGGCTTCGGCATGAGCGTCATCCTGGTCTCGATGTTCTGCATCGAATGGCTCTACCCCATCGTCTTCGAGCTCAGCCGCTGGGGCGCGACGCCGGGCAAGCGCAGCTACGGGCTGCGCGTGGTGATGGACACCGGCCTGCCCATCACGCCAGCGGCCTCGTTCACCCGCAATCTCGTGCGCGTGGCGGACTTCCTGCCCCTGGCCTACGGCATCGGGCTGGTGACGATGCTGCTGAACGGCGAAAGCAAGCGCCTCGGCGACCTGGCTGCGGGCACCCTGGTCGTGCACGCCGAGCCGGTCGTGCTGCATGACGCTCCGCCGGCGGCCGAACCCATGGCACCGGCACGGGCTCTCAGCGCCACCGAGCAGGCCGCCATCCTGTCGTGGGCCGGGCGCACCCGGCGGCTGACCCCCGCCCGCCTGGAAGAACTCGCCCAGCTCGCCAGCCCCTTGCTGCCCGCCACGGCCGACGAGCCCAAGCAGCCCGCCACGCCCCGCCTGCTGGGCGTGGCTCAATGGCTGATGGGGAAGCGCGCATGACGCCGATGCGTTTCGAGGCCGAGTACGGCAGCCTGTGGACGGCCCTGGCCGAGCAGGTCGAGGAGGCGCAGCGCGGCAAGGCCGTGGATGCCGCCTTGATGGCCGCCCGGTACCGGCGGGTGTGCGAGAACCTGGCGCTCGCGCAGTCACGCGCCTATCCGGTGCACCTCGTCGCACGGCTGGAGAGCCTGGCGCAAGACGCCCACCAGCTGATCTACCGCCGGCAGGACTACGGCCTGCGCGCCCTCGGCCGACTGCTGCGCACCGAGCTGCCGCGGGCCGTGCGGGCTGAATGGCGACTGGTGCTGCTGGCACTGGCCTTGTTCGTGCTGCCCCTGGCGCTGGCCTTCGGGCTGTCGCTCGCCGGGCCGGACTTCCCGCTGCGTGTCCTCGATGCGCGGCAGCTCCGTGAGTTCGAGACCATGTACGGCGACGGCAAGGCCCACGTGGGCCGCCTGCGCGAGGCCGCCACCGACTGGCAGATGTTCGGCTTCTACATCGTCAACAACATCGGCATCGGCTTTCGCACCTTCGGCGCGGGCATCCTGGCCGGCATCGGCAGCGCCTTCGTGCTGGTGTTCAACGGCCTCTTCATGGGTGTCATCACCGGCCACCTGACGCGGGTGGACCTGGGCCACAACCTCTGGCCCTTCATCGCCACGCATTCGTCCTTTGAGCTGACCGGCATCGTGCTGTCGGGTGCCGCCGGCCTGCGCATGGGCCTGGGCTGGCTGGCGCCTGGCCGGCTGCGGCGGCTGGATGCCTTGCGGGCCTCGGCGCGGGCCGCGGTGCCGTTGGTGTATGCCGCCTTCTTCCTGCTGGTGGTCGCGGCGGCGTTCGAGGCGTTCTGGTCGCCCGCGGCGTGGGTTGCGCCGTGGGTCAAGTACAGCGTGGCCGCCGTGTGCTGGACGCTGGTGCTGCTGTGGCTGCTGCTGATGGGTCGCGGAGGCGCACATGCGCGTTGAGGGCCTGGCGCTGGCGCTGCGGCCGCGCAGCCCGTCCGAGGCCTGCGACCTGGGCGCAGCCCTGGTGCGGGCGCACGCGGTGTCCCTCTGGCGCTGCTATGTGCCGCTGTGGGCCGTCGTGACCGTGCTGGCGCTGTGCATGATCGAAACCCACGGCTGGCTGCCCTCGCTCCTCATCTTCTGGCTCAAGCCCTGGCTGGACCGCAGCCTGCTGTTCGTGCTGTCGCGGGCCGTGTTCGGCGAGGCCACCGGCTGGCGCGACCTCTGGCGGGCGCGCCGCCTCGTGCTCGGCGGCCAGTGGCTGCGCACGCTGCTGTGGCGGCGCTTCTCGCCCTGGCGCTCGTTCACGCAACCGGTGGAGCAGCTGGAAGCCCAGCGCGGCAGGGCGCGGCGCAAACGCGCGCAATTGCTGCTCAACGACCACCGCGGCGCGGCTGCCGGACTGCAGACGGCTTTCACCCACGCCGAGGCGGCCATCACCTACGGGCTGGTGGCCCTGGTGTGGTGGTTCGCGCCCGAGGGGCAGCGCAGCTCGGTGTGGGACTGGTTCTTCCATCCGTCGGCGCACAGCGGTGAGCTGGGCGTGAGTCTCGTCATGACCGGCGCCTACGCGCTGGTGGTGCTGTTCCTGGAGCCGTTCTATGTGGCGGCCGGGTTCGCGATGTACCTGAACCGGCGCGTGGCGCTGGAGGCCTGGGACATCGAACAGGAGTTCCGAAGTGCGCTGGCCTGATGCCCGCCTGCGCGCGATGGTGCTCGCCCTGGCGCTGCTCGCGGGCCCTGCCACCGCGGCTGACGCCCCGGCCACGCCGGCCTTGAGCGCCAGTGCCGTCATGCAGGCCGCCAGCGCGGTGGAAGCCGACCCGCAGCTCGGTGGCTTCGAGAAGGGCCGCACGCTGAAGTTCAAGACACGAGGCAGCCAACCCAAAGACGACGACGTCAACTGGTGGATCAACCTGTTCAAGAGCCTGTCCTTCGGCCTGCGGCTGGTGGTGTGGCTGGTGGTGGCAGCGCTGTTCATCCTGGCGCTGCTGCGCCTGCGCGACTGGCTCAAGCGCAGCGGCCCAGCCGCTGTGCAGGCGCCCGATGCCCCGACCCACATCGGCAGCCTGGACATCCGCCCCGAAAGCCTGCCGGACGACATCGGCCGGGCGGCGCGCCACCTGCTGGAGCAGGGCGCGCTGCGACCGGCGCTGTCGCTGCTCTACCGCGGCGCGCTGTCGCGGCTGGTGCATGTGCACGGCGTGCCCATCCGCGCGGCCAGCACCGAGCGCGACTGCCTGCAGCTGGCTGCCGCACGCCTGCAGCCCGCGCCACAGGCCTTTCTCGCCGAGCTGGTGAGCGCCTGGCAGGCGGTGGCCTATGCGCACCGCGAACTGCCGCACGACGACGCCGCGCAGCTGTGCCTGCGCTTCGAGGCGGCCATGGCGCCGCCCGCCGGAGCGCGCGCATGAGCCGCGACGTGCTGGCCTGGGCGATCGCCGGGCTGCTGCTCGCCGTGGGCGGCTGGTGGCTGGCGGAAAACACCGAATGGGTGGAGGACCGCACACCGCGCGGCGCCCGCGGCGAGGCGCTGACCAACCCGGTCTATGCCAGCGAGCAACTGCTGCGGCGCCTGGGCATGACGGTGGAACACCATGAATCCCTGGACCGTCTGCCGCCCCCCGGCGCCCGGCTCGTGCTGCTGTCGGCCGACTGGCAGCTCGTGCCTGGCCGCATCGAAAGCCTGAAGCGCTGGGTGGAGCAAGGGGGGCACCTCGTGCTGCCGCATGGCGCCGACGACGACGAGGACGACGCATTCGCCGGCTGGCTGCCCATCATCGACCTGCCCAGCGGCAAGCCCATGCCCCGGGAAGCGCCCGTGCTGCCCGGCATGGCCGCCTCGGCGCCGACACCCCGAACCCACGCCCATACCGAACTCGTCTCCACACCGCCGCTGTGGGGCAGCACCGAACGTCTCGTCACTTGCGACAACTCGCAGATGGCGCGCGCGCTGCACCTGCGCCAGGGCTACACCGCGAGCTGGACGGCCGCGCGCGGCCAGGACGTGCGCGCGATGCGCGTGCCCGTGGGGCGGGGCAGCGTGACGCGGCTGAGCCACCTGCCCGACGTGTTCTTCAACACACCCGCCCTGCGTTGCGACACCCCGCTGCTGCTGGCTGCGGCCGTGCAGGCCGAACCCGGCACCACCGCCTGGGTGTATCTGCAGGAAAAGCGCGAAGCCCTGTTGCCCTG
>JAIPCJ010000038.1 GCA_021738245.1 Methylotenera sp. | reverse complement strand
CCTGATGACACTTAGTGTCGCCACGTCAATCACTCCAATACTCCTGCCGCAATTTGCGGCAGGCTAGGGTTCATACGTGGGTCAGGTTTGAACGGAAATCAGTGACGGTGAAGGGTCAGTTCTTGCCGGAAATCAACAGGATGAAGTTTGAAGGGACAGGGCGAACGTTCGGTGATAGAACGTTCGCCTTACTTATCAATTAGTACATTCCGGCCCGAGGCAAGGCCTTGCAAAGTCAGCGCGCTGGCTGACCGAGGGCTTATCGGGGGTGGGTGTTGGCTGCAGCGACGATCGCGGCGGTGACGCCATCGACCTTGGACAGCTGCGGGACGTGCCCGGCCTGCAGTCGAATGATCTTGGCGGCGATCTTTCGAGCGCTGTCCAGTTGCAGGGCGGGCTGGATCATCAGGTCCTCATCGGCAACGATGAACCAGGACGGCTTGGTGCGCCAGGCGGCGGTGGTCGCCTTGTCCTCGAACGCCTTGCCGCGGATGGGGCTTTGCGTAGCTGCCATCAGGCGGGTCTGGGAGTACGGCAGGTCTTGGGCAAAGTGCTTCGTCACGCCCTCGACCGTGAGCGACACATAACCCTCCGGGTCGGCCACCACGTGGGACAGGCCGCTCGCAGCCGGGTAGTCCTTGTTCAGATCGACGACGGACTGCCCCTCGGAAGGCGCAAACGCAGCGACGTAGACCAGCGATTTCACCCTGGGGTGGTTGCCCACCTCCGTGATCACCATGCCGCCCCACGAGTGGCCGACCAGCACGACGGGACCGGTCTGCGCATCCAGCGCTCGCCGGGTGGCCGCGACGTCGTCCGCCAGGGATGTGAGCGGGTTGTTGATGGCCACGACGTCGATGCCGCGCTCCTGCAGCTTCGTGATGACGCCGTTCCAGGAGGCGCCGTTGTCGAAGGCGCCATGGACAACGACCACCGTGGTCTTGGGCGTGGGTGTGGAAGCGGAGGCAGGCTCGAAAGCCACGATCGCGGCGAAGCTCAGCGCGGCGACCAGGAAAGGAATCTTGATGGCGGATTTCATGGGAATCTCCTCGGAAAGGAAGGTTGCGGACCGTCAGGCGGCAACTGCTGCCTGTGTCCCAAACTTTCCTCTCCGCCGCCTTCGGGGACATCGCGCGGAGGGCGGGGCGGCGGACCTGCATCGGCGCTAGGAGCACACCATCCAAGGAGAGCTCTCGCCCTGGCCAAAAGTATGAGAAGCCCTCGGTGTTGGCACCTCAGCCGACAACGGCGGCGCCAAGGTATTCCCGCGTCGCTGACCAACCCTGCCGACGCTGACCGGTTGCATCCGCCCTGCAGATCCGCCAGCCAACCGGCACAGCTCGGTGGTGTTCAAGGCGCGGGCCCGAAGTGAGTGAAGCCCTGGCCGCCGGTGTGCAGGGCTATCTGCTGATCCGGAGCAGCCCCGTCGAAGTGCTGCGCTGCGTGCACGCGCTGGCCGCCGGCACGCCCTATCTGAGCGACGAGGCCGCCCGATGCGTGCCCGACGGCATCACCCAGGCGCGGCTCACCGCCCAGGAGACCCGCGTGCTGGCCCTGCTGGCCGAAGGGCTGTCCAACAAGGCGATCGCGCGGCAGCTCGCCGTGGGCCCGACCACGGTCAAGACGCATGGGCGGGCGGTCCCCGGCAAGCTCGGCGTGACCAACCGGACGCAGGCAGCCCTGGTGGCTCGTCAGCGCGGGCTGCGGCCGCCCGGCTCAGCGCAGGGCTGCATCGATCCAGGCGCCGAGCTGCGCTGAGGACATGGCGCCGCTCTGGCGGGCCACTTCCCGGCCACCCACGAAGAGCAACGTGCTCGGGATGCTGCGGATCTGCAGCGCCGCGCTGGCCTGCGGCGCGGCATCGCTGTCGACCTTCACGAAGCGCAGCTCGGGCCGCGCGGCGGCGAGTTGCTCGAAATGCGGCGCGTAGGCACGGCAGGGTCCGCACCAGGCGGCCCAGAAATCCACCACCACCGGCGCCTCCGTGCCCTGCAGATAGGCCGACAGGTCGGCATCGCCCAACGCCACCGGCCGCGCCGGTGCGACCGGGTGGCCGCAGCGCCCGCAGCTCGGGTCGTCGGCCAGGCGCGCTTCAGGGACGCGGTTGCGGGTACCGCAGTGGGGGCAGACGAGCAGCATGACGGGGCTCCAAAGGTGACTGCCGCTGCATATCGGGCGCCGCGCGGCAACTTAAAGAGCCCCCCGGACGCCTGCCGCTCAGACGGCGGCTTCGAGCACTGCGCGGCTGATGTCCAGCGTCACGTCGCCGTGCTCGCCGAGCTTCGTCATGCCGTGGGCTTCGAGCTTGGCGAGGATGGTGTCCAGGTGCGGCTCCCGGATGCCGTGGCCCGACAGCTGCGTCGGCACGCCCATGCGCTCGAAGAACGCGCGGGTGGCGGCGATGGCGCCGTCGATGCGGGCCTCCTCGCTACCCTCGCGCAGCCCCCACACACGCTCGGCGTACTGCAGCAGCTTGGCGCGCTTGGGCGCGCGGCGGGCGGCCAGCATGGCGGGCAGCACGATGGCCAGGGTCTGGGCGTGGTCCAGCCCGTGCACGGCCGTGATCTCGTGGCCCAGCATGTGCGTGCTCCAGTCTTGCGGCACGCCGGCGCCCAGATAGCCGTTCAAGGCCATGGTGGCGGCCCACATCACGTTGGCGCGGGCGTCGTAGTCGCTCGGGTTCTCCAGCACCTTGGGGCCTTCCTCGATCAGGGTCAGCAGCAGGCCTTCGGCCATGCGGTCCTGCACCTTGGCATTGACCGGGTAGGTCAGGTATTGCTCGATGGTGTGCACGAAGGCGTCGACCACGCCATTGGCGGTCTGGCGCACCGGCAGGCTGAACAAGGTGCTCGGGTCCAGCACGGCGAAGCGCGGGAAGACCTTCTCGGAGCCGAAGAAGAGCTTGTCGCCCGTCTCGCGGCGGCTGATGACGGCGCCGGAGTTCATCTCTGAGCCGGTGGCAGCCAGCGTCAGCACCACGCCCAGCGGCACGGCGGTCTTGACCTTGCCCTTGCCGGTCAGCAGCTCCCACGGGTCGCCTTCGTAGGGAATGCCGGCCACGATGAACTTGCTGCCGTCGGCGACCGAGCCGCCGCCCACCGCCAGCACGAAGTCGATGCCCTGCTCGCGGCCCAGCGTGACGGCGCGCATCAGCGTGGCGTAGTCGGGGTTGGGCTCGATGCCGCCGAATTCGGCCACGATGCGCTCGCCCAGGGCGGCGCGCACCTGGTCCATGACGCCGTTGGCCAGCACGCTGCCGCCGCCGTAGGTCACGAGCACGCGGGCGCCGGCCGGCACCTGCTTGGCCACACCGGCGATCTGGCCCTGGCCGAAGAGCACGCGGGTCGGGACGTAAAGGTTGAAGTTGTTCATGATCGGGTCTCGCAGGGGGAGGGAAAGCTTGACATCTTGGCAGGACACGCGCAATTGCGGCCAGCCAAGGGGAATGCAAGGCGCACTCAGGCGGCCTGTGACTGGGCGAACTCGGTGTAGCCCTCGGCACCGCCGCCGAAGTAGCTCGACGCGGGTGCGTCAAACAGCGGCCGGTTGTCGCGCAGGCGGGCCACCAGGTCGGGGTTGCCGATGAAGGCGCGGCCAAAGGCCACCAGATCGGCGCGGCCCTGGGCGGTGGCGTCCAGCGCGGTCTGGCGGTCGTAGCCGTTGTTGGCGATGTAGGCGCCGGCAAAGGCCGCCCGCAGCGCGCGGATGTCGAAGGCGTCGGCGCCGTTGCCGGCGTGCATCTGGCCCTCCACCACGTGCAGGTAGGCGATGCCCATCGCGCTGAGCCGGGCCACGAGGTAGCCGTGGGTCTGCATGGGGGTGCTGTCCAGCGGCGTGTCGCCAATGGCGGTGGACAGCGGCGACAGGCGCACGCCAACGCGGTCAGCGCCCCACACGCCGGCCACCGCCGCCACCACCTCCAGCGTGAGCCGGGCCCGGTTCTCGATGGAGCCGCCGTAGGCGTCGGTGCGGTGGTTGGTGCTGTCGCGCAGGAACTGCTCCAGCAGGTAGCCGTTGGCGGCATGCACTTCCACGCCGTCGAAGCCGGCCGCCTTGGCACGCAGCGCGGCCTGGCGGTAGTCCTCGATCAGCCCCGGGATCTCGTCGGTGCGCAGGGCGCGCGGCATGGACGGGGGCTCGAAGCCGTTCTCGGTGAAGACGCTGCCACCGGCCTGCAGGGCCGAGGGCGCGACCGGCGCGGCGCCGCCTTCCTGCAGGCTGGTGTGGGACATGCGGCCCACATGCCAGAGCTGCAGCACGATCTTGCCGCCGGCCGCATGCACGGCGTCGGTGACGGCACGCCAGGCGCTGACCTGCTCGTCGGTGTAGATGCCCGGCGTGTAGGCGTAGCCGCGACCCTGGCGGGAGATGTTGGTGGCCTCGGCGATCAGCAGGCCGGCCGAGGCGCGCTGGGCGTAGTAGGTCGCAGCCAGCGGGGTCTGCACGCCGTCCATGCCGGCGCGCGAGCGGGTCAGCGGGGCCATCGCGATGCGGTTCTTCACGTCGATGGCGCCCAGGCGGGTGGGGGTGAACAGGGTCGGGGTGGTGGTCATGGCGGTCTCCAGGTCAGGGGGTTGTTGAGGGGATGACCGAAGAATGGATGCACTGCAGCAATTCATCCAATTTATCTATTGAATTTCAGATATTCGCGAAGCAACATATCTGGATGCGCTACGACCTGAACCTGCTGCCCGTCTTCATGGCCTTGATGGAAGAGCGCAGCGTGACGCGCGCCGCCGCGCGGCTGAACATCACGCAGCCGGCGCTGTCCAACGCCCTCACGCGGCTGCGCGCGCTGCTGCTGGACCCGCTCTTCATCCGCGAGCGCTACGGCATGCAGCCCACGCCCAAGGCGCAGGAGCTGGCGCCCGTCATCGCCGCCGCGCTGGCCTCGCTGGACGGCGTCATCCTCGGCCAGCAAGCCTTCGACCCCGCCCGGGCCGAGCTGCTGCTGACCATCGCGCCCAACAGCTATGTGGAGTTCGTGCTGGTGCCGGCCATCGTGGCGCGGCTGCGCGAGCGCGCGCCCGGCATCCGGCTGCGCCTCACGCCCTACGGCAGCGACCTCGCCGACACCGGCGTGATCTCCGGCACCACGGCCCTGGTGCTCGGCCGCATCGTCGACCCGCCGGACAACCTCGTCGTGCAGCACCTGATCGACGACGGCCTGGATTGCATCGTGCGCGCCGATCACCCCAGCGTCGGCAGCCGGCTCACCAAGGCGCAGTACGAACGCCTCAAGCACGTCAACATGCTGCCGCCGGGGCGGCTGCGCGTGGGTCTGTTCCAGGCGCTGGAGCGCCAGGGCCTCAAGCGCGAGGTGGCGGTGTCGGTCACGCATTTCCTGGCCATCCCGGAGATGGTCGCCGTGACCGACTACTGCGCCACGCTGCCACGCCTCATCTGCCGGCATCTCGCGCAGGATCAGCGCGTGAAGGTGCTGCCGGCGCCGGTGGACCTGGGCACCTTCCCGGTCCACATGGCCTGGCATGTGCGCTACCGCGACGACCCGGCGCACCGCTGGCTGCGGGCGCTGGTGGACGAGGTCGCCAAGGAGGTGGCGGCCGGCCCGGCGGCGACGGCTTCATAAAATCCGGCATGGCTGCCGCATCCCTGACCCGACTCGAACTGCTCGCCCCCGCCCGCGATGCCGACATCGGCATCGAGGCCGTCAACCACGGGGCGGACGCCGTGTACATCGGCGGGCCGGGCTTTGGCGCGCGCGACAAGGCGGGCAACCCGATCGAGGACATCGCCCGGCTGGTGACGCACGCGCACCGCTACCACGCGCGCATCTTCGTGACCCTCAACACCATCCTGCGTGATGACGAGCTGGAAGGCGCCCGCCAGCTCGCCTGGCAGCTGTACGAGGCCGGCGTGGACGCCCTCATCGTGCAGGACATGGGCCTGCTGGAGCTGGACCTGCCGCCCATCCAGCTGCACGCCAGCACGCAGACCGACATCCGCACCCCCGAAAAGGCGCGCTTCCTGCAGGACGTGGGTTTCTCGCAGATGGTGCTGGCCCGGGAGCTGGACCTGCAGCAGATCCGCGCCATCAAGGCCGAGGTGCAGCACGCCCACCTGGAGTTCTTCGTGCACGGCGCGCTGTGCGTGGCCTACAGCGGCCAGTGCTTCATCAGCCATGCCCACACCGGGCGCAGCGCCAACCGCGGCAGCTGCAGCCAGGAGTGCCGCCTGCCCTACACCGTGACCGATGCGGCCGGCCGCGTCATCGCCCACGACAAGCACGTGCTGAGCCTGAAGGACAACGACCAGAGCGCCAACCTCGAAGCGCTCATCGACGCCGGCATCCGCAGCTTCAAGATCGAGGGCCGCTACAAGGACATGGCCACCGTCAAGAACGTGACGGCCCACTACCGCACGCTGCTGGACGCCATCCTCGACCGCCGCCCCGAGCTGGCCCGCACCAGCCACGGCCGCTGCCGCTTCACCTTCACGCCCGAACCCGAGCAGGCCTTCAACCGCGGCGGCACCGACTACTTCGTCAATGGCCGCAAGATCGACATCGGCGCCTTCGACACGCCCAAGCATGCCGGCATGCCGCTGGGCGAGGTCAAGCGCGTGGGCGCGGAAGACTTCGACGTCGACACCGGCGACGCGACCCGCGTCATCAACAACGGCGATGCGCTGACCTGGTGGGACCGGCAGGGCGAGCTGCAGGGCGTGCCGGTGAATGTGGCGACACCGCTGGGCGGAACGCTATGGCGCATCGAGCCCAACCTCTCCAAGGGCCAGGCGTTCAGCGACCTGAAAGACCTCTTCCCCGGCACCGCCCTGAGCCGCAACCGCGACATGGCCTGGGAGCGGCTGCTGGCCAAGCCCAGCAGCGAGCGCCGCGTGGCGTTGGACCTGACCCTGGCCCAGGTGCAGGGCGGCTTCGAGCTGAGCCTGAAAGACGAGACCGGCGCCAAGGCCGCGGTGCGCCTGCCGCATGCCCACGAGCCGGCGCGCGATGCTCAGCAGGCCGAGGCGCAGCTCAAGGAGCACCTGGCCAAGCTTGGCGACACGATCTTCGAGGCCCGCCGCGTGCGCCTGGCGATGCGCGAGCCGCTGTTCCTGCCGGTCAGCAAGCTCAATGCGCTGCGCCGCGAGGCCGTGGCCGCGCTGGAGGCGGCCCGCACGGCGGCCTTCGAGCGCCTGCCGCGCGACCGCGCCGTGGAGCCGCCGGTGCCCTACCCCGACGACACCCTCACCTACCTCGCCAACGTCTACAACAGCCGCGCCGCCGCCTTCTATGCGCGCCACGGCGTCAAGGTCATCGGCGCGGCCTACGAGAGCCACGAGGAGCTCGGCGAGGTGCCGCTGATGATCACCAAGCACTGCGTGCGCTGGAGCCTGAGCCTGTGCCCCAAGCAGGCCAAGGGCGTGACCGGCGTGCAGGGCACGGTGCGCGCCGAGCCGCTGACGCTCAAGCACGGCGACGACACGCTCACGCTGCACTTTGACTGCAAACCCTGCGAGATGCACGTGGTGGGCGCCCTGCGCAAGAACGTGCTCAAGCAGCTCAACACCCAGATGAAGGCCGAGCCGCTGACCTTCTACCGCACCCGGCCGACGGCCTGAGCGCCACGGCCCGCCCGGCAATGCGCGGGCTCAGCTCATCAGGCTGTAGGGGCCGCCGCGCTCCAGCGCCTTCTGGTAGGCCGGGCGGGCGTGGATGCGGGCCAGGAAGGCCTTGATCTTCGGATAGGCGTCGATGGCGCCGCCTCGGGCCGCGGCGGCCTCCAGCGGGAAGCTCATCTGCACGTCGGCGGCCGACATCTCGGCGCCCGCGAACCAGGGCCGGGCGGCGAGCTCGCTCTCCAGGAACTTCAGCTGCGCATCGATGTTGGGCTGCACGAAGCTGCCCAGCACCTTGTCGGCAATGCCGCGCGCAATGGGCTTCACGAAGAAGGGCATGGGCGCGCGCTTGATCTTGTTGAAGATCAGCTTCATCAGCAGCGGCGGCATGGCCGAGCCTTCGGCGAAGTGCAGGTAGTAGCGGTAGTGCAGCAGATCCTGCTCGCCCGTGGGCTTCAGGCGTCCCTGGCCATATTTGTCGACCAGGTACTCCAGGATGGCGCCGCTCTCGGCCACGGTGAGCCCGCCGTTGGTGATGACCGGGCTCTTGCCCAGCGGGTGCACCTGCCGGAGCTCCGGCGGCGCGAGCGAGGTCTTGGCATCGCGCTGGTAGTGCTTGATCTCGTAGGGCAGGCCCAGCTCTTCGAGCAGCCACAGCACGCGCTGCGAGCGGGAGTTGTTGAGGTGGTGGACGGTGATCATGGCGCGAGTGTAGGCAGCTGCCTGCGGTCAGCGTGCCGGTGAAGGCGCCGCCAGCTCGTCAGGCGCCAGCACGCGGCCGAACAGGAAATTCACCCCCAGCAAGCCCACGCCCGCCGCCAGCACCAGCACCGCATGCAGGCCCCAGAAACGCGAACCCGGCATCACCTCCAGCAGCCCGGCCAACCAGCCGACGAAGCTGTTGCCGAAGAAGAGATGCAGGTAGTAGAGGCCGATCATCAGGCCCTGCAGACCGCGCGGCGCGGCGCGCGAGTACAGGGCCAGGCCCACCGGCATGATGTTGGCGAAGCCGATGTTGTTGACCAGCGCATAGCCAAAGGACCACGCCAGGCTGATGCGCGCGCCGCTGCCCTCGATGGCCAGCGCCGGGATCATCAGCAGCGCCGGTGCGCAGGCCGCCACGAAGCAGCCCAGGGCCATCTTGGTGATCTCGTCGGGCTCGCGGCGGCGGGTGGCCCACCAGCGCCAGAACGCCAACGACGCGAGCATGGTGCCGAAGCTGAGCAGCGCATCCACCGCCTGCAGCCAGGTGACCGGCACCTGGAAGCCGGCCACCGTCAGGTCCATGTGCTGCTGCGACCACAGCGGGAAGCCATTGTTGTATTGCTGATTGCCGACGATGGACAGCATCAGCAGCGGAATCAGGGCCACCAGCAGCGCCACCTGCTGCCAGGCACGGCGGTCCAGCGGCGGGCGCACCTCGGCAGCATGCGCCGCACCGCGCGGCGCCTCCGGCGGCAGCCAGCGCCGGCCGGCCAGGTAGACCACCAGGCCGATGAGCATGCCCACGCCGGCCGAACCGAAGCCCCAGTGCCAGCCCACCTTCTCGCCCAGCGTGCCGCACAACAGCGGCGCGGCGACCACCGCCACCTGCACCGCCAGCATGAAGATCTGGAAGGCGCTCGCGCGGCGCCGGTCGCCGGGCGCGTACAAGTCGCCCACTTGCGCGGCGATATTGCCCTTGAAGCAGCCCACGCCCAGCAGCAGGCAGCCCAGCGCCGGCAGCAGCGCCGTCTCGAAAGCCATCAGGAAGTGGCCCGCGGCCATCAGCAGCGCGCCGATGACCACGGTGCGGGTGCGGCCCAGCACGCGGTCGGCCAGCAGGCCGCCAAAGATCGGCGTCAAGTAGACCAGCCCCACGTACAGGCCGAACACGACGGAGGCCAGCTGCTGCGGCGAGCGCGGGCCCGTGACGCTCTCGATGGCATGGCGCAGCGCGTCCATGCCGGCCACCTGCCCGACGTTGTGGGGCAGGAACAGGTAGTTGCTGAGGTACAGCACCAGCAGCGCTTGCATGCCGTAGTAGCTGAAGCGCTCCCAGAGTTCACAGAAGGAGAGCCAACCCAGGCCGGCCGGGTGGCCGAGGAAGGCGCGGTCGTGACGCGCGCGGGCGTCAGCATCGGAGGCAGCAGAGGTCAAGATCGGTACAGCGAGTGAAAGCCACGGCAAGGGCGTGACTGTCCCCCGCCGCCCCCCGCCTGGCAATGCGCAATCGCCCCGGTGCCGTCGGTCATGCTTCTTCACGCGGGCGAACACAATGCTTCACATGACCTCACCTCGCATCCTCGTGACCGGCGGAACCGGCTACATCGCTGGCGTGCTGATCCGCCAGCTGCTGGCCGCAGACTGGCAGGTGCACACCACCGTGCGCGACCTCTCGCGCGAAGCCGCTTTGCGCAAGACCCTGGGCGCCTCGCGTGGCGTCAAGAAGGATCAGCTGCACTGCTTCGCCGCCGACCTGATGGCTGATGCCGGTTGGGCCGAGGCCGCCCGCGGCTGCACGCATGTCGCGCACGTGGCCTCGCCACTGCCCACGGGCGTGCCGCGGGATGCCAACGAGCTCATCGTGCCCGCCCGCGACGGCGCGCTGCGGGCGCTGAGGGCGGCGCGCGATGCCGGCGTGCAGCGCGTGGTGATGACCTCCTCCGTCGCCGCCATCGCCTACGGCCACGGGCCGGGTGACCACCACTTCACCGAGGCCGACTGGACCAACCTTGCCGCGCCGGGCGTGCCGCCCTATGTGCAATCCAAGACCGTGGCCGAGCGCGCCGCGCGCGACTGGGTGGCGCGCGAAGGCGGCGACCTCGAGTTCTGCACCGTGAACCCCTCCGTCGTGCTGGGGCCGGTGGCGAGTGCCGACTATTCGGCCAGTGTCGTCATCGTGAAGAGCCTGCTGCAGGGTCGCATTCCAGCGCTGCCGCGCATCGGCTTCGGCATCGTCGACGTGCGCGACGTGGCCGAGCTGCACTGGCGGGCGCTGACCGCCCCGGGCATGGCCGGCGAGCGCTTCATCGCCTGCGCGGGCTTCACCTGGCTGCGCGACATCGCCACCGTGCTGCGTGAGGAACTCGGCGACGATGCGCGCCGCGTGCCCACGCTGCAGCTGCCTGACTGGAGCGTGCGGCTGCTGGCGCACATCAGCCCCACCGTACGCGCCGCCGCGAGTGAACTCGGGACCGCGCGCCACCAAGACTCAACGCATGCCCGCGAGGTCCTCGGCTGGGCGCCGCGGCCGCCCCGCGAGGCCATCCTGAAGTCGGCACGCGACTTGATGGCGCTGGGCGTGGTCCGAGGCTAGGGCTACGGTGCCGCTGGTCAGCGCGGGCCCGAATGGCCTGCCCTACTTCCGGCGATAGTCCTTCAGCCCGAGTACATGACCGAAGGCCTCACCCACGTCGCAATGAGGCTGGGCCGAGGTCTGCTCATGGTCGAATTCGAAGTACAGCCCCGGCCGCCCGACCTCGCCCGCGTCGTTGCGCCGCAGGCGATAGAAGCGGAAGGTGACCGGCGCCGGACTCGCGTAGCTGTCGCCGAGGGCCCGCTCCGCGATGATCAGCGTCGCGCCGGAACGTCCCACCGGCTGCAACAAGCGGAAATCGCGCAGCAGGCAATCGGCACCGCCCGATGCCGCCAGCGTGAGGTGCTCGCCCTGAGCGTCGAACGCCGGCACGATTTGCCAGCTGGCGGGCTCGCCGCGAACCGAGGGCATCGGCTGATAGAGCGTCAGCACGTCGAAGCCATGCGCATTGAAGTTTTCACGGTGCGCCAGCACCGCCATCCCGGCGGGTGCGCCCGCCAGCAGCGCCACCCGGTTCACACCGTTCTGCAGGGGCTGTACAGGCGGCAGGCGCGCCCCTGCCACGGCGGCTTGCGCGCACAGCCAGAGCCCCAAGGCCGCGGCGAACGGCACCCGCAGGCGCCGGGCTTCACAGGCAGGACGGTGGGCGGGTTGGATCATGGCGGACCTCAGGACGGGAACTGGGGCCGATTCTGGTGACTCAGCACGGAGCCAAACAGCGCGGTGGCGGAGGCTTTCTTCCGACGGGGCCGGCCGATCGCCCGCCGATCACCGCCCGCGGCGCTGCCACAGCGCCTTCTTGCCCTTCAGCTGCCGCTCGATGCCGTCGTTCAGCCGCGCCCGCAGGTCGATGACCTCTTCCACGTAGCCGAACACGCCCGGGAAGCGCAGGTCCAGCCACAGCCACAGCGTGCAGATGCGCAGCGCCTGCTCCATGCGGTCCAGGCGGCCGTGCTGGTCGTATTCGTCCAGGAAATGCGGCTCGCCGGCCTTGCCGGTGCGGGCGTGGTTCTGCGCCCAGCCGTGGAACTGGTCCACCAGTTGGGGCAGGCGCGAGTCCACCGGCGCCTGGGCGTAGCGGAAGCGCTCCTGCAGCGGCAGCGCGATGGCGTTGCGGTCCAGCACTTCCGCCAGCTCCAGCATCTGCTCCAGCTCGGCCACGGCGAAGTGGGCGTCGTCCAGGCGCAGCTGTTGCATGAAGATGTTGAGCACCGCGTAGAGCTTGTTCACGCCCAGGCGGCGCGAGATGGTCTCCACATGCCGCCAGTTGGGGGCCACCGGGGCCTTGAAGTCGCGTGGTGCGCGGGGCTCCTTGGGCAACAGCTGGCGCAGTGTCTTCAGCGCATCGGCCTCGGCCTCCTTGAGCACGCTGACAAAACCCTCGTCGTGCATGCCGTAGCGGCCCGCGCGGCCGGCGATCTGGTGCACCTCGCTGACGCTGAGTTCGCGGTCACCCACGCCATCGAACTTGGTCAGCGTCGAGAACAGCACGCGGCGGATGGGCAGGTTCAGGCCCATGCCGATGGCATCGGTCGCGACCAGGATGTCGCTCGCGCCCACTGCGAAGCGCTCGGCCTCGCGGCGGCGCACCTCGGGCGGCAAGGCGCCGTAGATGACGCTGACCGCATGGCCGTTCTGCGCGATCTGGTCGCGCAGCATCAGCACGTCGCGCCGGCTGAAGGCCACCACCGCGTCGCCCGCCTGCAGATGCGTCATCGGTACCGGCGCCGGCATCAGCTGCACGTGCTGCTTGCGCTCGAACAGGCGGCGCTCGGGCTTCTCGCCGCACAGCTGCAGCAGACGCTCGATGGCGGGCGCCGCGTAGGCCGAACCGATGATGATGAGCTCGCGTGCCGGCACGCCGACGATGGCCTGCGTCCAGGCCCAGCCGCGCGAGTCGTCGAAGATCATCTGCGCCTCGTCGATGACGGCCACGTCCACCACGTCGCGGGTGTTGACCATCTCGATGGTGCTGGAGACGACCCGGGCATTGTCGTCCGGCACGTTCTCCTCGCCGGTCAACAGCGAGCAGGGCACACCGCGGCCGACCAGCCGGTCGCGGCCTTCCAACGCCAGCAGCCGCAGCGGCGCCAGATACGCGCCATCCAACGCCTGCGCCAGCCGCTCGAAGGCGGCATGCGTCTTGCCGCTGTTCGGCGGGCCGATGTAGAGCGTGACCTTGCGGCCGAGCTTGCGCGCCGCGTCGAAGCTGTCGGGATAGCCCTGGAAGGCGAGTTCGCGGCCCAGGCTGGCCAGCGTGCTCTGCTCCTCGACCTGCTGCTCCCAGCGGTCCTGGGCGCGGGTGAGGGCCGCCTTCAGGTCGTCGAAGGGCATGGGCACGCCGCATTCGGCCTGCAGGCGCGGCAGCAGCGAGGCGAGCTGGGCGCTGTCGGCCAGGGCCTCGCTGCGGGCGACGAGGTGGTTCAGGTGCAGGGCCAGCTCGGCCTGGTACGAATAGGCCGGCGCCTGACCGAGGGCATGGCGCAGCGCGGCCTGGTCCCCATCGCGGAAGAAGGCCCAGACCGGCGCCTCAGGCACGGGCACGCGGTGCGAGAGGTCGATGCGCCAGGCCTCATGCGCCAGCGTGATCGGGTGGATGCACAGCCGCGTGAACACCAGACCTTCGCGACGCAGGCCCAGGCTTTCGAGCTGGTGCAGGCGCTGCTGCATCAGGGCGCGCAGGGTGTTGGCCAGCGGCGTGGCATCGAGCTGCGCCAGCGCGACCGGGATGTGCTGCGGCAGGATCCAGCGGCTGGCCCGCCCGCCGCCGGCCGCCTTGGCGATCTGGATGGCGCCCAGGCGGTCCAGTGCGTCGTCGCTGCCGTCATCCAGGTCGGCCGGCACCAGCACCTGCGGCAGCGCATAGGCCGCCTGGCGGATGCGGGCCCAGTCCTCCGGCGCGAGGCCGGCAGGCAGTCGGGAGGCGTGACGAGGCTGGGGGAGGGGGAAGGCCGGCGCAGGCGGGCGGGCCGGCTTGGGGCTGGAGAGCGGAGAGACTTCTGAATTCACGCCGGAAGTGGAACACAGGCCGCGTCAGGCGCGGCCTCGCCCGGCGGCACCGCGGGCGCGGTGGGCTCGGTCAGCGTCATCAGGATGTCGGGGTACCAGGCGGCGTTCAAGCCGAGCGACTCGTCGACGCCCTGGTCCCGGTTCCCCATGTCCAGGCGCGAGGAATGGATGCCTGCCAGCAGCCAGGGCAGAGCGCCGCGCCCGGGCGCCCGCATCACCACGGGCGCGCCACTGATACCGCGGTGCGTGCGCGCGTCCGTCAGGAAGCAGCCCCGGCCCTGGAACCGCCAACCATAGGGCGAGGCCACGCTGCCTTGCCGCACCACGGGCACGTGATGCAGCCCGTCGTGAAACCCCAGCGGGAAGCCGGGGATGAGCAGTGGCTCGCCCAAGCCAATATCGTCCCCGGGGCCGGGCAAGTGCTCAGGCGTGAAGGCCGCCATCGCCACATCAGCCGGCAGGGCGGCGGGGTCGATCTCCAACACGCCGACGTCGATCTCGCTGCCCTCGTCGCGGCCCTGGCGCCAGTTGGCCAGGCCCTCCCGGTAGAGCAACACCGACAGGCCGATGGAGTCGGCCAGGTTGTCGGCGTCGGGGTGGATCTCGATCTCCAGGCGGTCGGGGTGGTGGCCGCTGGGTTCGTCGATGAAGACGTGCCGGCTGCTGACCAGGTAAAGCCGCCCGCCGCGCCGGAAAAAGAATCCCGTCGCATTCGTCAGGCCGATCTTGCCGACAAAGGTGCCGATGCGCGCCGTGGCCAGCAGCAGAGGGTCGATGGCTGCGGCAGCGGCAGTCAAGGCGCCGTGCTCAGTGCGACGGCTGGGGCGAGGCACGCCCCAGCATCGAAGCGAGATGCTTGCAGACGTTCTCGCCGGTGGTCGTCAGGCGCAGCGAACCGCCATGCCACTCCATCCAGTGCAGGGCGACATAGTCCTCGATAAAACCCTCGTCGATCTCGGCCGCGCGGCGACGCTTGAGAAGGTCGACCGTGGCGAGCAGCCTGTCGCGCAGAGTGTCGCGGCGAGAGACCGGCGACGGGGTGGCAGGCAGCGACAGCTTGCGGACGGTACGGGGCTTGGTGGAAGCGTTCATCTGGAACTCCGGACGTGCGTGAGGACAAGCACCTGCCTTGCAGGAAGCGTGCCCGGTGGGCGGTGGCGGTGCCTGTGCGGGGCCTGCTTCGGACGCTGCGCATGCAGCGAGCCTGTCGGGCGGGCGAGCCGGGGCACCAGGGGGGGTGGCCGCCTCGACAGACGTTGAGAGGGGCCGGAGGGCGCTCGCCGCTTGAGGGTGGTTGACGACCGTGCCGGCCGGCGGGAGCCGGCCTGGCGTGAGGCGCGATGCGAGGGCGCCGGTGTCCAGCCACTGAGGTCGCGCCGTTGAGCAGAACGCGACGGGAGCCCCGAGTGTAGGCGCCGGCGCGCGGTCCTCAGGCCTGTCCTACAGAGCCCTGGGCCGGGTGCCGTCTGAAGGCGCGGCGATCCAGTCCTGCACTTGAGCGCCGCGTAGGACGCTGGGCGCAGGTGTTTTACCTACACTCGTGCCATGCACCCCAGCATCGTCCAGGCCCGAGAGGCCATCGCTGCGCTGTGTCGCCGACACCGGATCGCGCGGCTGGAGGTGTTCGGCTCGGCCGCTCGCGGTGACGATTTCCGCATCGACAGCGACGCTGATCTGCTCGTCGCGTTCGAGACAGGGCATCGCGTCGGTTTGGACGAATGGGACGCCGCCCGGCGCGACTTTGAAGCCCTGCTAGGCCGCCCCGTAGACTTGGTGCAGTCCGGGGCTGTGCGCAACCCCTTCGTGATGCGGCAGATCGAGCAGGAGCGTGAGTTGGTGTTTGCGGCGTGATCCCCGGGCCTACCTGTGGGACGCCTTCAGCGCCGCAGAATCGATCCAGACCTTCGTGCAGGGGCGCGATGCGCAGCAGTACGCCACCGACGAGCTGCTGCACTCAGCGGTCGAGCGCAAGTTCGAGATCATTGGCGAAGCCCTGGGGCAGTTGGCCAAGGTCGGCGCCGATCAGGCAGCGCGTATGCCCGCCTGAGTCAGATCGTGGCCTTTCGGAATGTCTTGATTCACGGCTACGCCGTGGTGAAGCACGAGACCGTCTGGAACGTCATCCAGGACGCGCTGCCCGAGTTGTTGGCGTTCCTGCGCGCCCTCTTGAGCGAAGCCCCGAACCGCTGAGTCACAAGGCCCTGGGCCGGGTGGCGTCTGAAGGCGCGGCGATCCAGGCCTGCAGCTCGGCCGCCCGCGCATGCCTGGGCGCCAGCGCCAGGAAAGTCTTGTAGGCGGCCATGGCCTTGCCGTCGTCGCCGGCCTGCAGGCGGGCGTCGCCGAGGTTGAGCCAGGCAAGCGACCGGCTGGCATCCATCTCCACGGCCTTCTCGAACCAGCCCGCGGCCTCGGCAAACTTGGCGCGGCGGTAGAGCACGAAGCCCAGGTTGTTGGCGGCCAGCGCGAACTTCGGCTGCAGTTGCAGCGCTTCCTTGAAGGCGGCTTCGGCCTCGTCATAGCGGCGCTCGCGGTAGAGCTGCAGGCCGCGGTCGTTGGCGCGCTGGGCGGCCACGCGGGCGCCGGGGTCCACGCGGGCGGTGGTGGCGGCCAGGGCCTGGTCCTTGCCGTCCAGGCCCTTGATGGTCACCTGCACGCCGCTGGCGCCGCCCGCGGCGGGCGCGGCCTGGCGGCTGGCGGTGCTGGCCTCGTCGATCTTGGCGGCGAGCTGGCTGGCCTTGTCGTCGAGTTGCGCGACGGCGCCGCTCAAGCCCGGCTCCTGGGCGGTGGGCAGTTCGAACACGAACTCACCGCCTTCGCTGCCCGGCAGGCTGCCGAAGGCGGGCGTCTGATGCGCAATCGCCGACACCGCGGGCGCCACATAGGCGGCCAGCTCGGTGGCCGTGATCAGGCCGTCGCCGTTCAGGTCGGCCTTGCCGTTCAGGGCCTGCAGCAGCGTCCAGGTGAAAACGGAGTGTCCGCCGGGCCCGTCGTCGGCCACCTGCTGGTCGGCGCCGCCCGCGGTCATCATCTGTCGGCCGATGCGGCGGGCATTGGTGCGGGCGAAATTGCTGTCGGCCGCCACGCTGCCGGCACGGGTCAGGCCCAGGCCCGAGTAGCAGGCGTCGATGACGAAGAGCGCATGCTTGGCCGTGATGGCCTCGGCCACCTCCTGCAGCTGCGGCATGGCAATGGCATCGGCCTGGAGGTCGTTCAGGCCGGCGTCCACCGGCACGATGTAGCCCACCTCGCGGCCGCTGGGCAGCTTGCGGGTGCTGCCATGGCCGGCGAAGAACACGAACACGCGGTCGTCGCGCTTCACGCGCTTGGCGTCACCGAAGCGCTCGTTCATGGCCTTCAGGATGTTGGCGCGCGTGGCCTCGGCGTCGGTCAGCAGGGTGACGTTGTCGGGCTTGAAGCCGAATCGCGTGACCAGGGCCTCGCGCACGGCCTGCGCATCGCGCACCGCGTGCGCGAGCTTGGGCCAGGCGCTGTAGCCATTGATGCCGATGACCAGCGCATGGCTCTCGCGGTAGAGCTCCCCGGCCGCGAGCTGGGGCGGCGCGGGGCGGTCGCCGCTGATGACGAACTGCCCGTCCTTGAAGCTCGCGAAACGCCAGCCGTCGGCGGCGAGCTGGTCGAGCACCAGCGGCAGCGCCTGCACCGTGCGGGCATGGATGTCATGGAAGAGCACGATGCCGCGCTGCTGCTTCTCCAGCTCGGCCAGCACGCGCGCGGCGATGCTCTTGGGGATGGGGTCACTCCAGTCCAGCGAGTCGACGTTCCACATCATCGAGCGCAGCTTCAGGGCCTCGATGGTGCTCAAGGCGCCGTCGTTGCGGGCGCCGTACGGAAAGCGAAACAGGGCGTCGCCGCTGCGACCCGCCGCGTCCAGCAGCGCCTCCGTGTTGGCCGCCTCCTCCTTCACCTTGATCAGCTCGAACTTGCTCATCAGCCCATGGGTGAAGCTGTGGTTGGCGAGCTGATGCCCCGCGGCCAGCACGCGCTTGGCCACCGCACTGCCGTTGCCCGGCAGCGGCTTGCCATCGGCGCCGACCTTGCCGAGGTTCTGGCCAAGCTGGAAGAACACCGCCGGCGCCTGATAGCGCTTGAGGATGTCCAGGATCTCGTCGGTGTAGCGCGGGTGCGGGCCGTCGTCGAAGGTCAGCAGCACGGTCTTGGGCGGGAGCTTGTCGCCGAAGACCTCACGGTCCTTGGCAGCCACGCCGCGCATCGCGCCTGACGCCGCTGAAGCCGGCACCTCTGGCGCCAGGTCCGCCGCCGCCGGCAGCTGCGCGCCATGCTGCTTCATCACCGCCTCGCGGGTGTGCAGGGCGCGCAGCTTGGCGGTGTAGTCGGTCCAGCGTTCGCGCTTGAGCTCGATGCCGCGCTTGGCAAAGCCACCGAAGACCTCCTTGAGCTCCTGCTCGTAGGCCTTCTGCACCTCGGCCAGGGTGTCGATGTCGTCCTGGGCGCGGCGGGCCAGCTTGATGCCGTCCAGCGTCTGCGAGGCCTTCAGGCCCGTGGCCAGTTGCTCCAGCACTTCCTTGAAGGCCAGGCGGTCAGCGTCGAACCAGCCTGGCTCGCTCTCGATGCGGGTCAGCAGCGCGGTGGTGGCCTCCAGCGCGGCAGGCTGCAACGCCGCCTCGGCCAGGGCCTGCTGGCGCTGCAGCAGTTCATGGAAGAGCTGCTGCCCCAGGGCCTGCACCTCGCGGCGCTGGGCGGCGGGCAGCGCGGCCTCGCCGTCCATCAGCACGATGATCTGCCGGTGCAGGGCCAGCAGCCCGTCGGCCTGCTGGCCCAGGCGGGCGGTGGCGCTGGTGTCCTGCGGGGCCGAAGCGGCGGGCAGGGCGGCCGGCACGTTCTCGTGGCGCTGGCAGCCGGCCAGGCTCAGGGCCACGGCCAAGGGCAGGGACAGAGGAAGGAAGACTCGCAGGGACATCGACACGAGAACCAGGGCGCCTGGGCGCCAGCAGCTGAACT
Source organism: Methylotenera sp. (assembly GCA_021738245.1). Classification (GTDB taxonomy): domain Bacteria; phylum Pseudomonadota; class Gammaproteobacteria; order Burkholderiales; family Burkholderiaceae_C; genus Pelomonas. Next base: position 12,136 of record JAIPCJ010000038.1, on the reverse strand, counting down.
GGGCGGAAGTGGACCACAGCCGCCTGCAAGAATCGCGGTGAGCTTTCACGCCTGCGTCCCATGAATCTGCCTGCCTTCTCCCGCCGGCTGCTGGCCGTCCTCGGCCTGAGCCTGACCGTCACGGCCTTCGCCCAGTCGCCCGCCGACGCGCCCCTGCCCGGCGTGCAGCATGGCCGCATCGAGCGCTGGGCCAACCTGCCGTCCCGGTTCGTGGATGCGCGCCATGTCGACGTCTGGCTGCCCGACGGCTACACGCCCGCCAAGCGCTATGCGGTGCTCTACATGCACGACGGCCAGATGCTCTTCGATGCGCGCACCACCTGGAACAAGCAGGCCTGGAACGTGCAAGACGCCCTCACGCGGCTGCGCGCCGCCGGCCGCATCCGCGACGTCATCGTCGTGGGCGTGTGGAACAACGGCAAGTGGCGCCACAGCGAATACATGCCGCAAGCCTTCCTGCCGGGGCTGCCGCCCGACTTTCGCGAGGCGCTGGTGCGCGACGGCCTGCAGGGCAAGCCCCAGAGCGATGCCTACCTGCGCTTCCTCGTCGAGGAACTCAAGCCCGCCGTCGACGCCCGCTATGCGACCCGGCCCGACCGTGACAACACCTTCATCATGGGCTCCAGCATGGGCGGCTTGATCTCGGTCTATGCGATGAACCGCTACCCCGAGGTCTTCGGCGGCGCGGCCGGCCTGTCCACCCACTGGGTGGGCATCTTCAAGCCCAATGCCGCGCTGCCGCTGGCGGCGTTCAACTTCCTGCGCGAGCACCTGGCCGACCCGGCCACCCACCGCCTCTACCAGGACCACGGCACCATTGAGCTCGACGCGCTGTATGCGCCCTACCAATCCCTCGTCAACAGCCTGGCGCGCGAGCGCGGCTATGTGGAGGGCCGCAACTTCCTGGCGCTGACCTTCGAAGGCACCGGCCACAACGAGACCGCCTGGGCCCAGCGGCTGGAGGTGCCGCTGGCCTTCCTGCTGCAGCCCTGACGCCGGCCGGGGTGGTGCCCGGCGCGGGAGGGCTGAGGCTTTCAGCTAGGCGCAGGCAACATGGTCGAGGCGGCCCGATCGGCCGTGAAGACTCCGGAGACACCCCATGAGAACCTGGCTGGCCGCGCTCGCGGCGCTGACCCTGGCGGGCTGCAACCGCCCTGCCGAACTGCCCGCCGCCACCGGCGATGTCAAGCCCACCACGCTGCAGGCGCAGGCCGCCGTGGCGCAGGCCCTGCCGCTGGCCGAGCAGCAGGCCTTCGACGATGCCGCCCGCGGCCTGATCGCCCGGCCCGAAGGGCAGATCCTGGCCGAGGACGGCCGCGTGCTGATCGACTTCGACGCCTACCGCTTCGTGCAGGGCGAGGCGCCGCCCACGGTCAACCCGAGCCTGTGGCGGCAAGCCAAGCTCAATGCCCAGATCGGGCTGTTCAAGGTCGTCGAGGGTGTGTGGCAGCTGCGCGGCTTCGACATCGGCAACATGACCCTCGTGCAGGGCCGCAGCGGCTGGATCGTCATCGATGCCCTCACCTGCCGCGAGACGGCGGCCGCTGCCCTCGCCTTCGCCCGCAAGCACCTGGGCGACCAGCCCGTCACCGCCCTGCTCTATACCCACAGCCATGTCGACCACTTTGGCGGCGCCCTCGGCGTGCTGACGCCCGAGCAGGCCCGCCAGGTGCCGGTGATCGCCTCCGCCGGCTTCATGGAGGAGGCCACGAGCGAGAACCTGATGGTCGGCACGGCCATGGCACGCCGCTCGATCTACCAGTTCGGCAAGAACCTGCCCGCCACCGCCCAGGGGCGGGTGGACACGGGCCTGGGCAAGGGCGTGGGCTACGGCCGCGTCGGGCTGCTGGCGCCCAACGACCTCATCACGCAGGCCACGGAGGAACGCACGCTCGACGGCGTGCGCTTCATCTTCCACAACGTGCCGGGTGCGGAGGCCCCGGCGGAAATGACCTTCTCCATCCCGGCGCTCAAGGTCTACGGCGGCGCCGAGAACCTGGCCCAGACCCTGCACAACCTGCTGCCGGTGCGCGGCGCCAAGGTGCGTGACGCGCTGCGCTGGGCCGGCTATCTGCAGGACGCCCTCGACCAGCTCGGGGATGCTGAGGTCTACGTGGGCCAGCACAACTGGCCGGTCTGGGGGCGCGAGCGCATCGTGGACTTCATCACCCGCCAGCGCGATGCCTACAAATACCTGCACGACCAGACGGTGCGCCTGATCAACGCCGGCCTGACGCCCGCCGAGATCGCCGAGCAGGTCAAGCTGCCGGCCTCGTTGCAGGCCTTCTTCCCCGCGCGCGGCTATTACGGCGACGTGCGCCACAACGTGAAGGCCATCTACCAGTTCTACCTCGGCGCCTACGACGGCAACCCGGCCCACCTCAACCCGCTGCCTCCGGAGGTGATGGGCCGGCGCTACGTGACCCTGGCCGGAGGTGCCGACAAACTGATGACTGCGGCACAGCAGGCCTTCGACGAAGGCGACTACCGCTGGGCGGCCGAGCTGCTGAACCGCCTCGTGATGGCCGACAGCCGCCACACCGGCGCCCGCCAGCTGCTCGCCCGCACCTACGACCAGCTCGGCTACGCCGCCGAGGCCGCCACCTGGCGCAACAGCTATCTCACTGCTGCCGCCGAGCTGCGCCAGGGGCCGCCGCAGCAGGGCATCGACAGGTCAGTCGCGCTGGACATGCTGCAGCAGACGCCCACCGAGCGCTTCCTGGAGGCGATGGCCGCCGGCCTCAACGGCCCGGCCGCCGAGGGCAAGGACTACCGCATCAACCTCGTCTTCACCGACCGCCCCGAGAGCCATGTGCTGTGGATCGAGAACGCAGTGCTGCACCACCGCCGCGCCTCACCCGCGGCCGATGCGCACGCGACGATGAAGCTCACGCATGCCTTCTTCATCCGGATGATGGCCGGCAAGGTGGGCGCGAAGGACCTGCTGATGTCCGACGAGATCCAGATCAGCGGCAGCCGCATCGATCTGGCGCGCTTCCTGGGCCTGATCGACAAGGCCCCGGGCACCTTCCCGATCGTCACGCGCTGAACCCGCCAGGCCGCGGCGCGCTCAGCCCGGCGCCGGCGCGTGGGCGATGCGCCCGCTGCGGCGCGCAGGGTCGGCCTCACGCCACCACGGCTGCACCGGCCCGGCGTGGGCTGGCTCCACGGCCTGGCCCAGGCGCGGCATCAGCAACTGCGCACCGGCTGCCGGTGCCTGCGCCAGCAGCACCTCGGCGGGCTCGTCCCAGTCGTGCAGCGCCAGGCTGAAAGTGCCCCAGTGCACGGGCAGCAGGGTGCCGCCGCCCAGCAGCTGCAGGGCCTTCAGCGCGTTCTCGGGCCCGAGGTGGATGTCGCCCCAGGCGGGGTGATGGGCGCCCACTTCGAGCAGCACCAGGTCAAAGCCACCAAAGTGCTCGCGGATGCGGGCGTACTCCGGCGTCAGCCCGGTGTCGCCGCTGAAGAACACCCGGTGCCGTGGCGTCTCGATGACCAGGGACGACCACAGCGTGGCATTGCGGTCCCGCAGCGAGCGGCCCGAGAAATGCTGGGACGGCGCTGCATGGATGCGCAGCTCGGCCGCGGGTGCCTGCCAATGCTCCCACCAGTCCAGCTCCACGATGCGCTCGGGTGGCACGCCCCAGGCCTGCAGGTGGGCACCGACGCCCAGCGAGGTGATGAAGGGCACCTGCTGCAGCGTCACCAGCTCGCGGATGGTGCCGTGGTCGAGATGGTCGTAATGGTCGTGCGAGATGACGACCGCATCCAGCGGCGGCAGCGCCTGCAACCCCAGCGGCACGGGCTGGAAGCGCTGCGGGCCCAGCCACTGCAGCGGCGACGCGCGCCGGGCCCAGACCGGGTCGGTCAGCACCCGCAGGCCGTCGATCTCGATCAGCACGGTGGAATGGCCGAGCCAGGTCGCGCGCAGGCCACTGCCGGGGCGCCGGGCCCAGGTCTCCAGCGGGTTCACGGCCGGCAGCGGCGCCGGGGGCAGGCGCCGGCCGGCAGGCCGCAGCAGCTCGGTCACCGACGGGCGCACCGTGTGGTCGCGCAGGCCGGGGTCGATGGGATGGACGTTGTGGAAGCCCTCGCCCCTGTCGGTGACGCGATAGCGGGGCGAGGCCCGCATGCGCGCCAGCCGCTCGCCGGCCGCGCGTTTGCCAAGAGATTTCATGGGGATGCCGGATGTGCCGGCGCTGCACCTGATCGGACGTAAATGGCCTCGCGCGACGGCGTTTCAAGGCCGTGGGCCGCACGCGCCCGCAAGCATTTTTCGTCGCCCGGCTGCAGGTCATGGCAGGTGCTGGACCGCTGGGCATAGATGGCGCAGCTCACGCCGCGCCCCACCTCGCCATCGAGCGCGACGCAGCGGGCCGGCTGACGCTCCGTGCCGGCCATGCAGCGCATCTGGGCATTGACCTGGCGGGTCAGGCCGGCAGGCACGGTGCCGCCGGGGGCGTCGTCGGCCTCGGCCCAATAGAACGACACACGGAAATAGGCGCAGCAGGCGCCACAACGCTGGCAATCCAGTTCCTGGGCCACGGCCCGATCTCCCTCTTGCGTCAGACGGGGCGGTGCTCGGTGCCAGCGCCCCAGGTGATGAAAAACATCCGGCTGGGCCGGAACACCCGCGCGGTGTGCCAGGCCCCGCGAGGCACCACGACGGCGCCGCGGCCGGTCAGGCGCTGGGCACTGCGGCTGCCGTCGCCGGCCTCCAGCAGGAACTCGATGTCGCCATCCAGCAGGTAGACGAACTCGTCGCCTTCGGGGTGCATCTCCCAGCTGGCCCAGTCGGCGTCGCAGGCGAACTCCGACACCAGCCATTCGCGGCCCAGCCCGTCCAGCACCTCCGGCGGCTGGCCCCAGAAGGCCTCGCCGCCAGCGAGCGTGCGAATCGCGCCACCGGCAGCAAGCAGGGCATAGGTCTGATCGGGCAGCAAGGACATGGCCATCACCTGAAAAACACCAGCCGCGGATTGTGCGGGCCGTGACGCCCGTCACAAGCCCCCCACTTGAAAAGCCCTCGGCCGGGCGCATGTGGGTTGTCAGGAACCGCTCTTTCGGGTGTCTGCATGTCGTCCGTCATCAAGCTTGCCCTTCCCGTTGAACTGCTGTCGCTCGTCCGGCTCGCCCATCTGCTGCAAGGCGTGGAGCACCAGACCGTGGACCCGCACCAATACCGCCTGCTCGTCGAGAAGCTGAGCGCCGAGTTGCGCCAGCACCAGGCCCACCCGGCGCTGACCACGGTGCTCGACCACTTCCCGGCCGCCGCCGAGCTGTACGAAAACCTGCAGTACGCGCATGCCGGCCTGTGCCGTGCGCCGCTGGAGGCCTCGTTGCAGTCGGAGCTGGCCACACGGGAGCTGCTGGCCCGGGTCAGCCGCTGAACGGGCGCTGAAGGGGCGCTGAGTGGGCCGTGAACGGGCGCTGAGGCGCCCCGCGCCTCAGCTGCCGCGCCGCAGCGCGATCTCGAACACCACGCCATCCGCCACGTTGCGGGCGCTGATGCTGCCCCCCATCTTGGCGAGATAGGTCTTGGCCACGAACAGGCCCTGGCCGCGGCGTTGGCCGTCATCGGCATCGGCGGTGCTGACGCCGTAGTCAAAGATGCGCGTGAGCTGCGCCTCGTCGATCTGCGGACCCTGGTTGTGGACCTCCACCACGGCCAGTTCGCCTGGCTGGCGCAGGGTCAAGGTGATGGCGGTGCCGGGCACGCGGTGGCGGTCGGCATTGCTCAGCACATGGGTCAGCGCGTCCTCCAGCGGGTATTCGTCGGCCTGCACCCAGGCCGGCTCCGGGGCGGGCGTGTAGGCGACGCTGGCGATGCCCGCATAGGCCGCATTCGCCGCCACCTGGCGCAGGAAGGCGTCCAGGTCCAGCCGGCCGACCGCCAGCGTGGCCGCTGCCAGTGCCTCGCTGGGCGAGGCCTGGCCGTACAGCACCTTCACGGCCTGCTGCATGCGCTGCACGTAGCGACGGCTCGGGTCATCGTCGGCGCCATGCAGCAGCATCAGCGACTGCAACGGCGACATGATCTCGTGGCCCACCGCATGCCACTGGTCGTGCTCGCGCTCGGCGCGCAGCTGCTCGCGGCGCAGGCTGTCGCGGGCCTGCTGCAGCAGGTCGGACAGCACGCCGGCCAGGATGCCCAGTTCGTCGCGCCCGCGCAGGTCCGCCACGTCCAGCATGCCGAGCTCGGCCTGGCCGGGCTGCTGCATCTGGTGTGACAGCGCCGCCGCGCGCCTGGTCAGCACCGCCACGCGGCGAATCAGCCCGACCTCGATGATCAGCCAGGCCAGCGCCAATGCCGCCAGCATCGCGCCGACCGGCCAGGCCAGGCGGGCCGCACTCGCGCTGAGCGTGCGGTCCAGGCCCTGCAGGTCGCCAGTGAGGGCCACGTCGAAACGGCCGCCCGGCGTGGTCACACTGTCGCGTGCGGACAGGCTGCGTGGCGTGGCCGGCGCCGGCAGGTGCTGGATCAGCGTCATCAGCCAGGGCGAGCCCGGCGCATCGGTGGCCTCGGCGCCTTGCAGCAGCGCCACCACATGGCCGCCGCGCGTGATCTGCAAGGTCTCGCCCGGCGACAGCGCGGCGGCCAGCCGGCTGAGGCTCAGCGGCGGTTGGGCACCGGCCGTGGCGCTGTCGAACAGCGTCGCGCCATCCGGGCCGAGCAGGGCCAGGCGCACGCCGGTGCGGGCCAGGTCGGCGGGCGGCCACTGCGGTCCGCCGGGCCGGAACAAGGCCTCGCGAAAGGCCTCCACCGGCAACCGGATCGACACGGTGGTGCGCCGCGCGCAGGGCTCCGCCGACGTCAGGCACGGGCCCTCGCGCCACACCCAGCCGCGGAAGTCCCGCTCGGGTCGCCGCTTGGGGCGCAGCGACGCGGTGTTGCCAGGCCCCTCCACCAGGAAGCCCGGCAGCTGCCCGCGCTGGGCGTCCAGCATCTCGACCGGCGCCAGCCAGTCCTGCTCAGGGCCGCCCGCGGGTTGCAGCCGGATGTGGACCCGGTGAACATCCGCCACCTCCAGCGCGCCCCGCTCGCGACTGACCAGCGGCGGCGCATCCAGGCTCGCGACCAGGTAGACAAACCCGCCCGCATAGGCATTGCTGCCCACCGCCGCGCACAGGCTGGCGCCGCCCGGGTATTGCAGCGCGCAGCCCGCCATCTCGACGGCCCGGCGCGCCTTGTTGGCATCGTCGAAATCGATGGCCCCGAACGGCAGCACCACCGGTGCCAGCCAGCCCTCGCCCAGCTGCGCGGGATCGGGGTTCAGCAGCGCGAGCTGGCCCGACGGATGGCGCAGCTGCGCGACGATCTCGGCCAGCGACTTGGCGAAGGTCTGCTCATAGCGCTGCGCATTGCGCTGGCGCTCCTCGTTGAGCAGCGCCACCGCCAGCGCCAGCGTGGCCACGGCCAGCGCGATGAACACCAGGTGAAAGACGATGCGGTTGCGAAACGCCGCGAGCCCCAGGCGGGGCACGTCGGGCAGCGTGAGATCGACGCGACCGAGCTTCACGCGCGGGCCCACCCCGTCAGAACACAGCCACACAGGCACAAAGACACAGAGGCGGCTTCAGCACCCCAACCCCCGTGTCTCTGTGCCTGTGTGGCCTGTCTCGATGGGGGCAGCGCCATGACGGTGCTCAGGTGGAGGTCCAGCGAAAGCCGCGCATCGGGATGTTCTCGATGCCGTCAAACGTCGGGTCGACATCGCGGAAGGCATCGCGGATGGTGGCCACGTGCTTGCGCACGTTGTCGCGGTTGCGGCCGCTCTTGACCACATCGAACAGCTCTTCGTAGCTCACCACCTCGCCAGCCCGCTCGTGCAGCGTAGCGAGGATGCGCTGGGCCGTCAGCGGCAGGTTGACCCGCTGGCCGCGCCACATCGCCGAGCGCTGCTTGAGCGGGTCGAGCTGCAGGCTGTCGTCGGCCGTGCGGGCGCCGGCCTTGGGCTCGCGCAGCCGCGCGGTGCGCAGGATGTCGAGGAAGGTCTCGATGAACTCGGCTTCGTCGAAGGTCGTCTTCTGCAGGTAGTCCCAGGCATCCAGCGCCTTCATGATGCTGCGGTAGATGGCCGCCGGCATGGCAGACACCACCAGCACCGGCGTCCCCAGGCCCTGCTTGTTGATCTCGTTGTTCAGCGCCACGCCGGCATTGCGCTCGCGGCCGAGCTCGATGTCGAGCACGACGAGGTCGTAGCGCTCGCGGCGCAGCGCGGCCTCGGCGGCATCGCGGTCGAACCATTGATCGACGCCCAGTTCAGGGCGGACGGCGCGAATCCAGCCGGCGAGCTGCTCGCTGGTGGTGGGATCGTCCTCGATGACGGCGATGCGGGGCATGGCGGCAGATTATGGGCAGCCCCACGGCCCCGGGGAGCGGGGCGGGCCGGAAGGATTCTTCCGCCGGCTCAGCTGCCCACTCAGCCGCCGATCACGCCGCAGGCCACACGCGGCCCGCCGCCGCCCAGCGGGGCGGGGTGGTCGGCATGGTTGTCGCCGCCGGCATGGACCATCAAGGCGCGGTTCTTCACATCGGCCAGCTTCAGGCGCGGGCCGAGCACCGGCGCGGTGGCGCTGCCGTCAGCCGCCACGAACAAGGGCGGCAGGTCACCCAGGTGACCGTCGCCCCAGGGCTCACCGTGCTTCTTGCTGCCGGCCGGATCGAGGTGACCGCCGGCGGCACCGGCAGGCACGGGCGTGCCGTTGTTGTCGGCTGGACCGCAACTGGGCTTTTCATGCACATGAAAGCCGTGCTGGCCGGGCGGCAGGCCCTTCAGGTCCGGGTAGAAGGCCAGACCATAGGGCGTCTCGACGATGCGGACCGTGCCGACCTCGGCGCCCGCGCCGGTCTTCTCGGCGGTGGCCAGTCGCACCGACACCTCGGCCGCCTGGGCCAGGCCGCACGCTGCCAGCAGGGCGGCAGTGAAGAGAACAGGCTTCATCGGTCATCTCCTTGCGCGTTGGGAGGCCGAGGATAGCGAGCCCCTGCGTCACCTGGGCCGTCATGGGGCCTTCAGACGTGGTGGTCGGCCGCGCCGGAGCAAACCTTCCGCCGCGGCGGAAGACTCCCGCCCGCGCCCGCCCTCGTCCCTTCCCGCCAGGCTGGACACCATGGCCACCGTGCATCGCGCCCTTCACTTGCGCGATGCCGACAGCCCCAAGGACCGCACCATGCTGCACCGCCTCCAGTCTCTCGCCGCCTCGCTCCGCCAGGCTTTCCGCCGCCGCGGGCACGACACCGTCCCCACCGCTGCCGAGCGCTCGACACGCGCCCTGCCGCTGCGCCGCGCACTGCCGCCGCTGCTGGCCTTGACGGCCGTCACGGCGGCTGGCTACGGCCTCGTGACCCATCCGCCGGTGCTGCCGGTGCCTGCCGGCCAGGCAGCCTTGCGAACGAACCAGTTCAGCGGCACCACCACCGAATTTCGCAGCGGCAGCTTCCTGCGCCTGCCGGGCTTGCATGAGGTGCGGTACTTCCCGCTACGCGACCAGAGCTACCACCCGGCGGCCCTGGCCAAGGCCGGCGGGCCGGCGCCGCTGCAGTCGGTCGAAGGCCTGTCGCTCGGCCTGGACCTGAACGTGCGCTGGAGCGTGGACGCCACGCGCCTGGGCGAGCTGTCCCGCAGGCTGCCCGATGACATCGAGGCCGACGTGATCGCGCCCGCCGTGCAGGCCGTGGTCTACAAGCAGGTGGCCAAGCGCACGGTGCGGGAGATCTTCTCCAGCCAGCGCGCCGAGATCGCCACCGCGTTGGAGAGCGAGCTGCGCGCCCGCCTGGCGAGTGACGGCATCCTGCTCAAGAGCGTGCAGATCGGCTCGGTCGACCTGCCGGCCGACTACCGCCGCGGCATGGACAGCCTGCTGGCCGACAGCCTGGCCAGCGAGCGCATGCGCTACACACTGGAGATCGCTGACAAGCGCGTGAAGGAAACCGAGCTGCAGGCTGCCGCCGACAAGGTGCGCCGCGAGACCGCCGCTGAAGCCGCCGGCCGCGAGCAGATCATTGCTGCCCGCGCGCAGGAGGAGGCCATGAAGCATGTGCTGCCCTTCAAGCAGAAACTGATCGAGCAGCGCGCCCTGGAGGCCCAGGCCGAGAGCGCCGCCCGCATCAAGCAGGCCGAGGGCCAGGCGCAGGCCCGCCGCATCGAGATCGATGCCGAGGCCGCAGCACGCCAGAAGCTGGCCGATGCCGAGGCCTACCGCGTGGCCCAGGTCGGCCGCGCCAATGCCGGCCAGATGGCCACCGAAGGCGCCTTGCTGACCAAGCATCCCCTGCTGGTGCAGAAGGCCATGGCGGACAAACTCTCCGACAAGGTGCAGGTCATCATCGCGCCGCCCGGCTCGGGCGGTTTCATCGGCAATGCGCTGCTGGCCGGCGTGCAGTCCTCGCCGAAGGCCGAACCCGCAGCGGCTGAAGCGGCCGCGGAGAAGGAGTAAGCCATGCGTCGCTTTGCCTTGATGGCCCTGGCCGCCACGGTGGCGGCGGCCTTCATCACCACCGCCCAGGCCGCGCCGGACTTCCCGCGGGCAGGCCTGGTGTCGCAGGACTCGCCGCTGCGCGGCGCCCCGCGTGACACCGCCTCGCTGCAGGCCCAGATGGGCCGGGGCGAAGCGCTGGAGATCCGCGGCGAACGAGGCGACCACTGGCAGGTGTGGGACTACCGGCGCGAGCGCGGCGGCTGGCTGCGCAAGAGTCAGGTGCTGCTGCTGCCCCGCGGTGACGACGCCCCTGCCGAGCTGCTGTCGCAATTGCGCCTGGCGCGCCAGCAATGGGGCACCGAAGGCCTGGGTCTGGGTCTGGCCGCCGCCTATGTGCAGGCGGCCACGCCAGCCGAGTTGGCCAGCCCGGCAGGTGCCGAGGCGCTGGAAGCCATGGGCCTGTTCGCCGAGCGCATCGCCGACCGCGCCTCGCTGCCCGCCGCGCGGCCGGGCGAAGGCCAGCTCGCCGCGCAGCTGGACGTGGCCGCGCGCTATGGCCTGAAGTTCGAGCAGTTCGAGCTCGACGAAGGCCGCGTGCAGGTCTGCTACGAGGGCGAGGCCTTCCGTCGCGTGCTGGCCGTGGGTGGCGCGCCCGAGCAACGCGCCCGCGCGGCCCTGGCCCTGACCCGCCCCGAGTGCCTGAACCCACGCGCCACGCCGCGCGAGGCCGAGGCCCGCGACCAGTGGCGCCAACAGGTGCTGGCCCAGGTCGACACCGCCGGGCTGCCGGTGCACTGGAAGAACCGCCTGCTGATGCGGCGCGCTGCCGTGACCGCGAGCCTGGCCTTTGCGCAGGCACGGCGGGGCATGGCCCCCGAGCCGGTGCCGGGCCTGGCAGAGTTCGCCGCCATCGTGCCGACCGAGCTGACCGAGGACGACCAAGCCTTGTATGCCGAGGCCGCGATGCGGGTGAATGCCGCCCGCTGGCTCGGCAGCCCGACGGGGGCGCGCGACTTCGGGCCGGTGCAGCTCGCGCTGGTGCCGGGCCCGGACGGGGAGCGCTGCGTCGAGCTCAAGGACATGGGGCGTCTGGCCGCCCGCCGTTGCAGCTACGGCCAGTTGGCCCTGGCCTCGGCAACGATGAACCGAGAAGGTCGCGCCCTGGCGCTGGCCGCACAGCCGCTGGACGGCTGGCGCGAGCTGTGGGTGTTCCGCAAGGAACGCGACGGCTGGCGGGTCGAGGTGCTGCCCCCGGCGCCGGAACAGCCGGGGCTGGGCGTGGCGGAGTTTGCCGGCTGGGTGCCGGGCGGCACCCAGATGCTGCTGGCCCGCGAGGTGCGCGCCGAGGGCAAATACCGGCGCAGCTTCGAGCTCCTGTCGATCGCGACGCTGGCCACCGAACGGCAGGCCGCCGAGCCTGCGCAGATGGCTGCCTTCCAGCGCTGGGCCGACCCGGCCTGGCGCGGCGCGTCACCGATCCGGCGTTGAAACGGTGGCGGCTCGCTCAGGCCGCCATCTTCACGACCTCGGCGGTGGGCAGCTCCAGCCGCGCAACGGTGCCCTTGCCCGGCTGGCTCTCCAGCCGGATGGCCCCATGCAGCAGGTTCTCCACCAGGCTGTGCACGACGAACAGCCCCAGCCCGCTGCCCCCCTGGCCGAAGCGCGTGGTGAAGAAGGGCTCGAAGGCGCGCTCCAGGTCGGCGCGCGGCATCCCGCC
>JAIPCJ010000037.1 GCA_021738245.1 Methylotenera sp. | reverse complement strand
CTCAAAAGTGGGAGGCCACCATACCCGTTTACAAAGCGAACAGGAAAGTCAATGAAATCAACGGTCTACCCAGACCACCCCCGCGCCAGTGCTAGCTTTGCGTACCGTCACTTATTGCACTGAAAACGAGGAGACCCCGTCTGGCCAACATCCACCTGGCGCGCCAGCGCCTCGTGGCATGAGTGCGCCCGCAGCGGGCGCCAAGGGCGGATGAAGACGCCCAGAAGGGTCTCAGGTCGCCTCAGAATGCGTGATTCGCCGACCTAATCCCGCATGTCGAAATCGGCCAGCGAGGTTCGTTGAGATCTACGGCTTGTTCAGCGCAGCCTTAAATCCGCCGCCTGTCGCCGCGGCGGCCTGGCGGGTCAGGATGTCGCAGGTCAGGCGGATATGGGCTTCCAGCGCCAGCGCGGCGCGGGCCTCCTGCCGCGCCATCGCCGCGAGAAAGATGCTCTCGTGCTCGGCGTGCACATCGCGGTCGAAGCCCGGCGTGGCGCCGATGCGGATGGCGATGTGGCGGTAGCGCTCGCCGTGGCGGTAGAGGATGTCCAGCAGGTGCCGCGTCCAGGGTGAGCTGTGGCCCGCGATCAGGGTTTCGTGGAAGTGGCGGTTGGCGCGCTCCCACTGGTCCGGGTCGCGGCCGGCGCCGCCCTCCTCGGCCACGCTGAGCCGTGCAAAGGCCCCGCGCACCGAGCGCTCCCAGCCCGCGTCGCCGAGCCGGATCGACTGGCGCAGCGCTTCGGTTTCCAGCCGCACGCGGGTGTCGGTCAGGTCGCGCAGATCGTCCAGCGAGACCGCGCTGACGCGGTAGCCGCGCTGGCCTTCGACCGTGACCAGCGCGTCGGACACCAGCAGCGCCAGCGCCTCCCGCAGCGTGCCGGCGCCCACGCCGTAGTGGTCCTTGAGGTGCTCGACGCGCAGGCGCTGGCCCGGCTGCAGATCGCCACACACGATGTCGTGACGCAGCGCCCGGTAGGCGCGTTCGGTGAGCGTGCGGGGTTCGGGTTCGTCGCTGCGCGGCGCAGGGCCGGCAGCGTGGACGGGTTGGAGCAGTGTGTGCAACATGAACGTGCTCAGTCGGGTTCGGGGTTCTGGGCGCGCTTGAGCCGGTAGGCCAGCTGCGCGCGGCTCAGACCCAGCAGGCGGGCGGCGCCGGCCAGATTGCCGCGGCTGCGCTCGACCGCCAGGGCCAGCACCTGCGCCTCCAGGGTCTCGATCGGCACGCCGGCATCGAGCACCTGCGCGCACAGGCGCAGCTCGTCCTCGGGCGCACGGCGCGCCAGCCGGCCCTGCGGGTCGATGCCGTCCTGCGCCGGCTCGGACTGGTTGGGGAACAGGTGCTCGACCTCGATCACGCCGCCCTGCGCCGCCAGGATCACGCCGCGCTCGACCAGGTTCTCCAGCTCGCGCACGTTGCCGGGCCAGCGGTGGCGAGCCAGCGCTTGCAGCGCGCGGTCGCTGAAGCCGCCCAGGCGCTTCTGGTGCAGCGCGGTGAAGCGCGCCAGCAGGTGCCGAGCCAGCGGCTCGATGTCGCTGCTGCGTTCGCGCAGCGGCGGGATGCAGATCGGGTAGACGTTGAGGCGGTAGAACAGGTCGCGCCGGAACTGCCCGCGTTCGACCGCGGCTTCGAGGTTGACGTTGGTCGCCGTCACGAGGCGCACGTTGACCTTGCGCGCGCTCTCGCTGCCCAGGCGCTCGATCTCGCCCTCCTGCAGCACGCGCAGCAGCTTGGCCTGCGCCGGCAGCGACATGTCGCCCACCTCGTCGAGGAACAGCGTGCCGCCTTCGGCCCGCTCGAAGCGGCCGGCCCGCGCCGCGTGGGCACCGGTGAAGGCGCCCTTCTCGACGCCGAACAGCTCGGCCTCGATCAGCTCGGCCGGCAGCGCCGCGCAGTTGACCGCCACGAACGGCCCGGCGGCGCGCTCGGAGTGTTCGTGCAGTGCGCGCGCGAAGCGCTCCTTGCCCACGCCGGTCTCGCCGGTGAGCAGCACCGTCACCTGCGTCGCCGCGGCGCGGCGCATCAGGTCGTGCGCGTGCTGGAAGCCCGGCGAGGAGCCGACCAGCATGCCACCCGACTCGGCCGGCTCCAGCGTGTTCTTCAACGCCTCGACCTGCTGGCTCAGCGCGGCCATCTTCTCCAGCAGCGAGTCGTCCTCGAAGTACTGGCGGTGCGCGTCACCGTCGGGCCACTCGTCGATCGGCCGGCCTTCGATCAGGCAATGGTCGTCGCCGCAGGCCGAACACTTCGTCTCCTTGTACAGGATCAGCCGGCCCATGAAGGCGCTGGTGTAGCCGCTCGCGTAACCCAGCAGGGTCCAGCAGGCCGGCTCGTCGACCACGCCGTATTGCAGCCGGTGCGCGTGCGCCTCCCAGGAGTCGTCCCAGCGGAACACGCCCTCGAAGCGGCCGGCCGCGGCGTCCATCTCCAGCCGCACCGGCGTGACGCGCGCCGCGCCTTCGAGCATGTGCAGCTGCGGCCCGACCAGGAACATGTCTTCCAGTGTCTTCTTGCCGCGCGTCTTGGCCGCGAAGCCCGCATCGTGCAGGCCGCAGGCATAGCCCATGCGCGTGAGCAGGCGCCGCGCGTGGTCCTTGCCGACCGAGGTGATGAGGTCGTGGCGCAGCGCCGTCAGCGCCGCGGTGTGCAGCAGCACCATGCGCCGCTCGCCCAGCCAGATGGCGCCGCTGTGCGGCTCGAAGCGCAGCAGCCGGCGCAGGTCGTTGTCGGGCGGGTAGGTCAGATGGGGGTCCAAAGGTGTCTCCGGTGGGTCGCTCTGCGGCGACTGGAATCTCGATATTTTCCGCCAAGCGCCCCAAATCGACAAACCGGCGAAGCAGTGCCTGAATTTGATCATTCGATCACTCGCAGCAAAAAGCGCCTCATCAAATCGAGATTTTTCTCACGTGCTGCGCCGCAACAGTCCAAGAAACAGACTATCGAAGGGTGTTGGGCGATCCAGATGCTGCGCTGCACACCGACATTTTTCTCAGGGGATTTCCCTGAAATATCGAGATTTTTGGCCCAACCCCGGCGGACTGGCACGCCATCTGCGAGAGGGGACGCGTCCGACAACGCACCGACCGCCCCAAGCACCATGCCCCAGACCACCGACACCTCCCTGCCCGCCGTCGACGCCTCGCTGCGCTTCGTGCGGGTGATCGAGCGCCGTGCCGACGGCCTGGTCGCCTTCGAGTTCTCGATCGGCTGGCCGGAGCTGGCAGTGGAGCTGATGCTGCCGGCCCCGGCCTTCGAGGCCTTCTGCGTCAACAACCGGGTGCAGCGTCTGGACACCTGAGTTCCCGAGAGCCGTTCAACAACCATTCCAACGGAGACAAGCACCGATGAACATCGACCTGCAGGCGCGGGAGATCACGCCGCTGCGCCAGACCTACGCCCACGTGGCGAAATACATCGGCGGCGACAAGACCGCCAGCCGCTACCAGGAGGCCACCTTCGGCGCTCAGCCGATGGTCAACTTCCACTACCGGCCGACCTGGGACCCGGGCCACGAACTCTTCGACGCCAGCCGCAGCAAGATCGTGCTGGCCGACTGGTACGTGCTCAAAGACCCGCGCCAGTTTTATTACGCCACCTGGACCATGACCCGCGCCAAGCAGCAGGACGCGATGGAGGCCAACTTCCAGTTCGTCGAGCAGCGCGGCATGGTCGGCAAGATGCCCGACGGCGTGCGCGAGAAGGCCCTGACGGTGCTGATGCCGCTGCGCCACGCGGCCTGGGGCGCCAACATGAACAACGCGTCCATCTGCGCCTACGGTTTTGGCACCGCCTTCACCGCGCCGGCCATGTTCCACGCGATGGACAACCTGGGTGTGGCGCAGTACCTGACCCGCCTGGGCCTGGTGCTGGGCGAGCCGCAGTCGCTGGAAGACGGCAAGCAGGCCTGGCTGGACGCCCCCGAGTGGCAGGGCCTGCGCCGGCTGGTCGAGGACAGCTTCGTGGTCAGCGACCCGTTCGAGCTGTTCGTGGCGCAGAACTTCGCGCTCGACGGCCTGCTGTACCCGCTGATCTATGGTGGCTTCGTCGACGACCACGTCGCCCTGCAGGGCGGCACCGCGGTCGCAATGCTGACCAGCTTCATGCCCGAGTGGCACGACGAAACCGCGCGCTGGATCGACGCCGTCATCAAGGCCGCGGGTGCCGAATCGGACGCCAACAAAGCCCTGCTGCGTGGCTGGGCCGGCCACTGGATGGACCGCGCCCAGGCCGCCCTCTCGCCCATCGCCCGCCTGGCCCTGGGCGAGACCGGAGAGACCGTGCTGAGCGACGCCCGCGTACAGCTGCAGGCGCGCCTGGCCAAGACCGGCGTCACCGTCTGAACAGGAGACCTCTGATGTCCGACGTATTCATCGCCTTCCAGCACAACGAAGAGTCCCGTCCGGTGATCGACGCCATCGTGGCCGACAACCCGAACGCGGTGCTGACCCACCCGACCGGCCTGGTCAAGATCAACGCGCCCGGCAGCCTGACCATCCGCCGCGAAACCATCGAGGGCCTCACCGGTCGCCCCTACGACCTGCAGGCCATCCACGTCAACCTCGTCACCCTCTCGGGCTACATCGACGAGGACGACGACCAGCTCACGCTGAGCTGGAAGCACTGAACACAACGCAGAAGGAGACAACGCATGGACACCCGTGTTGCCAGCAAGAAGCTCGGCCTGAAAGAACGCTACGCCGCCATGACGCGCGGCTTGGGCTGGGAGACCAGCTACCAGCCGATGGACAAGGTGTTCCCGTACGACAAGTACGAGGGCATCAAGATCCACGACTGGGACAAGTGGCAGGACCCGTTCCGCCTGACCATGGACGCCTACTGGAAGTACCAGGGCGAGAAGGAGAAGAAGCTCTACGCCGTCATCGAGGCCTTCGCGCAGAACAACGGCCAGCTCGGCGTGTCCGACGCGCGCTACGTCAACGCGCTCAAGCTGTTCATCCAGGGCGTGACGCCGCTGGAGTACTACGCACACCGCGGCTTCGCCCATGTGGGCCGCCAGTTCACCGGCGAAGGCGCCCGCGTCGCGGCGCAGATGCAGTCCATCGACGAGCTGCGCCACTACCAGACCGAGACGCACGCGATCAGCCACTACAACAAGTACTTCAACGGCATTCACCACTCGAACCACTGGTACGACCGCGTGTGGTACCTGTCGGTGCCGAAGTCCTTCTTCGAAGACGCCTGCACCGGTGGTCCGTTCGAGTTCCTCACCGCCGTCAGCTTCAGCTTCGAGTACGTGCTGACCAACCTGCTGTTCGTGCCCTTCATGAGCGGCGCGGCGCACAACGGCGACATGTCCACCGTGACCTTCGGCTTCTCGGCGCAGAGCGACGAGAGCCGCCACATGACGCTGGGCATCGAGTGCATCAAGTTCCTGCTGGAGCAGGACCCGGACAACGTGCCCATCGTGCAGCGCTGGATCGACAAGTGGTTCTGGCGCGGCTACCGCCTGCTGACCCTGGTCGCGATGATGCAGGACTACATGCTGCCCAAGCGCGTGATGAGCTGGAAGGAAGCCTGGGAGATGTACGCCGAAGAAAACGGCGGCGCCCTGTTCAAGGACCTGGCGCGCTACGGCATCCGCGAGCCGGCCGGCTGGAAGCAGGCCTGCGAAGGCAAGGACCACATCAGCCACCAGACCTGGGCCACCTTCTACAACTACAACGGCGCCGCCCCGTTACACACCTGGGTGCCCAAGGAAGACGAACTGGCCTGGCTGAGCGAGAAGTACCCCGAGACCTTCGACAAGTACTACCGCCCGCGCTGGGAGTTCTGGCGCGACCAGGCCGCCGAAGGCAAGCGCTTCTACAACATGACGCTGCCGATGCTGTGCACCACCTGCCAGGTCCCGATGCTGTTCACCGAAGAGGGTGACCCGACCAAAATCTGTTACCGCGAAAGCGACTACTTCGGCAACAAGTACCACTTCTGCAGCGACCACTGCAAGAGCATCTTCGACCACGAGCCCGAGAAGTACGTGCAGAGCTGGCTGCCGGTGCACCAGATCTACCAGGGCCACTGCTTCCCCGAAGGCACCGACCCGACCGCCGAGGGCTTCGACCCGCTGATGGCCGTGTTCAAGTACTACGAGATGGAAGTCGGCCGCGACAACTTCGACTTCGAAGGTTCGGAAGACCAGAAGAACTTTGCGATGTGGAAAGGAGACACGAAATGAGCGTCGTCGCCATCGCCCCCTACGAGTTCACGCCCAGGGATGTGCGCGAGAACTTCCCCGCCCCGCTGCTCTACATCGGCTGGGAAGACCACCTGATGTTCTGCGCCCCCGTCTGCCTGCCGCTGCCGCCGGACACCCCGTTCGGCGCGCTGTCGGCCGCGGTGCTGCCCGGCATCTACGGCTACCACCCGGACTTCGCCAAGATCGACTGGGCCAAGGCCGAGTGGAAGAAAAACGGCCAGCCCTGGCAACCCGATCCGGCCAAGTCGCTGGCCGACAACGGCCTGTTGCACAAGGACGCGATCCGCTTCAGAACCCCTGGGCTCACAGGGATCAAAGGTTCGTTCAGCTGATCGTTCCATGAGCTACCAACTGACCATCGAACCCCTGGGCGCGACCATCGAGGTCGACGAAGGGCAGACCGTGCTCGACGCGGCATTGCGCCAGGGCATCTACATTCCACACGCCTGCGGGCACGGCCTGTGCGGAACGTGCAAGGTGCAGGTGCTCGATGGCGAGGTGGACCATGGTGCGGCAAATCCGTTTGCGCTGATGGAATTTGAGCGCGATGAAGGCAAGTCGCTGGCCTGCTGCTGCACGCTGCAGAGCGACACCACCATCGAAGCCGAGATCGACGAGGAGCCCGATGCGCGCGTGATCCCGGTGCGCGACTTCGCGGCCACGGTCAGCCGCGTCGAGGACCTCACGCCCACCATCAAGGCGATCCACCTGCAGCTGGACAAGGCCATCGACTTCCAGGCGGGGCAGTACGTGCAGGTGGAAATCCCGGGCGTCGGCAGCCGCGCCTTCTCGATCGCCAATCAACCCGCCGACGTGGCCGCCACGAAGGGCATCGAGCTCAACGTGCGCAAGCTGCCCGGCGGCGCCGGCACCACCTGGCTGCACGAGCAGCTCAAGGCCGGCGACCGCCTGCGCGTGGCCGGCCCCTACGGCCGTTTCTTCGTGCGCGAGTCGGCGCGCCAGCCGATGCTGTTCATGGCCGGCGGCTCGGGGCTGTCGAGCCCGCGCTCGATGATCGCGGACCTGCTCTCGCGCGGCTGCACGCTGCCCATCACCCTGGTCTACGGACAGCGTTCGCACGAGGAGCTGTACTACGACGCCGAGTTCCGCGCGCTCGCCGAACAGCACGCCAACTTCTCGTACGTGCCGGCGCTCTCGCACGAGCCCGAGGGCTCGGACTGGGACGGCTTCCGCGGCTTCGTGCACGAAGCGGCCAAGGCGCATTTCGGCGGCAGCTTTGTGGGCCAGAAGGCCTACCTGTGCGGGCCGCCGCCCATGATCGAGGCCTGCATCTCCACCCTGATGCAGGGCCGCCTGTTCGAGCGCGACATCTACACCGAGAAATTCCTCTCGGCCGCCGACGCGCAGCAGGTGCGCAGCCCCTTGTTCAAAACCATCTAGGAGCCGCCATGGGAGTCAACCCCTGCTCGCAAGTGCGCGTCAGCGTTTCGCAGACCGGCGACTGTTTTGACTGTGCCACCAACGAGAGCCTGCTGGCCGGCATGTTGCGGCTGGGCCGCAAGGGCATTCCAGCCGGCTGCGTCAACGGCGGCTGCGGCGTCTGCAAGGTGCGCATCGTCGACGGAGCAGTGCAGTCGCTCGGGCCCGTGAGCCGGGCACATGTCAGCACCGAAGAAGAAGCCAATGGCTACACGCTGGCCTGCCGGGTAGCGCCCACCCAGGCGGTGTGCCTGGAAGTGGCCGCCCGATTGCGCAAACCTTTTCTGGGCAGCACCACCTCGGTGGCGCAACGCTCCGCCAATTGAACCAATGAAAATTTATCAACCGAAGGAGACATGAAATGGGTGTACTGAGAATCGGCCACGCAAGTTTGCGGGTCATGGATATCGCGGCTGCCGTCAAGCACTACGAAGAGGTCCTGGGCCTGAAGACGGTCATGCAGGACAACGCCGGCAACGTCTATCTGAAATGCTGGGACGAGTGGGACAAGTACTCGATCATCCTGACGCCAAGCGACCGGGCGGGCCTGAACCATGTCGCCTACAAGGTCGAGAAAGACGAGGATCTGGAAGCGCTTCAGGCACGTATCGAGGCCTGGGGCATCACGACCACGCTGCTGCCCGAAGGCACGCTGCCTTCCACCGGCCGCATGCTGCAGTTCAACCTGCCCAGCGGCCATGAAATGCGCTTGTATGCCATGAAGGAATACGTGGGCACCGAGGTGGGAACCGTCAATCCCGATCCCTGGCCTGACGGTATCCGGGGCGCGGGCGCGCACTGGCTCGACCATTTGCTGCTGATGTGCGAAATGAATCCCGAGGCCGGCATCAACACCGTGCAGGACAACACGCGCTTCATGAAGGAATGCCTGGACTTCTTCCTGACCGAACAGGTCCTGGTAGGCCCCCAGGGCGACATGCAGGCCGCCACCTGGATGGCGCGCACCACCACACCGCACGATATCGCCTTTGTGGGCGGCCCCGTCAGCGGCCTTCACCACATCGCGTTCTTTCTGGATTCGTGGCATGACGTGCTCAAGGCAGCCGATGTCATGGCCAAAAAGAAGGTCAAGATCGACGTGGCCCCCACGCGCCATGGCATCACGCGCGGCGAGACCATCTACTTCTTCGACCCCAGCGGCAACCGCAACGAAACCTTTGCCGGGTTGGGTTACCTGGCGCAGCCCGACCGCCCCGTGACCACCTGGAGCGAGGACAAGCTGGGCAGTGGAATCTTCTTTCATACGGGTGAACTGGTGGCGTCCTTCACGGACGTGTACACCTGAAGCGGCGCCCAGGCTCTGTTATTTCCTCTTTGCTTCGTTGAACGAGAAAATCCATGAAGAAAAAATTTGCAGCCGCCGCACTGCTGGCGAGCCTGGCGCCCCTGGCCGCGCAGGCCGAAGGCCACTACGTTCCCGGTGTGGAGGGCACCCAGGCCGCCAGCGTGCCGCCTCCGGGGTTTTATTACCTGGGCTATGTGGTGAACTACAACATCAACAGTTTTCGCGCACCAGGCTCCAGTGCTGACCTACCAGGGCACAACAGCGGCACCGTCACAGCGTTGGCCAATCGGTTTGTCTGGATGACGGGCCACAAAGTGCTGGGTGCCGATTACGGTGTCGAGGCCATCGTGCCGCTGGTGCGCACCTCGCTCACCATCAATGCCGCGGGCATCGCTGACAGCCGCTCGGGCGTGGGCGACGTTTACGTCGGCCCCCTGGTGCTGGGCTGGCATGGCGCGCAGTGGGATGCCGTGGCTGCCGCGGGCATGTGGCTGGATTCGGGCAACACCGACCATCCGGCATCGGCGGGCAAGGGCTTCAAGAGCACCATGCTGACCGGTGGTGCGACCTACTACTTCGATGCCGCCAAGACGATTTCGGGTTCGGCCCTGATGCGCTTCGAACGCAATGGCAAGAACGACGCGGGTTTCCGCCATGGCAACCAGGTCACGGTGGAATGGGGGCTGGCCAAGGTGCTTGGCGCGGTGCAGGCGGGGGTGGTGGGCTACAGCCAGTGGCAGACCAGCAACGACAGCGGCCCGGGCGCCAGCGGCAACAAGTCCTCGCGGCACGCGCTGGGCGCCGAGGTGGTGTACCCGATCGCGTCCGCCGGGGTGTTCCTCAAGGGCGCGGTGTACAAGGAGTTCCGCGCCGAAGCTGGTACCGGGCCACAGCCCAAGGGAAATCTGGTGCGGCTGACGATGGTCAAGGCCTTCTGAGCACCATGTCCATGCCAGACCTCCCCGCTGGATCTGGCGCTGCCCCGCTCAGCCGGGAGCAGCGCGTGATCGATGCCGCTGCGGCCCTGCGTGCGGTGGCGGCCGCGGTGCAGGCCGCCACCGCCCTGGGGGTGCAGGTCAACGTGGCGGTGGTTGACACCGCCGGTGTGCTGGCGGCGTTCGTGCGCATGACTGGCGCGCCGCTGCACTCGGCCGATATCGCCATCGACAAGGCCTACACCGCCACGAGCTTTGGGCTGCCGACCTCCCAGTGGCATGCGGTCCTGCAGCAGCATTCGCCCGCGGTGCGGGAGGGGTTGGTGCTGCGCCCGCGCTTTGTCGCCTTTGGTGGCGGGCTGCCCATCGTCGAGGGAGGCATGCGCATCGGTGCCATCGGCGTCTCGGGTGGCAGCGAAGCGCAGGACGAAGCCATCGCGGTCGCCGGATTGCAGGCGCTGGGGCTGGCGCCTTCCGGGGCGTGAGAGGGTTGCCATGGCC
Organism: Methylotenera sp.; assembly: GCA_021738245.1. Classification (GTDB taxonomy): domain Bacteria; phylum Pseudomonadota; class Gammaproteobacteria; order Burkholderiales; family Burkholderiaceae_C; genus Pelomonas. Next base: position 20,649 of record JAIPCJ010000037.1, on the reverse strand, counting down.
GGTGATCCATCCATGGCAATGGCAGCGTCAAGCCAGCCCGCCTGCGTCCTGATCCTCCGTGCTCTGGGCGTTGGCAAACGCACCCACCACACCCAGAAATGCCGCCAGCACCGGCGACATGTCGTCGGTGCGGTACAGGCAGCTGAGCTCGATGTCGCGCAGGTGGCGCGAGCGCAGCGGCCGGTACACCACGCCCGGCAGGCGCAGGCTGGTGGCCGACTGGGTGGTGATGCAGGCGCCAAAGCCGCCAGCCACCAGGGCCACGCAGGTCAGCACATCTTCCACTGCTTGCGCCACGTTCAGGCGAATGCCCTCGCGGTGAAACGCGTTCGCCACCTCTTGTGCCAGCCCTGGCAGAGGTGCATTGGGGTAGACGATCATCGGCTCGCCGTCCAGATCGCGCAGCGTGATTTCCTGGCGTGTGCACAGGGGATGGGTTTCCGGCAGTCCAACCACCAGTGTTTCCTGCAGCACGGTCAGTACCCCCAAACCGGGCTCGGGGGGTACCAGCCGGTTGAAGCCGATGGTGATGCGGCGCTCGCGCAGCGCCTGCAACTGCTCGCCCTTGGTCAGGTTGTGCAGCTCTATGCGCACCTCGGGACGTGCCCGGTGGAAGGCGGCCAGCAGTCGGGGGATCACGTCCAGCACACCCGAGCCGAAGATGCCCACGTCGAGCTGGCCGATCAGCCCATGCCCGGCCTGCTGCGTGCGGTCGCGCGCCCGTTGCGTCAGCGACAGGATGTTGGGCACTTCGTCCAGCAGCGCCTGGCCGGCGGCGGTCAGCTCCACGCCCTTGGCGGTGCGCAGGAACAAAGGGGTTCCCAGTTCGTCCTCCAGCCCCCGGATCTGCCGTGTCAAGGGCGGCTGCGCCATGTGCAGCCGCGCTGCGGCCCGGCCGAAGTGCAGCTCCTGGGCGAGCGCAAGAAAGTATTTCATCTGGCGCAAATCCACCGCGCATCTCCTTTTTTCAATACCTTGAAGGTATCAGATTTAGAAAATTTGGTATTGGACAGTATGAGTCTCCCACCCTATCGTTGCAGCCAGTCAGTGCTTGCGAGATAAGAAATCACCATGAAACAAATTCTGAATTTCATCAACGGCGAATATGTTCGCAACACCAGCGGCAAGACGTTCCAGGACATCAACCCGGTCAACGGCAGCGTCATCGGCAACATCTACGAAGCCGGCGAGGTGGAAGTCAACGCCGCCGTCGCCGCCGCCAAAGCGGCGCTCAAGGGCGACTGGGGCCGCCTGTCGGTGGCAGAGCGCTGCAAGCTGCTGGACGCCGTGGCGATCGAGATCAACCGCCGCTTCGACGACTTCCTGCAGGCCGAGATTGCCGACACCGGCAAGCCGCACCACCTGGCTTCGCACGTCGATATTCCGCGCGGCGCCGCCAACTTCCAGATCTTCATCGACACCATCAAGAGCACGGCCACCGAGTCGTTCAACATGCGCACGCCCGACGGCAAGACCGCCCTGAGCTACGGCGTGCGTGTGCCGCGCGGCGTGATCGCCGTGGTCTGCCCATGGAACCTGCCGCTCTTGCTGATGACTTGGAAGGTCGGCCCGGCGCTGGCCTGTGGCAACACCGTGGTCGTCAAGCCGAGCGAGGAAACCCCCGCCACCGCCACGCTGCTGGGCGAGGTGATGAACGCGGTGGGCATGCCCAAGGGCGTGTACAACGTGGTGCACGGCTTTGGCGCCAATTCGGCCGGCGCCTTCCTGACCGAACACCCCGATGTCAACGGCATCACCTTCACCGGCGAAACGCGCACCGGCAGCATCATCATGAAGGCGGCCGCCAACGGCGTGCGCCCGGTGTCGCTGGAGATGGGCGGCAAGAACGCCGCTGTGGTGTTTGCCGACTGCGATTTCCAGACCACTATCGACACGCTGACGCGCTCGTGCTTCGAGAACGCCGGCCAGGTCTGCCTGGGCACCGAGCGCGTGTACGTGGAGCGCCCGATCTTCGAGAAGGTCGTGGCCGCACTGAAAGAGCGCGCCGAGAGCATGAAGCCCGGCCTGCCCTTCGACAAGGACACCAAGATCGGCCCGCTGATCAGCAAGAAGCACCAGGCCAAGGTGCTGGGTCTGTACAAAACGGCCAAGGACGAAGGCGCCACCATCGTCACCGGCGGTGGCATCCCCGACATGCCCGGCGACCTGAAGAACGGTTCGTGGATCCAGCCCACCATCTGGACCGGCCTGCCCGAGACCGCCACCGTGGTGACCGAAGAAATCTTCGGCCCCTGCTGCCACATCAGTCCCTTTGACAGCGAAGAAGAAGTGCTGGACAAGGTCAACGCCAACCGCTACGGCCTGGCCACCGCCGTCTTCACGCAGGACATTGCGCGCGCCAATCGCCTGGCGCAGCAGATCGAAGTGGGCCTGTGCTGGATCAACGCCTGGTTCCTGCGCGACCTGCGCACGCCGTTTGGTGGCTCCAAGCAGTCGGGAATTGGTCGCGAAGGCGGTGTGCACTCGCTGGAGTTCTACACCGATCTGCGCAACGTGATGGTGAAGTTCTAAGTTGAATCGGCTTCTGGCGCTTGACCGGCAAGCGCTAAAAGCTCCTATAAATATAGCAAAGAGACATTTCTGATGAGCGCCACCGCCTCCAACCCCGAGATCGGGCACAGCATCGAAGCAGCGGGCATCCGCACCAACTACCACGACCTGGGCAGCGGCCATCCGCTGCTCATGATCCATGGCTCCGGCCCGGGCGTGTCGGCATGGGCCAACTGGCGCCTGGTGATGCCCGAGCTGGCCCGGCAGGCCCGCGTGATCGCGCCCGACATGGTCGGCTTCGGCTTCACCGACCGCCCGGCAGGCCAGCGCTATGACATGGACAGCTGGGTGCGCCAGGCCGTGGGCCTGCTGGACGCGCTGGGCATCGAGAAAACCGACCTGGTCGGCAACTCTTTCGGTGGCGCGCTGGCCCTGGCGCTGGCCATCCGCCACCCGCAGCGCGTGCGCCGCCTGGTGCTGATGGGCAGCGTGGGCGTGCACTTTCCCATCACGCAGGGGCTGGATGCGGTGTGGGGCTACACCCCGTCGGTGCAGAACATGCGTGCCATCATGGGTTACTTTGCCTTCAACCAGGGCCTGATGAGCGACGACCTAGCCCGCATGCGCTACGAGGCCAGCACCCGCCCGGGCTTCCAGGAGTCGTTCTCGGCCATGTTCCCCGCGCCCCGCCAGCGCTGGGTGGACGCCATGGCCAGCCCCGAATCGGCGATCCGCGCGCTGCCGCACGAGACGCTCATCGTCCACGGCCGCGAGGACCAGGTGATTCCGCTGCAGACCTCGCTCACGCTGAGCCAGTGGATTCCCAACAGCCAGCTGCACGTGTTCGGCCACTGCGGCCACTGGACGCAGATCGAACACGCCGCGCGCTTCGCCCAGCTGGTGTCGAACTTCCTCGCCGAAGCCGACGCGCAGGGCGCCGCGTCCGCCTGACCCCTTTTCCCACACAGAACACCATGGACAACTCCAAGATCCAGCACTACGGCGACGAGCTCTACCAGTCGCTGCTCGACCGCCAACCCGTCGCTCCGCTGACCGACCGCGAAGCGGACATCACCATCGAGGACGCCTACCAGATCCAGCTGCGCATGATCCAGCGCCGGCTGGACGCGGGCGAGCGCGTGGTGGGCAAGAAAATAGGCGTGACGAGCAAGGTCGTGATGGACATGCTCAAGGTCAACCAGCCCGACTTCGGCCACCTGCTCTCGGGCATGGTCTACAACGAAGGCCAGCCCATCCCGGTGAGCAGCATGATCGCGCCCAAGGCCGAGGCAGAGGTCGCCTTCATCCTGGCGCGCGACCTCGAAGGCCCCGGCGTCACCGCGGCCGACGTGCTGCGCGCCACCGACTGCGTGATGCCGTGCTTCGAGATCGTCGACTCGCGCATCAAGGACTGGAAGATCAAGATCCAGGACACCGTGGCCGACAACGCCTCCTGCGGCGTGCTCACGCTCGGCGGCCTGCGCAAGAGCCCGCGCGACCTCGACCTCGCGCTGGCCGGCATGGTGCTGGAAAAGAACGGCGAAATCATCAGCACGTCCTGCGGCGCATCGGTGCAGGGCTCGCCGGTCAACGCGGTGGCCTGGCTGGCCAACACGCTCGGCCGTCTGGGCATCGGCCTCAAGGCCGGCGACATCATCCTCTCTGGCTCGCAGTCGCCGCTGGTGCCGGTGGTCGCGGGCGACAGCCTGTATTGCAGCGTCGGCGGCCTGGGCGGCACGTCGGTGCGTTTCGTCGCCTGAGCGGGAAGGAAACAACCACATGAAACTCGACAAGAACACCCTCGCCCAGCTCGCCGAGCACCTGGAAAACGCCGAGCTGAAGGCGCACGACGTCACCAAGATCACCGACGACCACCCGGACATGGACTGGGACGACGCCTACGCGATCCAGGACCTGATCCGCGCGCGCAAGGAAAGCCGTGGCCACAAGACGGTGGGCCTCAAGTGCGGCCTGACCTCCTACGCCAAGATGAAGCAGATGGGCGTGGACACGCCGGTCTTCGGCTTCGTCAGCGACTACATGGCCTGCGCCGAAGGCAGCGACATCAAGACCTCCGAACTCATCCACCCCAAGGTCGAGGCCGAGATCTGCGTCGTCACCAAGGCGCCGCTCAAAGGTCCGGGCTGCCACGTCGGCGCCGTGATGGCCGCGATCGACTTCGTGATCCCCGGCGTGGAGATCATCGACAGCCGCTACCGCGACTTCAAGTTCGACCTCAAGAGCGTGATCGCCGACAACACCTCGGCCTCGCGCTTCGTGATCGGTGGCCGCGCCCGTCGTGTGGAAGACCTGGACCTGCGCACGCTGGGCGTGGTGCTGGAGAAGAACGGCCAGATCGTGGCCATGGCCGCCGGCGCCGCCGTGATGGGCCACCCGGCCGCCGCCATCGCCGCCCTGGCCAACCACCTGGGCGCGCGCGGTCAGGAGATCCCGACGGGCAGCTTCATCATGACCGGCGGCGTGACCGAAGCCATTGCGGTGCAGGCCGGCGACAGCGTGAACGTGCGCTTCCAGGACCTGGGCACGGTTGGCATGCGATTCGTCTGAGCGCCGCCCTGAGCCGCCTGCACCCATGAACGCACCCGCCACCCCGTCGCGCGCCGTGACCGTGCTGGTCACGCGCCGGGTCGCACCCCAAGGCGTGGCCGGCTTCGAGACGGCCATGGCCGGCATGATCGAGGCAGCGACCCACTTCCCCGGCCACCTGGGCGGCCAGCTGGTGCGCCCTGGCGAGGCCGGCGGCGGCGACGAGCCCCTGCTCTACCAGGTGGTCTTCGCCTTCGACAACGAGGCGCACCTGGCCGCCTGGCAGGACTCGCCCGAGCGGGCCCGCTGGCTCGCGCAAGCCGCACCCCACACCGTCGGTGCGCAGGAGATGCGCCGGGTCAGCGGGCTGGACTACTGGTTCGCGCCGGCGGGCAGCACCACCAAGGCGCCGCCGCGCTGGAAGGTGGCGATCGTGACTTGGCTGGGCATCTTCCCGACCGTGCTGCTGCTGTTCCTCACCGTGGCGCCGCTGCTGGCCGACTGGCCGCTGGTGCCGCGCACCATGGTCATCACCGTGCTGGTGGTGGTCCTCATGACCTGGGTGGTGGCGCCGCGCCTGACCCGCTGGCTGGCCGGCTGGCTGCACGCCCGTCCGCCCGTAGGAGGGCGCCCATGAGCCCGGCACCACGCCCCCTGGCGGGGCAGACCGCCTTCGTCTCGGGCTCGACCGCTGGCATCGGCCTGGCCATCGCCCAGGCCCTGCTGGCCGACGGCGCCCATGTGGTGCTCAACGGCCGCGGCGAGGCGTCGGTGCAGCGCGCCCTGCAGACCCTGCGCCAACAGCACCCGCAGGCCGAGGTGTCGGGCATCGCCGCCGACCTGGGCACCGCCGCCGGCTGCGAGCAGGTGGCGACCCGGCTGGCCGATGTGGACATCCTGGTCAACAACCTCGGCATCTTCGAGCCCAAGCCCTTCGAGCAGATCGCCGACGCCGACTGGCAGCACCTGTTCGAGGTCAACGTGATGAGCGGCGTGCGCCTCGCCCGCGCCGCGCTGCCCGGCATGCTGACGCGCAACCGCGGCCGCATCGTCTTCATCTCCAGCGAGTCGGGCATCTGCCCGCCGGCCGAGATGGTGCATTACGGCATGAGCAAGTCGGCCCAGCTGTCCGTGGCACGCGGCCTGGCCGAGTGCTGCGCCGGCACCGCCGTCACGGTCAACAGCGTGCTGCCCGGCCCCACGCTGACCGAAGGCGCACGCGCTTTCTTCGACACGCTCGCCGCGCAGCAGGGCCTGAGCTTCGACGAAGCCGCGGCCCGCTTCTTCCGCGACGCGCGCCCCACCTCGCTGCTGCGCCGCTTCATCCGCCCCGACGAGGTGGCGGCCATGGTGGCCTACGTCTGCAGCCCGCAGGCCAGCGCCACCACCGGCGCCGCGCTGCGGGTGGACGGTGGCGTGGTGCGCACGCTCACCTGAACCTTTTTTCTTCTTCCCCCAGGAGTCAACCCATGACCAAAAAAATCAAGTGCGCCCTGATCGGGCCCGGCAACATCGGCACCGACCTGCTGGCCAAGCTGCAGCGCAGCCCCTTGCTCGAACCCGTGTGGATGGTGGGCATCGATCCCAACTCCGACGGTCTCAAGCGCGCCAAGGAGATGGGCATCAAGACCACCGCCGAGGGTGTGGACGGCCTGATCCCGCACATGAAGGCCGACGGTGTGCAGATCGTGTTCGACGCCACCAGCGCCTACGTGCACGCCGAGAACTCGCGCAAGGTCAATGAGCAGGGCGCGATGATGATCGACCTCACGCCCGCCGCCATCGGCCCCTACTGCGTGCCGCCGGTCAACCTCAAGCAGCACGTCGGCCAGCGCGAGATGAATGTGAACATGGTCACCTGCGGCGGCCAGGCCACCATCCCCATGGTCTACGCGGTCAGCCGCGTGCAGCCGGTGAGCTACGGCGAGATCGTCGCCACCGTGTCCAGCAAATCGGTCGGTCCCGGCACGCGCAAGAACATCGACGAGTTCACCCGCACCACGGCCGGCGCGGTCGAGAAGGTGGGCGGCGCCAAGAAGGGCAAGGCCATCATCGTGATCAACCCGGCCGAGCCGCCGCTGATCATGCGCGACACGGTGCACTGCCTGATCGAAGGCACGCCCGACGAGGCCGCGATCACGAAGTCGGTGCACGACATGATCAAGGAAGTGCAGAAGTACGTGCCGGGCTACAAGCTGGTCAACGGCCCCGTCTTCGACGGCAACCGCGTCTCGGTCTTCATGGAGGTCGAGGGCCTGGGCGACTACCTGCCCAAGTACGCCGGCAACCTGGACATCATGACCGCCGCCGCCGCGCGCACCGCCGAGATGTTTGCCGAAGAAATCCTGAAGGGCGAGCTCGTGCTCGAACCCGTCGCCGCCTGATCCGGAGCACCCCATGAGCCAGCAAAAAATCACCCTGCACGACATGACCCTGCGCGACGGGATGCACCCCAAGCGCCACCTGATGACGCTCGAACAGATGAAGAGCATCGCCTGCGGCCTCGACGCCGCCGGTGTGCCGCTGATCGAGGTCACCCACGGCGACGGCCTGGGCGGCTCCAGCGTCAACTACGGCTTCCCGGCCCACTCCGACGAGGAGTACCTGGGCACCGTGATCCCGCTGATGAAGCAGGCCAAGGTCTCGGCCCTGCTGCTGCCCGGCATCGGCACCGTCGACCACCTGAAGATGGCGCACGGCCTGGGCGTGCACACCATCCGCGTGGCCACGCACTGCACCGAAGCCGACGTGAGCGAGCAGCACATCACCTTCGCCCGAAAGCTCGACATGGACACCGTGGGCTTCCTGATGATGGCCCACATGAACAGCCCCGAAGGCCTGGTGAAACAGGCCAAGCTGATGGAGGGCTATGGCGCCAACTGCATCTACATCACCGACTCGGCCGGCTACATGCTGCCCGCCGACGTGAAGGCCCGCCTGCAGGCCGTGCGCGACGCGCTCAAGCCCGAGACCGAGCTGGGCTTCCACGGCCACCACAACCTGGCCATGGGCGTGGCCAACTCGGTCGCCGCCATTGAATGTGGCGCCACCCGCATCGACGCTGCCGCCGCCGGCCTGGGCGCGGGCGCAGGCAACACGCCGATGGAAGTGCTGGTCGCCGTGCTCGACCGCATGGACGTGCAGACCGGTGTGGACGTCTGGAAGATCCAGGACGTGGCCGAAGACCTGGTCACGCCCATCATGGACTTCCCGATCCGCATCGACCGCGACGCGCTCACGCTGGGCTACGCCGGCGTGTACGGCAGCTTCCTGCTGTTCGCCAAACGCGCCGCCGTCAAGTACGGCCTGTCGGCGCGCGACATCCTGGTCGAACTGGGCCGCAAGAAGATGGTCGGTGGCCAGGAAGACATGATCGAAGACACGGCCATGACCATGGCTCGCGCGCGAGATGCGCGCGAGCAGAAAAAAGCGGCCTGAGGAACGCACCCTATGCAACGCAGAGATTTCATCGCCTCCGTGGGGGCCGGCCTGGCCCTGGCACCCGCCGCTGGTTGGTCGCAGGACGCCTACCCCGCCCGTCCCGTCAAGCTCATCGTGCCCTTCCCACCGGGTGGACCCACCGACATCATGGGGCGCACCGCCGCCAAGGCCATGGGCGACGCGCTGGGCCAGTCCTTCGTGGTCGAGAACAAGGCCGGCGCCGGCGGCAACATCGGCACCGACGCGGTGGCCAAGGCCGCACCGGACGGCTACACCATCGGGCTGTCGGCCATCAGCAGCCTGGCCATCGCGCCCTACCTCTACGACAAGCTGCCGTTCCAGGTGGAAAAGGACTTCGCCCCGATCTCGCTGGTGGGCACCACGCCCTGCGTGATCGTCGTGCACCCGAGCGCACCGTTCGCCGACCTCAAGGGTCTGGTGGCCTACGCCAAGGCCAACCCGGGCAAGCTCGGCTACGCCACGTCCGGCATCGGCACCAGCAACCACCTGGCGGCCGAGCTGCTGCAGTCGGTGGCCGGCATCGAACTCACCAACATCCCCTACAAGGGGTCGAGCCAGATCGTGCCGGACCTGCTCTCGGGCACGGTGATCATGAGCATGGAAAGCTCGCTGGCCACCACCTTGCAGCACATCCGCAGCGGCAAGCTCAAGGCGCTGGCCGTCACCTCGCCCACGCGCGCCAAGGCCCTGCCGGACGTACCGACCGTGGCCGAGTCCGGTTACCCCGGCTTCGCGGTGGAGACCTGGTTCGGCCTGGTCGCCCCCGCCGCCACCCCGGCCGCCGTCGTGCAGAAGCTGCACGACGCCTGGGCCAAAGGCGCCAAGACCGCCGAGGCCCAGGCCGCGTTCGACAACATCTCCGGCAACCTGCGCGTCACCACGCCCCAGGAGTTCGACGCCTTCATCAAGGCCGAGAACAACCGCTGGGGTGCCCTGATCCGCAAGCTGGACATCAAAGCCAACTGACCCAGGAGACCACCACCATGCCGTTCGCACAGATCTACATACTCGAAGGCCGCACGCCCGAGCAGAAGAAGGCCGTGATCGAGAAGGTCACCCAGGCGCTGCACGAGGCCATCGACGCGAAGAAGGAAACCATCCGCGTCTGGATCCACGAAATGCCCAAGGAGAACTGGGGCATCGCGGGCGTCAGCGCCAAAGACCTCGGCCGCTGACCAGGACCGGAATCGCCGCCCAGCGCTACCAGGGGCGCGTGGTGCAGGCGGCCCTGCAGGCCCATGGCCGCGTCGACGCGTCGGTGCACAACGTGGGCGGCACCATCTGGGTGCGTCTCGCCCGGTGCCATCGACAACGGCCAGCGCATCGTGCCGCGCAACCCGCAGCCGCTGAGCGAGGCCGAGACCGGCTGGATGAAAGCCATCTACACCCAGTTGCTGCGCGACACGCCGATGAACCGCCTGGGCACACCAGAAGAGATCGCCGCGGACTTGGCGGCCGGGTGGTGACAATGGGACACACCCTGTTCACCACACCCCGAGGAGAAGGCCCTTGAACGCTGCCCACCTGTCGCTGGCCGAGCACGCCGCCCGCCTGCGCCGCCGCGAACTGACGGCGGTGGCCCTGATCGACACCTGCGCGCAACACCACGCGCGCATGGAACCCCGGCTCAACGCCTACAAGACCTGGGACGGCGCGCGCGCCCGCAGCGCCGCCGCTGCGGTCGACACCCTGCTGGACCAGGGCCAGGACCTGGGCCCGCTGATGGGCTTGCCGGTGTCGGTGAAGGACCTGTACGGCGTGCCCGGCCTGCCGGTGTTTGCGGGCAGCGACGAGGCCCTGCCCGAAGCCTGGCAGGCGGCCGGCCCGCTGGTCGCGCGGCTGCAGCGGCAACTGGGCATCGTGGTCGGCAAGACGCACACGGTCGAGTTCGCGTTCGGGGGTCTTGGCGTCAACGCCCACTGGAGGGTGTGCCGGGATACGGGTCAAAATCCTACATAAGCCAAAGCAATCTAAAGATCTGCGAAAATCCCTTCAGGTCAGCATAAAGCCAGCCTACTCTCTCCCAGCCTATGCCCGCATCCGCGGCCCTTTGCTCAAGTGCGGATGGGTCGCAAGCATCCGACAGGCAAGCTCAAAGTTCTCCCCGTCCGCAAAGACATAGCGCTCTGCGTTGGAGATCTGCAGCGAGTTGAAATTCTCGATGTGCACCGGCTCATAGGCCAGAGGTGTCCCGTTGGTCATCGCCGCGGCCAGGCGCGCAATCCTCTCTTCGTCCTTCAGCCCTTTCAGCAACTCCGGAGCCCTACTACGAAGGTGCTTCAACTGCTCGCCGCTCTTGATGAGCTGCTCGGAGATGGTCGGGCACCACATGGCCAGCGCACGTGTCGGCGTGAGCGGGAAATAGATCTCGATCCCCTTGACCGCCAGGCCGAGATTTCCGTAGGGCCGCATGTCGGTCGCGTTCTGTAGCGTGATCGGGTTGTCTCCCAGCAGGAACGGCCGCTTGGCCGTGGTGGTCAACACGTGCCAGGTCTTGTTGTTGAACAACGGGCCGTAGTCCCGCGGCGCCGAGATGACCGACTCGGCCGTGATCAGCTTCAGATGGTTCTCGTTCGTCTCTGGTATGCCCTTGGCGAACTCGTTGAACGCCTCCTCCGACGGGGACATCTCCCTGACGCGATCCAGCACCATGTCGCTGAGGGACTTGTAGCGCTCACGAAAATTCTTGGTGCGAGTGAACTGCACTGCGAAAAACCCGCACAGCTGCGCCCGCTCCAGTGCCGTCAGCCCGGCCACCGAGTCTTCCTTGGCGATCCGCTCAAGCAGCGGCTTGGCAGTCGACTCCAGCTTGGACAACGCCGGCTCGATGGTCAGCTTGGCCTCATCGACCTCGAAGTCGTAGAAGCGGCTCTCGCTCGCGACATTCTTCGCGTTGGTGACGAAGGTCCGGCCGGTGGATTTGTCGAAGACGTGGAGCTGGTCCTTCTTGCCGGTGCCGAACTGCCGCAGCAGGAACTGCGGCACGTAGTGCTGGACCTTCGCGATGCCGTTGTCAGCCATGGCGGGGGCCTCGACTGGTGGATCTGTTCTTCAAGGGATGTGCAATCAGGATCGTGTCTCCAACGGGTGTCAGGCGGGCAACGCCGGCGCGGCTCGCCGTGGCGTCGTGGGACTGGCTAAAGTCTCCCGCACTGAAGGTCCACGCATGAAGCGAATTCGAGTCGCCCCCGGCAAGTTCGTCATCATCTCCGCCGAGCTGGCGGAGAAGGCAGCGCGCGTGACCGCGACCGGCCTTACCCGCGAGCAGGTTCTTCAGCTCCAGGCATCAGAGCCGAAGCGTGTCGGTCTCATGGCAGGCTCCCCCAAGCCGCTGGGCCTCGCGAAGTGTCGAGCGGCAGCGCAGCCAAGCCCTTCCAGACGCAAGCCTGGCTGACGCGGCACGGCAGCAAATCCGCACATTCCCGCGCGGTGCGGAAGTTCCGCAACCAGCGGGAACCAAGGGAACCGGGCCTACCGGCCGGCACCTCACTTCTTGATGAGCACGCACTCGTAGTTCAGCACCGGCGTGGCCTTGGAGCCGTTGCCCTGAATGCCGGCCTGCATGCGCGCCTGGCCGACCACGGCGACCGCCCGGCTGGCCACCGCCAGCGCGCCAGCCTCGCAGGCGGCCTTGGACGTGAAGCCACCCAGAGTCGTCAGTGACACGTCCCGGATCTCGCCCGGCGTGCTGCTCGCGATGTTCAACGCCAGGATCAGAACCCATTCCCCCATGACCACCTCCCCGTTGTGTCGGTCGACGAATTCTGCCGAGCCACACGCGCGCAACTGATACGCGAATCTCTATTTCTTCAAGGTGAATATTCCCGTCTCGTTGACCTTCGCTGGGTTGCCTCAAACCCGGCTAGACGGCTTCGTTACTAACGGTTACTCTGAGCGGAATGGCCCACGGGCCATCTCACGAGCGACGGTTTTATGAGTATCGAACCGAATAGTTGACGACAACAGGGGAATAAGAATGACGATTTCTCAACACGATTTGAGAAACGCTGCCACGCGCAACGTTTCTTTGAAGAATCAGCGAAGCCGCAGCTACGGCCAGAAGACAGGTTTCCTTTGCCACAGCCACAAGGATCGCGACATGGCGCTCGGCCTGCAGAAGTGGCTCAAAGAGCAAGGGTTGGACCTCTATATCGACTGGCAAGACCCCTACATGCCGGAGACCCCCGACGGCACGACCGCAGACCGCATTCGCACGGTGATCAAAGGGGCTGAGGTGTTCCTCTTTCTCGCCACCAACGACTCGATGGCCTCTCGCTGGTGTCCGTGGGAGCTGGGTTTCGCGGACGGCGTCAAGCGCAACGACCAGATCGCGGTCATCGCGACTCGCGACGCCTCGGGCAACTACTACGGCAACGAGTACCTCCAGCTCTATCGCCGCATCGACCAGACCGCGGGCAGCGCGCTGTACTGGTACCAGAAGGGCTCGTACACGCCCCAGAGCCTCGGAAGCTTCTGAGCCATGTCGCCACAACACGTCATCGATGGGTTCATCAAGGAGTTTGTTGAAGACCTGCACAACGGCAGCGCGGCCGTCTTCGCCGGCGCCGGCATGTCCAAAGGCAGCGGTTATGTGGACTGGCCTGAGTTGCTGCGCGACATTGCGCACGAGCTCGGGCTGGATGTCGCCAAGGAGCACGACCTCATCTCGCTGGCCCAGTTCCACGTTAACAACAAGCGCACGGCCGATGGTCTGGCCAAGAAGATCCTCAGGGAATTCTCAGACCAGGCCGAGCCGTCCGAGGTGCACGACATCATCGCGCGGCTGCCCATCTACAGCTTCTGGACCACGAACTACGACACCCTCATCGAGGACGCCCTGCGCCGGGCGTTTCGGGTGCCGGATATCAAGTCTCAGGTCGATCAGCTCACCCTCAGCCGGCCCAAGCGCGATGCCATCGTCTACAAGATGCATGGCGACGTGCAGATGGCCCAGCACGCCATCATCTACAAGGAGCAGTATGAGAAGTACTACGTCACCCATGCGCCCTTCATCACGGCGCTGAGCGGCGACCTGGTCTCCAAGACCTTCCTCTTCATCGGCTTCAGCTTCACCGACCCTAACCTCGACTACGTGTTGAGCCGGCTGCATGGTGGCGCCACCAAGCGCACCCACTACTGCTTCATGCGCGAGGCCCAGCGGGACGCTGGCGACGACGACGAAATCTTCGCCTACAAGCGGCGCAAGCAGGAGCTGCGCATCGAGGACCTGAAGCGGTTCGGCATCCAGACGCTGCTGGTCGACAACTACTCCGACATCAACGACATCCTGAAGAGGATCGAAGCGCTGTATCGCAAGCGCACCGTCTTCTTCTCGGGCAGCGCTGAGGAGTACGGCACCTGGGAACGACGCGACGCCATGGACTTTGTCCACGACGTGGCGGCCAACTGCGTCAAGGCCAACTGCCGCGTGGTCAACGGCTTCGGCTGGGGTGTCGGCAGCGCCGTCATCAACGGCGCGCTGGAGGCCATCTATGGCGACCCGCTGAAGTACTCGGAGGCGCAGCTGATCGTGCGGCCGTTCCCCCAGCAAGGCGACAACCTGAAGGAGCTGTGGGAGCAGTACCGCCAACGAATGATCGGCCTGGCGGGCATCGCGCTCTTCTTCTTCGGCAACAAGCTCGAGGGCGGCAAGCTGGTCAACGCTGGTGGCTGCAGGCGCGAGTTCGAGATCGCGCTTGAGCATGGTCTCCTGCCCATCCCGGTCGCCGCCACCGGCTTCATGGCCGAGGAGCTGTGGCAGGAGATCTCGGCGGACCTGGACAAGTATTACGGCAATTGCAAATGGGTGATTCCTATGGTCCAGAAACTCGCGGACCCGAAAACACCATGCAAGGACATGGTGAAAACAATCACCGACATCGTCAAACAGTTGAATAGATAAGCGCCGAGGCGCATGGAGGACTAAAAATGGCTCGCAAAGTGTTTTTCAGTTTCAAGTACGAGGACGTGCATCGCGCCATGAATGTGCGCAACAGCAATGTCCTGACCGGCGTCCTGAAATCCGGATTCATCGACAAGGCCGACTTCGAGAAAGTTGAGCGCGAAGGCGATCAGGCCATCCGCAACTGGATCGACGCCCAGCTCACCGGCACGTCGGTCACGGTGGTGCTCATCGGCGCGAAGACCGACAAGAGCAAATGGGTCAAGTACGAGATCGAGCAGAGCATCGCCCGAGGCAACGGCATCCTGACCATCGACATCAGCAAGATCAAGGACCTGCACGAGCAGACCACCACCTGCTGCGCGCTGCGGGTCAAGGGCTATCCGCACTACCAGTGGAACAACGACAAAGGCCGGGAAAACCTCGGCCAATGGGTCGAGGACGCCGCGGTGGCCGCTGGCAGGTAGGGCCACCTTCGAGCAACGCGGCTAGCCCCTGTTCAGCAGCGACTTGAAGCCCCGCCGGATGCGGCTGCTGTGTCGGCGATCGCCGCGGCGGCCCTGCGGCTTCGGCGAGACTTCAATTCGACCGAGCCAGGCTTGGAACCACACGCGCTGGCCCAACCGCCAAGGCACGGTGCCTTCTGGCAACACCACTTGCTGGGTCCCGTCGGGAAGACGCTTGAGCCTAGTCAGCCTCGATGGGGGCTGATTACTCTTCATGTCTTCGACCTGAGGTCTCGTCAGCCGCTGTCGAAGCGCTCAATGGCGCCAACACCTCTTCAATGCTGCCGTCGCTGAGCCAGATTGGGATGGCGTTGTTGATCGTGTCCGACATCCGCTGCTCGTTGTTGATCAGCCAGTAGATATCGCGGTCATTGAACATGAGCGTCCCCTGGCCCGGATTGATCAACACGTCGTACTGCTCTCGGCCATTGAAGAAGCCCAGCATGATCTGCTTGCGGATCTCAAAGTGGCGTTCGACCTGATGCTCGTCGCGCCTGCCTGACACGGCGCCGGAAGCACTGTTTCTGCCCGCGCCGCTCACGAGCTTTTCTGCCCGTGGCGGGCGGCCCGGCGCGTCCGGCGGTTGGGGCCTTTGCCGGCAGGCTTCGGATCGACGCGTAGCAACAGCTCCATGTCGACGTCACCGACGTGCTCCGGGATCAGGCCGCAGTCGAACTTCTCACCCGTGATGTCGGCCAGCACGACGTGCTTGCCACCGGGCGAGCTGTAGATCCAGACTTCGCGGATCTCGCGCGACCACCACTGGCCGGTGGGCGACTGCCAAGCCGGCATCATGCAGACGATGCCTTTGACCCGTTCGGCCTCAAGCGGGCGTAGTACGTCGGCCAGGTCGTACTCCCAGGCGATGCACAGGGTGCGCGTGATGCCCAGGTCGGGCACATCCGGATCGACGATTTCCACCGAAAGCAGGAACCATGGCGCGTGCAGGCTCAGCTCCATCATGCGCCAGTGCTGGCAGCCTGGTTCTTCGAGGGCGGGAGGGATTGGGAACTCGTACTCGGGGTGCGAAACGAACATGGGGCTGAAGTGGCCGGCGGGGAGACGCGTCGGCGGAGTTCTGGAAGCCGCGGATTCTTTGAGCCGGCCTGCGATATGCAAATTCTTGATATGGAGACGGCTGGGATACGGTGCGAGGCTGAGAGAAATCCATGTCCAAATCCCTGTACAGCCGCCACAACGAAGCCTTCCTGAAGAAGCTCAAGGGTCTGCGCGAGTCACGCCAGCTGCGCCAATCTGACCTGGGCGACCTGCTCGGTCGCAGCCAGGGGTGGGTCAGCTATGTCGAGAGCGGCGCCACCACCCTCAATGTCATCGAGCTTCGGGAGTGGATAGAGGCGCTGGACTACAACTTCATGGAGTTCCTGCAGGAACTGGACGACGAGTTGCGCTGGCTCAGCAGCGTCCGCCTGCGCACGAGGCCGCGCAAGAAGTCATCTGCAACGGTGAATGGCCGGCGCGCGCCGGGCGAAAAGTGACGCTCGCCTCAGTGGCTGGACAGGACGCCTGCCAGCGCCAGGCGCCGTTCCATGCGTTCAGCAAAGGCATCGAGCGATGAACCGCATGTGTGGCACCAGTGGAACAGCTCAACCACGTCGACGCAGCGCTGTCCCGCCTCACTGAGGGCGACGTCTGCGGGTTGGATGCCCAGCCGTTCGGCCAGTTCGTGCGTGCTCATTCCCGCCTGCAGCCGGAGCTGCACCAGCTCGGCGGCGAAGGCGGCAGCGGCCGCCTCGGGCATCGAGTTCACGTGGTTCTGCGATGCCGATCTCGTGTGCCCAGCTGAAGGTTCTCGAACGAGGCAATCTCGTCGCGCACCGCGGCAAGTACCTTGTCGACTTCAGCCGCGCTGCCCTTGTTGCAGAACGACAGCGTCAGCAGGGTCAAGGGATGGACGCCCATCGTCTGCGCCAGCTGGGCAACCTTGTTCAGCGATGGGCTCGCGCCCTGGTTCTCCAGGCGGCTGAGGTGGGTGCGGCCCGAGACCTCGTAGAAATCTTCCTGCGACAGCCCACGTTCGAGCCGCACGGCGCGAAGCGCCTGGCCGAATTTAGGGGTTGCTGCCTTGAGACTCATTGCGGGTCGATTCCGGCCCGCATTGGCTCATCACGCACCTTTAAGGACTACACCATATAAGGTGCGTTTGCATGGAGAACTTGGCCTAACTGAGCACATCTGGACCGTATCGGCCGCCGCCAAGTGCGGCCACTACCAACCCGGGTAGCGACCGACGCATGCAAACATCCTTAAGCCTGCTTGGTGATAGCTGCGCGAAGCTTCTCGCCAAGGTCACTGACGAGCGCAACCGCCTGCAGCGACGGGAAGTCTGCTCTGCTGCCGGCGAGCGAGGCCGCGGCGCGGCGGCACGCGCCGGCGACGTCCTCCGCAGCAGCGACGATCTGGACATCCGGCTTTTCCATGGCGATGGTCAACCGCAACACCTGCACCAAGCGGTCGACGTCGCCCAGTCGTGACGCAAGCTGGCGCTGCCAGGGCTTTGTACGGGTAAGCCCCGTGAGGATCAACCGGACCAGATCGTCCAAGTCATGGATGGTCTTGGCCACCGCCACCAGCTTCGGGTCCGCAGGGCTGTACGTCGCCCCGCTCACGTCCCGCCAGCGCCCGCCTTGCGGCGACTGGTGCGGCCCGTTGTCGTGTTGCCCTCGGGCGCTGGCGGTGGCGTCAGGCGCTCCACGAGCGCCTGCAAGGTCTGAGCTTCGGCTTGGTGACGCGACGTCGCCTGCTGGCTGTCTGCGAGCTGCTGTCTCAACTCTGCGACTTGCTGGCCCAGGCCATCGCGGGCTTTGACGGCCGCGTCGAGCGCCAGCTTGGCCTGGTTGGCGTCTATCTCCAGGCGCGTCGCCGTGGCGGCGTTCTGGACTGCCTGCTCGCGAGCAGCAGCCTCGACCTCCGAAAGCTTCTGGCGGGCGGCTTCGACCGCGCTGTCGGCCCGGGCCCGAGCCTGGCGCTCCTGCTCGATTTCCTTGAGCGCCCCCCGCTCGGCGCCGGCGGCGCGCGCGTTGGCCGCCTCGACGGCCTCACGGGCCTTGGCCAGCTCGGCCGCGAAGCCGTCCTGCAGCGCCTGCTGCTGGCGGCCGGCTTCCTCGAGCTGGCTTTGCATCTGCTGGACCCGCGCCTGGGTGCCGGCGTGGGCTCGGCGCTCCGCCTCCAGCTCCGTCCGCACGGTCTGGGCCTCGGCTTGGGCCCGATCCATGTCGGCTCGGTGCTGCTCGGCTTCTGCGTGCAGGCCTGCAACCGCTTGCTCGGCCGCATCGCGCGCAGCGCGAGCCTGCTCGGCTTCCTGCTGGAATTCCAGCCGCGCCGCGGCCAGCTCACCCCGGGCGGCCTCGGTGGCCTGGCTCCATAGCGCAGCAATGGCCTCGGCAGCCACGGCCTTGATCGGGTCTGGCAGGTCCGGATGCTGGATGTCTACGCGCGCCCGATGCCGCAGGTCGTCCCAGAACTTGCCCACCTCTTCGGTCGGCACGTTCATCGACCCGCGCCGCACGTACTGGTAGAGCTTATTGGCCGTCGGCGTGATCCCGTACCTGAAGAACAGCAAAGCGCAGACCTCGCGGTACAACGCGCGCGTATCGCCGAATTTAGCCTTCAAGACCTCGACTTCGGACAGGATCTCGGTTTCAGTGCTCATAGCATTGATATTACGGCGTAATACGTTAGATTTCCAATGCTCGATTGAAGAGTTTTGACATTAACCGTATAGTGTCAAAACTCTCTAGAAAGGCCGCCAGCAAAACCATGGAGACCCCAAAACCCGCCGAAACCGGCGCCTTGGTGCCCGCTGGACTCGCGCCCGTCGGCGAAATCGTCGTCATTGACGCACTAACCGGCCGCGACGGTTCGAACCGGTCGCGCGCGGGCAACCGGCAGCTCGACGCCGACACCGATCAGCAGGCTGTGTTGGCGTGGCTTGCCCGATTCGCCGACAGGCCCAACACACTGGCCAACGCCCGCCGCGAAGCCGAACGCCTGCTGCTGTGGGCGCTGGTCGAGAGGAGCAAGCCGCTGTCGTCGCTGGCCCACGAAGACCTGCTGATCTACCGCCGCTTCCTGGCCAACCCGCAGCCGGCCGACCGTTGGGTGATGGCGCCAGGCCGCAAGGCCGGCCGCCGTGACCCGCGCTGGCGCCCCTTCGCGGGGCCACTGTCCGAGGCCAGCATCCGCCAGTCCATGGTGGTGCTCAACTCCATGATGTCGTGGCTGGTTGAGGCCGGCTACCTTGCCGGCAACCCCCTCTCGCTAAGCCGGACCCGCCGCAAGGCACCTCCCCCGCGCGTGGTGCGCTTCCTGGAGGGCGACCTCTGGGATACCGTCCAGCAGACCATCCTGGGGCTGCCGCGGGAGACCCCGCGCCAGCGGGCGGTCTACGCGCGGGCCCGCTGGCTGTTCAGCCTGATGTTCCTCGGGGGCCTGCGCATATCTGAGGTTGTCGGCAACGGAATGGGCGACTTCTTCATGCGCTCGGATCCCAGGAGCGGCGATCAGCGCTGGTGGCTTCAGGCCACTGGCAAAGGCGACAAGGAGCGCCTGATCCCGGCCACGGCGGAGCTGATGGTGGAACTGATGACATACCGGCGCTCCTTGGAGCTGAGCGACCTGCCGCAGACGTCCGAGCCGTCGCCGCTGATCTTCCCCGTCGCGTGGCGCCGGTCCACCCACCCAGCGCCGGCCTGGCCGGAGCCGCTGACCCGCAGCGCCATCCACGGCATCCTCAAAGAGATCTTCGCGCGCGCTGCTCAGCAGTGGCGAAGTGATGGCCGTGGCGACGCCCAGGCTGCGAAGCTCGAAGCGGCGTCAGCCCACTGGCTGCGCCACACCGCAGGCTCGAACATGTCCAACCAGATCGACCTCAAGCACGTGCGCGACACGCTCGGCCACGTCTCGATCGCCACGACCAGCATCTATGTGCACGGCGAAGACGATGCGCGTCACGACGCCGTCAGCGGCGCCCATCGTATGAGTTGGGATGCCGTGGGCAGTGCGCCAAAGACCTGAACCGGCCCGGCCCCATGCAGCTCGCCTTCTTTCCATGGATCCGTCTCGACGAGCCAATGACGCTGGGCGACGTGCGCCTGATCCCCTACAGGCGCAAGGACAAATCGCTGCCCCTCGCCCAGGTTTCGAAGGCCCACGTCGACGCGATCTTCAAGGCCTATGCCGACCGGCCCGGCAAGGCCGTCCAGCACGGCGTCATTGTCGAAGTGGCGGACTGGCACGCCGGGCCCGACATGCCGCCGGCGATGTTCGAGCGCGTGTGGCAGGTCAAGGAGATCCTGACCCTGAGCGCGCTGGCCGGGCGCCACCTGTTCGTCAGCGACGGCAGCTACGTGAACAGCCACGCCTACACCCTCGTCGTCCAGAACTTCGCGCCCGGCTCGGCCCACGGTTTCGCGTTCTCCACGCGGCGGCGTGACGGCGTCGCAACCAACTTCTGGTCAAAAGACGAGTTCGCGTTCCAGCGCCCCCTGCATGTGTCGGATCGCTGGCGCATGCATGTCGACGTCAAGCTCGCCGAAGCCCTGCTGGCGCTGCCCGTCGACGATCCCCTGCTGGAGGCCATCCGCGAGTTCAACGCGGCCAACACGGACTCTGGCGATGTCGCGCCTGACGTGGAGCTCGTCATCGTCAAGTCGGCCCTCGAATGGCTGCTGGGCATCGACGAGAAGCGCAGCTCGCAGTCGG